>NZ_JABRVQ010000016.1 GCF_013248965.1 Psychrobacter okhotskensis | reverse complement strand
ATACCACCAATTCTCTTGAAGGATTATTCAGCGAGCTCAAGCGACAATTACACAGTCATCATGGTCTAAATGAGCAGCGTAAGTTGCGGTTTATTAAAGACTTTTTAGGGTCAAGGTCTCTCAAATAGCATGAATTATGTCCATTAGCGACTACCTTCTACTTTTTAGCATGAATAATGTCCATTACACCTACAATTGCTATAAAACTAGCTCTTTTCGCGCTTATGAGTTAAAGATATGGCACTATTACCAACCATAGCCGAACGGACTGTAACCATAACCAAAGCGTCCAGCAGGACCGTAGGCAAAGGGATAAGGCGTGCGTAGGTAATCAAGATCACGCTGGCGAATATAATAGTAGCGCCCTTGCGAGTAAGCTTCTTCTAACTTTTCAATACCTTCAAGTGGACAGACAGCCTGCCAGTCGTAGCCTTCGCGCCCAAGCTTATAAGCAGTGAGCTCGGTACAGTAATTCTTTAGCCCCTGCTGCCGACCTTGTTCCCATTGAATGCGGTTGGGGCTAGCACCGCCCACGCTGGCGCATTGATTGGTATATTGACCAAAGTATGCGCCCGAGCGCCCACGGATGCCGTCTGCGTAGCCGACTTCTTGCCAATTGCTGCTTTGGCACTGCTGCGGTGTGAGACTTTGGGTCGTGGCACAGCCTGATAGGGTAAATAATGCAGCGCTCATCAGCGCTAGGACAATACTGGTTTTACTCATGAATTTGTTCGTCAGTTTGCTGGCTAAAGCAGCGGTCGATGAGTTTGACTTAATAAGATAATTCATAATAAACCTGCGCGCGTCTAAAATTATGGTTTATCATAGCACTTTTTACCGTGTACAACTTTTTGTATCTTGTTATTAAACTTATTTTTTACGTACTAACTGATTGATATGGCAGTATAAATAGTAGGTTTGTCAAATAAGGGGACTTTGCCAAGCAAGTGGCTATCAGCTGATTATCAACGCAGCGCTCTATCAACCCTGCTTGATTTTTTATGGTTCGTGCTCATTATAAGGACTGGTATGACAAACCACTGTCCATCCAGTTACTCGCTAATAGTTTTTTGCTCAATCGCGGCGCTAGTGTCGTCTCAGCCGCATTTTAATTCAGCTAAAAGGTCAGATTGTTATGGGAATATGGATTGCGATCGCCATTGTACTATTCGTATTAGGGAGTATGATGGCGCTCAAACCGAGCGGTATCGATCAGCGCTTGGATCATTTGCGCATGACCGCCCGTCGCTTACAGTTGAATCCAAAACTGGTGGCTTGTCCCGATTGGATCAGGGGCAAGGACAATGAGTATGGTCGCGGGATGCTTGGGCAGTATGGGTTGGTGCTAGACAATGTCAAATTGCCGCTGACGCGCTATCAGGTCCTCGATGGCTACTGGCGACCAGATAGCAATGCAAACAGCAACGTAAATAATGTGCCTCATCAAGCCAATTTTAGCTTGGATAAAGTGCCATTGGCATTGCCCGCCAGTATTGAGCCATTTGTAAAAGCCTTATTAATTAAGTCAAATAGCATTGTTATTTATTGGGAAGATATCGCCTATGTGCGCCCAGTGACCAACCCTCATTATCAACAAAAAATGATTGAGTCAGACTTATTAGTACTGAAGACACAGCTCGAAGCGTGGGCATTACAGATGCAAAAAAAGCGCCAGAGCTAGTAAATCGTTTTTTAGTCTCCATTAATGGGCAATAAGCAAGCAGTTTTGCGGTGCCCCAATTATTTACAGTTGACAGTTCAGCGCCTAGCAGTGTAACGTCTTTGTACCTTTATTGCTGTTTTATGACTCGTATCGGCGTCGTTGCTTGCTTTATACCCTTTTATATCAGCAGCTATTATTACAATAAATCGCTGAGCTATGATGATCAGCTTCCATAAATTGCCGTGCTGCTGAATTTAACCTTACTTTTAAACTACTTATATTATGGTGTCGTCAAATATGGCAAAAACCACAACTAAAAAAAGTCCAGCTGCGGCTGCTGACAAAACTAAAGACAGTCCAAAGGGCAAGTCTTTGGTGATTGTCGAGTCACCAGCCAAGGCAAAAACGATCAATAAATACCTCGGTAATGACTTCGTCGTTCGCTCGAGTATTGGACATATACGCGATTTACCCGTTGGTGCGAGTAAAAGCGCGAAGAAGCCAGCGACCAGTAAAAAAGATGACAGTCTGAGCAAAGAAGAAAAAGCGCAGCAAGCACTAGTCAGACGGATGGGTGTCGACCCTGAGCATGACTGGGCGGCAGTCTATGAAGTATTGCCAAACAAAACCAAGGTCATCAAAGAGCTCAAAGCCTTAGCTAAAGACGCTGACAAAATCTATCTTGCAACGGATATGGATAGAGAAGGGGAAGCCATCGCTTGGCATCTCAAAGAAGTCATCGGTGGCGCAGATAGTAAATATGAGCGCGTGGTCTTTAACGAGATTACCAAAACCGCTATTCAAAACGCCTTTAAGCAACCATCAAAGCTCGATATTGACCGTGTTAACGCCCAACAAGCACGGCGCTTTTTAGACCGTGTCGTTGGCTTTATGGTATCGCCACTACTCTGGCAAAAGGTTGCTCGCGGTCTTTCTGCAGGTCGTGTCCAGTCGGTCGCTATGCGCTTGGTGGTCGAGCGTGAGCATGAAATTCGTGCCTTTATTCCAGAAGAATACTGGCAAATTCATGCTGATACTCACGTTGCTAGCAGTAAAAAAGACGCTGAGCAAATTGCCATTCGTTTAGAAGCAACCAAGCAAGGTGGCAAAACGCTAAAGCTTGTCAATAAAGAGCAGACGGATAAAGTCTTAGAAGTGCTTAACGCCAACGACTTTATCGTCAAAGAGCGTGAAGAGAAACCAACGCAATCACGCCCGAGTGCGCCGTTTATTACGTCAACATTGCAACAAGCAGCCAGCACGCGACTGGGTTTTTCAGTTAAGAAAACCATGATTTTGGCACAGCGTTTATACGAAGCCGGTCATATTACTTATATGCGTACCGACTCGACATTCTTGTCGGGTGATGCATTGGCGGCGGTACGTGGCTATATCGAAGACAGCTATGGCAATAAATACGTGCCAGAAAAGCCAAACTTTTACGGTAATAAACAAGGCGCACAAGAGGCGCATGAAGCGATTCGTCCGTCTAACGTCAATATGAAATCAACCCAGCTAAAAGGGGTTGAGCGTGATGCCATCCGTCTATATGAGCTGATTTGGCGTCAGTTTGTGGCCTGCCAGATGCTCCCTGCAAAATACCTGTCAGTGAATCTATTCGTCGCTGCCAATGATGTTGAGCTAAAAGCCCGCGGTCGTACATTGGTGTTTGATGGCTTTACTAAAGTCATGCCACCAGCGAAAACCGACGATACTTTGCTTCCAGATGTCAAAAAAGGCGACAAATTAACGCTCGATAAGCTCGATCCGAGTCAACACTTTACCAAGCCACCACCGCGTTATACCGAGGCAAGCTTGGTCAAAGAGCTGGAGAAAAAAGGTATTGGGCGTCCATCGACTTATGCGTCTATCATCTCGACCATTCAAGATCGCGGTTATGTAAAGCTTGAAAACAAACGCCTCTTTGCTGAAAAGATGGGCGATATCGTCACTGACAGACTGACCGCCAGTTTTCCAGATTTGATGGATTATACTTTTACTGCTGCGCTAGAAGACAAGCTCGATCATGTCGCTGAAGGCGATACAAACTGGAAAGATGTTCTCAATAACTTTTATGGCGACTTCAAAACCACGCTTGATCGCGCCAAAGAAAAAGATGGCATGCGGCCCAATGATCCGACCGATGTGCCAGATGTCCATTGTGATATTTGTGGTCGTCCAATGCAGCTGCGTACTGGCTCAACGGGTGTGTTCTTAGGTTGTACGGGCTATAACTTACCGCCAAAAGAGCGCTGTAAAGGCACCAAGAACTTAATGCCAGTCGAAGCGTTTGCTAATCTTGATGATGCTGAAGGTGATGACGAAGCAGCTGAAGTTAAAGATTTGATGGAAAAGAAACGTTGCCCAAAAGATGGTACCGCGATGAACGGGTATATCGTTGATGGCGGTCTCAAGCTACATATCTGTGGTAACAATCCCGATTGCGACGGTTATATCTTAGAAGAAGGCAAGTTTGAAGTACCGGGTTCAGATGCCCCAACCATTGACTGTAATAAATGTGATGGGCAGATGGAGCTAAAAACCGGACGTTTTGGTCCTTACTTTGCTTGTCAGAAATGTGACAATACTCGTAAAGTGCTCAAAACTGGCGAAGCTGCACCGCCGCGTATGGATCCTATTCATCTACCAGAGCTAAAATCAACCAAGCACGATGATTACTTTATCTTGCGTGAAGGGGCGGCTGGGATGTTCTTAGCAGCCTCTAAGTTCCCGAAAGTACGCGAAACACGTCCGCCAAAGCTTGCGGAGCTACGCGAAATCAAAGATAAGATGGAAGATAAGTTCCAGTATCTGTTTGCAGGTCCAGACGAAGACCCTGATGGCAATCCAACCATTTTGCGCTGGTCACGTAAGAAAAAAGAGCAGTATATCGGCTCTGAGAAAAACGGTAAGGCCACGCGTTGGGGTGTGTACTGGCGCAAAGGTGAATGGGTAGAAGAGTAAATTTCTTTAACCACTTTATCTCGAAGCCATATCTTTAAACCATAAAAAAACCTCTTAGATTATCTAAGAGGTTTTTTTACTATCAGTTTTTATGCTATTAAACGTATTAAACTTTAAAGGTTAATAGTTTAGTTAAAAACTATTAGATCTTTTCAATGATACCGCAAGCAACGCGATCGCCTGCATTACCAGCTGGTTGGCTAGTATAGTCATCTACGCCGCCATGAACGATAAAGGCTAGGCGGTTGACACTATATTTACCGGCATCAGCAGCAGATATTTTCTTGTTTACAAAGTTGATAGTAGCAACACCATCTGCGTTAGCGGTTAAGTTCGGCAAGTCGCCCGCATGACCATTCATATCATCAGGGTTAGAGTGCGGTTTGTTATCTGGGTTGAAGTGACCACCTGCCGCTTTACCCATATTACCGCAGCTACCTGTTTCATGAATATGCAATGATACCGTCTTACCTGGCTGCAAGTTCATCAGTTTACCGTAGACTTGTACGCCACCATCTACTGGGCGTAGGAATACTTGACCCACTTCACTATTGTTACCAGCGACTGCATTGATCGTCGATTTTAGCGCAGGTTGGTTAAGTGGATTACCGGTTTGCATCTGACCTTCTACCGTTTGGCAACCAGTCATCGCTAAAGCCGAACCACATAATAGCGCGCTTGCAAGAATTACTTTTTTCATCGTTTTCTCCGTTTATGTAAATAGTTGTTTCAAGTCTTTATATTTATAATCGTTACTGGCTTTGTTGCAACATTCGTTTATGTCGCAATCAGTATAGCCAACGACTCGGCATAGATATTCATTAAAAGCGCAACAATCGGTTAATAAATGTAAGTATCGTATGGATTTGAAAAGGGTTTACGGTGTCTTCTTTACTTCGTTTTGCCATACTAAGGTTTCGCCTGATTCTAACTTTTGAGTAAGGAGATAGCTGGATTCAGAGTTATTAGAAGGATTAGATACTCTCTGCTTATCAAGATTGATCAGTGTTAACTGACTAGAGCTATAAAGCATTAGGCGGCTAAGGCTTGATTCAATATCATCAATGTCATCACCACACCCTACCATCGTTGAAGGGTTGCCACCAATTAGCAACGTTTGATTAGTAGATAAAGCATAAGACCCACCAGCCCCATTGCATCCGACAGAAAACCCAACACCTTGGCTAAAACTACTTTGCTGAGGATGGCTATAATCATGTGAACCAAGTCTGTAGTTTGCAGTAATAGGTACATCTGGACGATTAAATTTATTAATAGTTTTATTGGTATCGTCAGTTGCACTAATAAGACGCCATTGGTATCGCTCTAATAATTCATTGGTAAGCGGTATGCCCGCCACACGATATTCAGGCTTGGGCGTACCCGAAAAAATCAGTGTTTTTCCTTTATTGGTTTTTAGAGCCAGCTGTTTTAATGTCTTGTTAGAATTCTGTGTAGAATTTGGTAGTACTGGATCAAATCTGAAAGCTGTATCTGAATAGGGTATAAAAACACCATTTACGACATTTCCTGTTTTGTTTTTGATTGTGTTTTTATTACTCAAATTTTCGATAATTGAATGGTTTACTGTGGTGCAGTTATCAGATAGTTCTCTGACATCGATTTGCCCGTAAAGGTACGGTAATGGTAACCACATATCAAAAGAAACTTGGTAACGCTGACAGCCTTCTGTGAAAGTTAAAAGGCTTGGATGTACCTCCATTATCAAAGGCAGCTTTTGGTTAAAAGGCTTGATTCGACCCTTATCATTGCTGACATGGGTTAGTTGCCACTCATATTTTGTGGTGGTTTGAAACAGTCTGGATTCAAGCGTGGTCGCTGACCAGTTTTTATCGTCGATAACGGTACTGGTTTGTGCTGAATGATTGAGGCTGTTGGTTTGGCAGCCTAATAAAGCGAGGGGTAGTAATGTGCTTATTACAACTAGAGGCACCCTTAAATGATTTAACATTGTACTTTCCTAATTAATAAACATTTGTCTAAAATATAGCACAGGGTCTTAACCAAATTGTTTTTTATTATTACCAAAAAAAGCCGCCCATCATGACGATGAGCGGCTCTTTAATTTGTAAGACTGGATTAGTAACGAATCAGATTAGCTATGCAGTGCTTTGCTTGAGGTTTTATCAACCGTCACCTTAGCAGGTTTAAGCGGTACTGGCATACTCACCAACGCAACTTTTAATATCTCATCAATCGTCGCGACTGGCTGAATAGTCAGACCAGCTTTGACGTTATCAGGGATATCGGCCAAGTCACGCTCGTTGGTCGCTGGAATCAACACATGCTTGATACCACCGCGATGTGCAGCAAGTAGCTTCTCTTTTAGACCACCGATGCGTAGGATTTTACCGCGTAAGGTAATCTCGCCTGTCATTGCAATATCTGGACGAATGGCAATACCAGTCAAGGCAGAGACCAGCGCTGTGGTAAGCGCACCACCAGCCGATGGACCGTCTTTGGGCGTCGCGCCTTCTGGCATATGTACGTGGACGTCAGTGGTTTTAAAGGTCTCATAATCGATACCTAAGCTGTCACCGCGGGCACGCACCACACTCATCGCTGCACGAATCGACTCTTTCATGACGTCGCCGAGTGAACCGGTAAAGCTCAGCTCGCCTTTACCTTTCATCGCTACCGCTTCGATGGTTAATAGCTCACCACCGACTTGTGTCCAAGCAAGACCCGTAATACGACCAATCTCAGGCTCTTCTTCTGCCAGACCATAGTCATACTGATGCACACCTAAATAGTCATCGATGTTTTTGTCATCGACTACGACCAGCTCACGTTCTGCTTTTTTCGGAGCGCGTGCACCATGAGTTTCGACTGAACCGCGAACCACTTTACGGCAGATTTTATTGACTTCGCGCTCAAGGTTGCGCACACCGGCTTCACGCGTATAGCTACGCACGATGCTATGCAATGCCGCTTCTACAATCTCAATTTCACCTTCTTTAAGGCCATTATTTTTGATCGCTTTTGGCACAAGATATTTCTGCGCAATATTGACCTTTTCTTCTTCGGTATAACCCGGTAGACGAATCACTTCCATACGGTCAAGTAGGGCAGGCGGAATATCCATGCTGTTGGCGGTACAGATAAACATCACTTGTGATAAATCTAAATCCATATCGAGATAATGGTCGTTAAAGGTATCATTCTGTGAAGGGTCTAGCACTTCAAGTAACGCCGACGCTGGATCGCCGCGGAAGTCTTGCGCCATTTTATCGATTTCATCTAATAAGAATAGCGGGTTTTTAACTTCGACTTTTGCCAGTGATTGGACGATTTTACCCGGCATCGCACCGATATAAGTACGGCGATGACCACGGATTTCCGCTTCATCACGTACGCCGCCGAGCGCCATACGTACAAACTTACGACCCGTTGCACGCGCAATCGATTCACCCAATGAGGTTTTACCAACACCCGGAGGACCGACTAAGCAAAGAATCGGACCGCGCAGTTTTTTCACCCGTGATTGTACGGCGAGGTATTCTAAGATGCGATCTTTCACATCTTGCAAGCCGTAATGATCTTCATCCAGTACCGTTTTGGCTTTTTCTAAATTAATCGAAACCTTGGTTGTGGCATTCCACGGCGTATCCAAGATCCATTCAATATAGTTGCGTACGACTGATGATTCACTCGAGGCAGGCGGCATCATTTTTAGCTTTTTAAACTCTTGCTCGGCTTTTTTGCGCACATCTTCTGGCAAGTCAGCATCTTCTAGGCGCTGCTCAAGCTCAGCCACATCATCTTCACCATCGAACGCGCCGTCATTCATATCTGACAGCTCATTTTTAATGGCTTTCATTTTCTCATTTAAGAAGTACTCGCGCTGATTGTCTTCCATCTGCTGACGAACGGCATCTTGGATATCTTGTTCGATATTTTGCTCAGCGCTTTGTTTGACTAAGTACTCAGTTAACGTATTGATATGGGTTTTGATATCGTCATGTTCTAAGAACGATTGCTTGACCTCAAGATCCATCGACACGCGGGTTGAGATGAAGTAAACCAGTTCAAGCAAATCATCGATGCGTTTTGCCACGCGAGTTAGCTCACGCGCATTACGCAAACGAGCATCCGCATAGCTTTCAAACAGTGTAGTTAAAGCTTGAATGGTATTTTTTTGCTGGCTCTCATCCATGTCGACATCAAGGTCAGCACGCTCAAAGCTCGCCATTAATAATTTGTCGTGATTTTCGATGTTATCGACGCGCGCACGGTACTGACCTTCGATCAATACTTTGATACAATTCTCATCGCTGTCATGAGGCATGGTGCTGACGATGCGGCACACGGTTCCGTACTGATACAAGTTATCTTGATCAATGTCTTCGGTCAGCGAGTCTTTTTGCGCCACGACCAATACTTTATTGCCATACTCAGCTTGTGCCAGTTCAACGGCTTTGACCGATGGCGCACGCCCTACGAACAAGGCAATTTGCATATGTGGATACACGACCACATCGCGCAATGCCAGTAGCGGTAGATAGTTCTGTTCACCTTTGTCTTTAGCATTCATGTTTTCAGCATCGTCTTGAGTAGATTCAGGCGTCGACTCTGACTCATTTTCCAACGTATCGTCAGCTGAGATATTTAGCGCATTATCATCAGAAACGTTAGATGATACGTCGACATCGATGTCGATATTGTCTTGGGCAATTTTATGTTCACTCATATATTCTTCCTCGTTCACCAGACTTGTAAAGTCAAGTTAGTGGTTCATGTTTAGATAAATGGTGCTCACAGATAAAATTGCAAGGCTTGGTGACCAAGTCATGCGCTTATCTTTGTTAAATAGTTATATCTTCTTTAATACAGCGATTCATCGCTGTGTTAATTTTATGAGTAATCATTGAAAGTCAGCATAGACAAAGTACTTATCGTTAGTAGGCAGCCAATATCTATTGGGTTCTATGCGTAGGTTTTATGGGCAAAATGAGGTAAACTGACGCGCGTCCGAAACCTCGCTTTTTAGAGTAAAGCATTTTAGGCGTTAGAGCGATATTGATAGGTCTTAAAATACTAATAAGTCCTAACCAGACCAGATTATAAAGAGCAAGGGGCAACATATGACCATCAACGCAGTATTATTGGCAGTCGTCATCATGTTAGGGCTGTCACTAGCGCGCGTGCACGTGGTGCTCAGTTTATTGATCGGTGCGCTGGCGGGCGGGCTGCTAGCGGGTCTCGGTATCACTGATACGCTAGAGGCCTTTCAAGAAGGCATCCGCAATGGCGCGCAAATCGCTCTATCTTACGCGCTACTGGGCGCTTTTGCGGTAGCGATAGCTCATTCTGGTTTGCCGCAATCATTGGCAGGGGCGGTCATCAGGCGCATTGATGCCGGTGGCACCAGTGGCATGATTAAGTATATGCTGTTTGCAGGCTTAATCACCATGAGCTGCTTTAGCCAAAATTTAATCCCCATTCATATTGCCTTTATTCCGCTGCTTGTGCCGCCGTTATTACTCGCCTTTAATCGTATGCAAATTGATAGACGCTTGATTGCTTGTCTATTGACCTTTGGTTTGGTTACTACCTATATGTTTATCCCGTATGGCTTCGGTGATATTTATCTCAATCAAATTATGTTAAAAAACGTCGGTGAAGCGGGCATTGATATCGCCAATATCTCTGTGGTTAAGGCCATGGCGATTCCGGCACTCGGTATGTTGTTTGGTTTGCTGACGGCGGTATTTATCAGTTACCGTAAACCGCGACAATATCAGCAAGTGGCAATAGATAAAGAAGCTCGCGATGCCGCTCTTCAGAGTCAAAGGTTAGAAGGTGATGAGCTAAGCAAAACCACCGCTGGTGCGCAGTTTCAAAGCAAGATGAAAACGCTGGTTGCTCTAGCCGCTATTGTCACTGCCTTTGTCGTACAGCTCTACACAGACTCGTTATTACTTGGCTCAATGTTTGGCTTTGGGGTCTTTATGGCGACCGGCGTGGTCAAGTGGCGTGAAGCTGATACGGTCTTTAATGATGGTATCAAATTGATGGCGATGATTGGCTTTATTATGATTACCGCGCAGGGCTTTGCCGAAGTCATGAAAGCGACAGGTGAAATTGCACCGCTTATCGATGGCGCGACCCACTTGTTTGCGGGTAATAAAGCCATCGCTGCGTTGGTCATGCTCGGAATTGGTCTAGTAGTTACGATGGGTATCGGTTCGTCATTCTCGACCATTCCGATTATTGCTGCGATTTATGTGCCGCTCTGTATTTCTCTAGGATTTTCACCACTCGCGACGGTGGCGATTATTGGTACGGCGGGCGCGCTTGGTGATGCAGGGTCGCCAGCGTCAGATTCGACATTGGGGCCAACCTCTGGTCTAAACATTGATGGACAGCATGACCATATAAAAGATAGTGTGATACCGACTTTCTTACACTACAACATTCCGCTACTCGCATTTGGTTGGATTGCCGCGATGGTGTTGTAGGCTGATTTAGCTAAAATGTGATTTTATAAAAAGCCATCGTATAGATGGCTTTTTTGTTTTAAGGTGGGAATAGAAAATATCGCATAAAAAAGGATGGAGTGATGAAGGTTAAAGAACACATGAGTGCAACTCAGCTTAAAAAAATATTGAACGAAAGAAAGCATCTAAATGAGGAAGAAGCAAAATATTTATCCATCACTCTCGAAAGAAACTTAGAAAATATTACGCCACCTAAGACTTATGAAAAATCGCACTACACATATCATAGCGATGACGCCGTCTTTTATTCGATTGCTTATGGTCGTCCTGACCCCTATTTTCGTTTTATATTTTTAAATGACAGATTTATCGTAGGTGTGGGAGTCGATCGCCCTAATATTGAGTTAGATTTTAGAAATAATCTTAATAAACCAACAGAGCAAGATCAGAGGGAAGTCATTAATCAGTTGTTCGACATCGTCGAAAATGCAGACATTTTTTTACTTGAATGTATGAATAGAGACAACACAACTATTGAATTTGTAAAATAGAAAGAAAAGGATGATTTACAGTTAAATAAAGGAATAAAATAATGCAGGTCAAAGAACACATGAGCGCAAAGCAGCTTAAAAAAATATTAAACGAAAGAAAATATTTAAATCCAAAGAAATTGAAGACACTTCTAAGGATTCTTGAAGAGAAAGCACAAGATATTACTCCACCTGAAATATTTGAAGAGGCCTACTATATCTTTAATACAGAAGAGGCTATTTTCTATGGAATACAAGGGCCGATATCTTCCTTAAGTTACGTATTTTTGAATAAAAATTTTGTTGTAAATGTAGACATAAGAGGTAATCGTTCCTACTCCGTAACATTAAGTTTTCATGACAACATTAATAAACCAACCGATGAAGATAAAAAGGAAGTCATTAACCAGTTGTTTGACATTGTCGAAAATGCAGAAGTTTTTTTGCTTGAAGACATGACTAGAGACAACACAACTATTGAATTTGTAGGGGTATAACATGAATATTGACAATGTAGGTATCTCAGTCTGAGTGTAATTAAAATCTAGCGAACCAAAAACAAATTGATGATAGTTATTGGTGCGCTGAACACGCACCTTACTCAAATCAGACACCATCTTCATCAAAGTCTTTTATCTCACCATTCAAACCATTCAAAAAATCATCGCTTTGCGCGAGCAGTTTATTTAGACGCTCTTCATTGACTAGCCTTGTCATCTCCTCAGAGCTAAAAGGCTGTTCTTGACTGTAGTAACGTATCTCTCTAGAGTCCTCATTGCCTAATGTCTGCAAATACTCATCCACACTGTCTGCACTGGAATCAGCAGCGCTAGAGTCTTTTTCAAACTGTTTATCGTCTTTCATCAAAACCACCTTATGCCGCTTGGCGTGATTAAGCCATCTAATGGCACATCCCACGATTGCCGTTGTAATTGTTCAACCACTTGAAAGTCATAACACCAGCCAATTTTTAATGGATTTTTTGCCCCTGAGCGATGGCTGTTACCAAGCGTCGTATCATAGAACCCACCACCCATGCCCATACGATTACCGCTTTTATCAACCGCTACTAATGGACAGACAATCACGTCTAGTTCTGATGCCCATAATAGAGCGCGACTGTGGTTTTGTTTCATGCCTAATTGATGAATGCGAGTGGGGACATTCACCAGTTTTGAGTGATAGACAGGCACAAAACGCAATCGTTTATCATTATTGCCATAGCTAGTACGACCAAGTGAACCGACAACAGGTAAATAAGGTAAATAGCCTAAGTGTTGACACCAGTCCAATAGTGGCTGAGTGGGCAGCTCGCCAAAGCCATCATAATATAAGCCAATCTTTGCATGCGGCGGTAAGCGCTGCTGTAGTTTGGTTAAATGCAAACTCGCGGCTTGAGCCAAATTTCTACGTGCGCTGTCACTCAACTGGCGCCGCTGGCGAGTAAACAGTCGCCTAGGTGGATTATTAACTTTAGATTTTTCTGACTCAGGATGCATAGATATACTATCCAATAATGTATTAAATTGATGATGGCTGGTGCTTTTAGACGCTAGCAACGGCTATTTGTGAATATTCAACGCGCCCTAGTCATGCTATCATAACGCCACTTTACATCGTATTTTCCTTTATGTGCAGCGTGTGTTGCACTTTTTTCGAAGCAGCTATACAACAAACCATCAAAGAGGGTAGTTATGTCGACACAGAATCAGGCAACTCGTACCGAAAAAGATACCATGGGCAACGTGGAAGTCCCAGCTGACGCGTATTGGGGCGCGCAAACTCAGCGTAGCCGTGAGAACTTTAAAATCGGTGGCGAGACCTTGCCACCTCCAATGATTGAAGCAATGGCGCTAGTCAAAAAAGCCGCTGCGATTACCAATGCGAGCCTTGATCGTATCGAAGGCGACAAACGCGATTTAATCGTGCAAGCTGCTGACGAAGTCATCAACGGCGGTCTAACCGATCAATTCCCATTGGTGGTTTGGCAGACAGGTTCTGGCACCCAGTCAAACATGAACATGAACGAAGTGCTTGCCAACCGTGCTAACGAACTCGCTGGTAATGCGCGTGGCAGCTACACGCCAATTCACCCGAACGACCATGTCAACCATGCACAGTCTACCAACGACAGCTTCCCAACCGCGATTCGTGTTGCCGCTGCTCGTCAGATTAATAGCCTATTGATTCCAGCGGTAAAAGCACTACGTGATACGCTAGCTGCCAAAGCTAAAGAATTCGATAGCATCGTAAAAATCGGTCGTACGCATTTACAAGACGCGACCCCTTTGACATTAGGCCAAGAATTCAGCGGCTATGTCAGCCAATTGGATCATTCTTTGACGCGTATCGATAACGCGCTACAAGGCCTATATGAATTGCCATTAGGCGGTACAGCGGTCGGTACTGGTCTAAACGCTCATCCTGATTATGCGGTAAAAGCGGCTGAGCAATTAGCGACATTGTCTGGTCTACCGTTTGTGACCTCACCAAATAAATTTGAAGCACTAGCGGCTCGTGATGCGGAAGTCTTTGCTTCAGGCGCATTAAAAACCTTAGCAGCCAGCTTAAATAAAATCGCTAATGACGTTCGCTGGTTAGCATCAGGTCCTCGTTGTGGTTTGGGCGAGTTGACGATTCCTGAAAATGAGCCAGGCTCATCTATCATGCCGGGTAAAGTAAACCCAACTCAGTCAGAAGCGATGACCATGGTTGTGGCTCAAGTGATGGGTAACGATGTCACTATCAGCATGGCTGGCGCGTCAGGTAACTTTGAGCTGAATGTATTTAAGCCAGTAATTGCCTTTAACTTGTTGCAATCTATCCAGCTATTGGGTGATGCTTGCAACAGCTTTAACGAAAACTGTGCGGTTGGTATTGAGCCAGTCAAAGACAAAATCGATGACTTCTTGCACAACTCATTAATGTTAGTCACGGCATTGAATCGTCATGTTGGTTATGAAAACGCGGCGAAAATCGCTAAGACTGCTTATAAAGAAAACAAAACGTTGAAGCAAGTGGCGGTTGAGTTAGAACTATTAACTGAAGCGCAGTTTGATGAATGGGTAACACCTGCTGATATGGTGCATCCTTCTTAATATCAATCCAAAAACCTGATTAGCATTGTCAGATAAGCTGATTCTACAATTAGTAGCACTTGCGCTTGTCTTCCTCGCTACCCAGATTTTTAAATTCGATATTCTGATTGATAAAAAGACCTTGCCATCTCTTGTAAAAGGGTGTGTAAGGTCTTTTTTTGTCTATCAATTGAATCACCTACATCGCGCGCAACAATGTCTTACGCTCAAACAACAAGCATAATAATAGTTATAACAGCACCAACAAAAATTTTGCTTATAATGAGTACATAGATAAGGGCTCGTGAATCAAAGTTTTAAAAAAATTTTAAATCACGACAAAGACAATAAGAGCAAACGACTAGACTAACTAAAAATAGTTCGCCGCTAACGTCCATATTACTCTTATCTATGACCATTCTATTTATATCATTGAGGTAATTTATGAAAAAGTTAACTGCCGCTCTATCATCAGCTGGCATTATAATGGCGATGTTGGGTTCAGGTTCTGCCATAGCTTACTCGGACCAAGTAATGGAAGCGAGCGAAAGCTATGATACTGCCGTTAAAATTAGAGAAGTTAATTACTCTTGCCAAAATAACAAAAAAGTCAGCGTAACTTATGGCTTTAACAAGCAAAACCTACCGACGTTTGCAGAAGCCAATCTGAATGGCAAAAAAAGATTTCTACCCATTAACTTAGGTCGTTCTGACACGGTTGATACCGTGTTTGGTGATGAAGAAAACTTTAGTATTATGACGGGCGCACTGCGTTTAAATAACTATCATAAATCATCGGCCAATATCCAAAACGCCAGTAGTGAAATCCTTTATAAAGGCTGTAATGTTGCCTCTATCAAAAAGCTTAAAGGCTAGTTTTTAGCAGGCTGACAGAATTAGATAAAAAAAGACCTTGTCACGTAATGTGGTAGGGTCTTTTTTTGTGGTATTTAGGTTTGGTTTTGGAGCCAGTACCGCTTTTCGCTACAATTAGGGCTAAATCTCGCGTCAATGAAAAACACATAATTGGTGCGAAAGGCGATACTCTGTGTGTTTACATATCATTATTGATGTTTATCGATTATCGATATACTATAAGTAGTAGCACTACAACTTATTTTAAAAGCATAAATAAAGGGTATTGAGACTTGTATGATTGTTAATTTCAAATGTAGTGATACTCAAACTCTTTTTTCTGCTGGAAAAACAAAGCGCTGGTCAGCCATTAAAAATGTTGCAGAACGTAAATTACTACTACTAGATAATGCAACTATGCTAGAAGACTTGAAAGCTCCACCTGGCAACCGATTAGAAGCTTTACGTGGTGATAGAGAAGGTCAGCACAGTATTCGCATCAATGTGCAATGGCGACTTTGTTTCACTTGGACAGATCAAGGCGCTATAGATGTAGAAATTGTGGACTATCATTAATTTTATAAGAGATGTTATCAAAGATATAGAATATAGAATATAGAAGAGAGAAACACTATGACTAAAAACGGTATGCGTCCCATTCACCCGGGCGAAGTATTACGAGAGGATTTTCTTGAGCCACTGGGTATGAGTGCCAATGCATTGGCGCTGAAGCTTGGTGTCACACCTGCACGTATTAATGAAATCATACGTGAGAGGCGTGGCATTACAGCAGACACTGCCCTGCGTTTAGCCAAGTATTTTGGTGGTAGCGCTCAGTTTTGGTTAAATCTGCAGTCTACTTATGAGCTGCGTTTGGTTGAGACTGATGATTTACATTTTTTAGATGATATTGAACCTATTGAATATGCTTAACTGCGCTATCGAGCAATACTACCTTTATCTTTTTTCCTAGAATATATATTTAACGAGTTACCCGTTACTATCAGCAGCATACCAATGATTAAAGCTGCACTAAAGCTTTCAGAATACAAAAGCACACCGATGATTGAGATGAGCGGTAATCTGAACATATCCATAGTGACCACGAATGTGACCTCTGCATGTTGCATGGCTTTGGTCATACAATAATGCGCCGATAGTGCCGTTATGCCTATGATGACGAGCCATAGCCACTGAATACCTAGTGGCGTTGTCCACCCTTCTATAAATAAGAGTAACCCCAGAGGTGCTTGTATCAAACACATCATAAAAATAATGGTGATTGGGCTTTCAGTATTAGAGAGTGATTTTGTGGCCACATGGGAAAAGGCATAACAAATAGCAGCGCCCAACACGATAAGTGACGCATAATGAGCGACATCTAAGCTGGGTTGTACGATGACGATTACCCCAAGAATTCCTAAAAATACGGCAATAACCTTTTTTACAGTTATAGATTCTTTTAGGAAGAGATACGAGATGATTATTGTCCAAAAAGGGACAGTAAATTCGATAGCGAAAACGGTCGCCAAGGGCAGGAGTCCTATGCCCAAGAACCAGCCATATTGCCCCGCGAAATGAAATAGATTTCTGACTACGTGTAATTTAATACGCTTGGGGAATGAAAAACGACCTTTTTTCGATGAAGCGTTTGATGCAAAGCTTGATAACGATAGTATGGGCAATAATACCAATAGTCCGACGATACTTCGAAAGAATAAGATCTGAAAAACACCAATCTCACCGTTTAGCTCACGAGCACCAATGGCCATTAAACAAAATGAAGTGAGTGCTCCAATCATCCAAAGGGTAGCGTGGAACATAATGGTGCAATCCTGTATATAAAATCAAATCTGGAATTTATCTTATAGTTAATTTACTCTAAGAATGTTATGGCGAGGTTGATAGAAACTTTCGCAGCCTCTGTCTGCGTAGGCACAGCAAGCAAGAAAATTTCTATCAACCTCGCATCCAGATAAAGTAAATGACACTTTTATTTTGTACGAACTATATAGGCTAGTGTCTCATATCAACGAATTAACGCAATAAAAAAGCCAAGCAAAATGCTCAGCTTTTTTATCAAACTTCTTAAACTTATTAAACCTTAAATTTCAAATCTTAAAACTTATAAAGTAGACCAAGCGTTGTCGTGGCTTCAGTACGCGAGTCAACCATAGGGCTATCATGTTGCTCATTTGGTAGATAGCTCAAGCTTTGGTTGGCAAATCCTGCCCAGCGCTCATTGAAATCATAGTTGGCACTGACATTGATGTACGGGTTCAAGCTCGAATTAGATTTATAAGCTGCAACGCCCGTTTCAGCAGATTCTTTTTCGCTCACGCCATAGTAGTATTCGTTATAATCTGCATTATGAAATTCAAAGCCAATGCTTGGATAGACCGTCAGCTTGTCTTTGGTGATTCGGGCCAGATAAGTCAAGCGCCCCGTATTGCCGCCACTACGATCCAAAATATCGGTCGCTACTTGCGCACGAAAGCCGCCGACAGGAGTATTGCGCTGATAAGTCAGACCAGCAGCAGCTGAGGATTTACGCTCGTCCAGACCAGCAAGCGCGCCTCTGGCATCATCAGGATCGAACTCATTACCATCGAATTGCGCATAAGCAGACAGCTGATTGGTACCATCATTAATGATATAAGCGCCCGCTTGCGCCCCGCGTGCATAGAATTTATTGTTGTCATAAAACACACCCGGCAATACGCGTATATCGGTGCTGTCTTCCAAGTCATAGGCTGAGTTGACTGCCATGACGTTAACGCCAACGCTGAGCTCAGCATCTGGATCAGCCGGCAAGTTTTTATTAAAAAAAGCGGCATTGGATATGCTAGCGACACTGAATAGTGCAGTGGCGGTCAAAGTGCTAAGCAAGACGCGCGTAGAGGTAGCGGATAGCGCTGAAAGTGTAAACATAATTAAGTCTCGTCAGTAGGTAAAAATAGCTGGGTAACCATAGAAGAATAAGGAAAGCTAAAATCAGCTGTTTGTTTCTGTGTGCCAATTAATGATAAAGGATAAGGGTCAGCGTTTATTCAACAGCGTTTAGCACTTGTAGTATTTGATGATGAATATCCTGCCACCACCAAACAAAGCCAATGCTGATGAGCAACATTACCAGCCATGGTAGCAGCTGCCACATAAGGGCAGGTTTGGCCGCTGTCTTTTGCTCGATGATGTCGGCACGATTATCGTTCATATTTATAGGTAAGTTTACACGAGTGTCATCAAAATGAGCATTATTATCCAAATTAATATTGCTCATCGTTGGCTGCTCGATATAGCTGGTTTGCTCATTGTTTTGGATTGTGCTTTGGATATTATCTTGATAACGGCTCTGTTCGAAAGCGCCCGTCTGTATGACGGCTGCCGTACGTTGGCGATGAACGATACCGATGGCGAGTGCAATGACCAATCCTGTTACCGCGCCACCGATATGTCCTGCGTTGTCGATGCCCGGCACCGCAAAGCCGTACACTAAATTGATGCCCATGATCAATATTAGGCTTTTTAAATTGAGCACTAAGCCATTGACCGATATTTTAAACAGGGCAGCTATCAAAAGGGCGGCACCGATACCCATGATACCACCAGAGGCACCGGCCGACAGCCCCGGTTGCCCAGTGCCATCCAAGATACTCTGCCACGTCACATAACTATTCAGTAAGTTACCACCGATGGCCGCGAGTAAAAACAATGCCAAAAATTTAGCGGAGCCAAACATCGGCTCGGCGATTTGCCCAAAGAAATACATGGCAAAACCATTAAACAATAAATGCATCAAGCCAATATGCAAAAACGCGCTGCTGACCAAGCGCCATGGATCATCGCCCATGGTAAAAGGCAGCGCATTGGCACCCCATTTTAGCAGCGCTTCAGTCGAGGGGTTATTGGCATCGACGCCTGTCAGCACCTGCATAATAAAAAGTCCGATAAAGCTGACTAATAGCAGGGTGGTCACGGGTGCCGTTTTTAAAAGCTGTTGGATGGTCATAAAAGCCGAGTATCAATTAAAAAGATTAAGGCGATTATAAAGGGTAAGGCCACTATAAAGAAAGCCACTCCTAAAAAGCCACTCCTAAAAAGCCACTCCTAAAAAGCCATCGGCAAAAAAGCAATCAGCGTCTAGGGGTGGCATTATAAGTGATATAAGGCGGTGCCGATTTTAGCTGCTCATACGTTCCTTTGACCAATATATTATCTGTGACTTGATTGATATCGGTATGACCACAAAACGCCATGCTAATATCGCACTCGTTATAGATAAGCTCAAGCGCGCGGCGTACCCCATCCTCACCATAAGCACCAAGCCCATACAAGAATGCTCGTCCAATCATGGTGCCTTTCGCGCCAAGCGCGATTGCTTTGAGCACGTCTTGACCGGAGCGAATACCGCTGTCGAGCCACACCTCGATATCACTGTTTTCGGCATGGACCGCCTGCACAATGTCAGAAAGCGCAGAGATAGAAGACAGCGCTCCATCCAATTGACGGCCGCCATGGTTGGAGACCACTAGCGCGTCCGCACCGCTACGCGCGGCTAAAATAGCATCTTCCGGCTCCATAATGCCTTTGATAATGAGCTTGCCGCCCCATGCGTCTTTGATACGTGCCACATCATCCCAACTTAGGCGAGGGTCAAACTGTTCTGCAGTCCACGCTGACAGCGATGAGATATCTTCAACATTTTTGGCATGACCGACGATATTGCCAAAGGTACGGCGCTTGGTGCCGAGCATGTTAAGACACCATTCTGGCTTAGTCATTAAGTTTAAAATGTTAGCCAATGTGGGTTTTGGCGGTGCGGATAGACCGTTTTTGATGTCTTTATGACGTTGTCCCAGCACCTGTAAGTCGGCGGTCAAAATCAACGCAGAACAGTTTGCTGCTTTGGCACGGCGAATCAAATTGGCCATAAAGTCCTGATCACGCATGACATAAAGCTGAAACCAAAATGGCGCACTGGTGTTTTTAGCGACGTCTTCGATAGAGCAGATACTCATGGTCGAAAGCGAGAAGGGCACACCGAACTTTTCAGCTGCCCGCGCGGCATGAATTTCACCATCTGCCCACATCATGCCAGTGAATCCCGTTGGCGCAATGGCGACAGGCATCTTGGCTGATTCGCCAATCATCGTTGTCGCTAGACTGCGGTTGTCCATATCGACCAAGACGCGCTGGCGCAATTTGATACGATCGAAGTCAGTCTCGTTGCTGCGATAAGTGGTCTCAGTCCATGAGCCTGAATCGACATAATCATAAAACATGCGCGGTACTTTGCGCGCGGCGACTCGGCGCAGATCTTCAATTTCGGTAACTTTTTTTAAAGTTGAGCTCAAGTTTTTCATTATCTCTCTCGCTTATCTATTCCATAACTGCTGTAAATCCATGACTGAAAATGGATAATTTAGACGCTGCGTCTTTGTCAGGAGCACCGGAATGCTGGTAGCAAATTCCATCATCAATGACTCATCGAAGTCAGCGATATCGACATATTGGTAGGTAAGTGGCTGTACCGCCCGAAACTGTGCTAATAGTTGCTCAGCGACATCACATAGATGACAGCCAGAAGTACCAAGCAACCACCATTCATCGAGGTTTTTAGAGTCATTAAGCTCAGGGCACGCTGCCATAACGCGGTTCCGTAATAGGGTTATATTATTATCATTATGCATGTTTCTACTCTTATGTTAAGCCTTGTCGCAAAATACTTGTGTGCTGTTTTTAAGCCGACATACCAATGTGGCTTAGCCGTTATGACATGATAAAGAAATGGGGTAAATAATGACAGCGATTGTGAGATTAGGTAAGATGAGCTGCAGTTTATGATTCTCAATTTTATCTTATTATCTTTTTATCCACTCAGGTAGCGCACGCATGGCAAGTTTTGGCAAATTTATGAAACGAGTGTTATTGGCATTCATGTTATTGGTCGTGGCATTTCATGTGCTGGTGGCAGGACTGCTATTAATTTGGAAAACGCAGCCAATTAACAACAGCATGTTTATGCTTACCCATCGCTTGAGCGGCGGTACGGTCACTCAGACATGGGCTGAGTACGATGCCATCGCCAAATCAGCCAAGCAAGCGGCAATAGTGAGCGAAGACTCGACGTTTAGCCAACACAATGGCTTTGACATGAAGGGCATCGAGCTGGCGATGAAAAAAAATGAGGAGTCTGGCACCACCTCGGCTGGCGGCTCGACCATTACTCAGCAGCTGGCCAAAAATCTATTTTTGACGTCGCATCGCTCGTATATTCGTAAAGGCGAGGAAGCGGTAATCACCGTGATGATCGAAACCTTTTGGGACAAGCAGCGTATCTTGACCGCCTATCTAAATGTCGCCGAGTTTGGCAATGGCATCTATGGTATCGATGCGGCGGCGCACCATTATTTTGATAAATCTGCTGCCAATCTCAATCGTGATGAATCCGCGCTACTCATTAGTATGCTGACCAATCCTAAATACTATGAAGACAATCGCAGTGATAGACGCCTACGTAATAAACAGCGTATTATTAAAAAACGTATGAAGAATGCGGTCTTGCCACAATCGGCTTAATGAGTATTTACTAACAGTAGTTTTTTGAATGATAAATAGCAGGGTAAGTAGTACGATAAACTCATGACATGATTGATAGTCATATGGTTGCAATAATAGAACGTCACTATATTATGAACGCCACTATATATAGGGTCTGTTGAACATTCAAATATTAGGACTGCTGATTGCTAAAATCGTCCCAAACTAGGCGTAAACCGACGATAATGTCGAGACCTTAGCTAGGTTTACAACAACGTTTGAGGTGATTTTAGTATCAGCCTTTCAGGGCAGGACTGTTTTTTGCCAATACATGGCGAAATTGTCTAACCTAGAACGACTAGGCGTCAAACATTTCACTGCGTATTGTCTAAAAAATAGCCACTGCCAGTGCCACATTTGAATGTTCAACAGACCCTAGGTATCAAAATAAATTTGTTTAAAATAAGTGATTAAATAAAGTTACGGATACAGTGAAGTTAGCCATAAAAAAAGATAGGTAATGGCAGTAAAAATAAATTACATCAGTGATGATATATCGATAATGACAGGGGATGGCAGTATGGTGGATATTAATAATCAGAATAAAAGTGTCATGACTAACGATAATGCCACTGTTAACGAGCTGAATATACAGCAACTGAGCCAGCAGCTGACCGATATTGCATGGCAGCGCTCTGAAGATGGTAGCTATTCACCCAGCAGTTATATCAATCGTGACCTGTCCTTATTACAGTTTCATTTGCGGGTCTTAGCACAAGCCGCCAGTTCTCGTCATCCGTTACTTGAGCGCCTATTTTTCTTGATTATTTTTTCATCAAATATAGACGAGTTCTTTGAGATTCGTGTCGCTGGCATTATGCAAAAGTTAAACCTCGGTGATGTGGTCAGTAGTCCGCATGGCATGCGCCCAAGCGAAGTGTTGGCAGAGTTATCCGCCGTCACCCATGAGGCGATTGATAAGCAATATCGTATTTTGAACGAAGACATCTTGCCAGCGCTTGCCAAGGAAGACATTCGTTATCTAAAACGTGACGAGCTGAATGCTGAGCAATCGGCATGGATGAAACGCTATTTTACTGAGCAAGTCTCACCAGTGCTGACCCCTATAAGTATCGATCCGGCGCATCCGTTTCCAAGATTGGTTAATAAGAGCCTCAATTTTATCGCCACTTTAGAAGGCAAAGATGCCTTTGGTCGCGATATTAATCTGGCGATTGTCCCAGCGCCGCGCAGTCTGCCGCGCGTGATTCGTCTGCCAGACGAGCTGACCGGTGGCAAAGAGCATCATGTCATGCTATCGGCTGTCATTCATGAGCATATCGGCGAGCTGTTCCCCGGCATGAATGTCACCGGTTGCCATCAGTTCCGACTCACGCGCAACGCAGACTTGGACTTGGCCGATGATGTCGATGATATTGCCAAGGCGCTAGAAGGCGAGCTTGAAAATCGCCGCTTTGGTGACAAAGTGCGGCTCGAGGTGACGACTGATTGCCCAACACCGATTAGTGATTACCTGCTTAATGAGTTTGAGCTACATGACAATCAGCTGTACCGCGTCAATGGCCCTGTGAACCTGACGCGCTTGCTGTTCGACTTTAACATACCTAAGCTGCGTTATCAGCCTTTTACCCATATCGTGCCCAAGCCCTTTCGCCGTGAGCTGGACAAGCTTGATAAGAGTACCAGTATATTTTCTGCCATGCGCAAAGGTGATGTCTTGGTACATCATCCTTTTCATGCGTTTTCACCGATTATCAATCTGCTTTGGGAAGCGGCGAGCGATCCCAAAGTATTGGCGATTAAGCAGACATTGTACCGCTCAGGCACCAATTCAGAGATCGTCAAGGCACTGGCTGCTGCGGCTCGTAATGGCAAAGAAGTCACGGCTGTCATCGAACTACGCGCCCGTTTTGATGAAGCGTCCAATATCGCCGTCGCCAATTTTTTACAAGAGGCTGGGGCAGTAGTGGTCTATGGGATTGTCGGCTACAAGACCCATGCCAAGCTTATGCTTATCGTGCGCCGCGAAGACGATCGCATTCGCCGTTATGTGCATTTAGGCACAGGGAACTATCATGCGGCCAATGCCAAAGTCTATACCGACTACGGCTTGTTCAGCGCTGACCCTGACATCTCAGAAGACGTGCACAAAATTTTCCAAGAACTGACGGGTATGGGCAAGCCTGCCAATCTAAAAAAACTGTTGCACGCGCCATTTACCTTGCACGAAAAGTTAATGAGCTTTATCGATGATGAAATTGCCCATGCCAAGGCTGGCAAGCGCGCGCATATTATTATCAAAGTTAATGCGTTGACGGAACGTCGCCTGATCGATAAGCTATACGATGCCTCGCAGGCAGGTGTCAAAATAGAATTAATTTTGCGCTCCATGTGTTGTCTGCGCCCCCAAGTCAAAGGCTTGTCTGAAAACATCACTGTACGCTCGGTTATTGGGCGCTTTTTAGAGCACACACGCATTTATTACTTTTATAATGATGGTGATGAGCGCTTGTATTGCGGCAGTGCTGACTGGATGGATCGTAACCTCTTCCATCGCGTCGAAGTCGCCTTTCCGATCGAAGATAAAAAACTGTTTAAACAGATATATCAAGATGGGCTACTTAACTATCTGCAAGACAATGTCCAAGCTTGGGCGCTTAATGGCGATGGTATTTGGCAGCAAATCCAACCAGCTGCTGACGAAGCGCCGCATATTGCTCAAGACCATTTATTACGGGTAATCAATCACGTTGGCGAGCCAGTATAGGCAAGACCTTTAATCATAAACGGCTTGGATGCTGTAGTTCGTGGTTGGTTATTCAATGTAACCATATTGATGGCCTTTCAGCGATGGGGTTTGCTTTACGACAATCTTAACTATCCACTGAACCAAGCGTTGGTAATCACCGATGCTTGGTTTTTTTGTGGCGAAAATAAGTTACAAACTGTCTGGTAACCTCACATTTATTCACATATTGATACGGCAGTACACTGGTGTGCTATTGCTTGACTTAATTATAATTGATGTCAGTCCTATGCTATGGCAAAAATAAGTTCAATTGAAAATTAAACCAGTCGATTTACTCTTCTAGGATAGTATCCAAGTTTATAAATCTGTGTCATAGAGGACTATTGGTTCACTAAACAATAATAATAGGAATTGCACCATGAGTAATACTAACAACGATACTTCAGACATCAAAAAAGCAGCAGAGCAGGCCGATAATCAACAAATCGAGAAAAATCTAAACGATGGCAAAAATGTTGATACTCCCGAAAAACTGAGTGAAGAAGAGCAAACCTCTTTTATTGATGAAGAGTTACGGACAGATAAGTAAGGAGCCGTTTGAGCGATATTGATAGCAAAGATATCAATAGCAACAACAATATCAACGATCAGGTCAAATGAACAATTAACATCATAAACGCGAGGGACACGCTATGCCAGATAATACCAAGCCAAATCATGAAGAAGCGGTAGCTGTTCGTGATCCAGCAGCCTTACACCCAGACAATGCGCCAGACAGCTACGAAGGTCGTAAAAACGAACCTAATATCGATGGACCACAGCAGGATTCACAGGAAACAGACGAGATCTATTCCGACCCACGTAAGGAAGAAAACTTACCAGCAGGTGGCAAAAACGTGGCGGATCTCAATGCTCATGATTTGAGTAAAAATAATAATATTTAATAATTGTGTACCTACTTATGTAGTCTGGGTATATCATCAAAAATGAAGTGCTGCCAATAGACACTGGTTAGCCGATTAAAACGACAAATAAGGACATAACCATGGAACCTCAAGACCCTGCGTTAAGCAGAACTCCTATTGACGATATTAATCCTCAAGAAGTGAGTAAAAAGTCATTCAATCAGCAAACTGATATTGAAAACCATACCAATCATAATAAAGGTACTGACACTTTCGAAGAAGGCGTGGTAGATTCAGAGCACGTGAATGACAATGACAATCCTGCACGTCAGCCTGATCGCCGTGATCAACAGGGCAGCAGTCCGTTTGATGACAATATTAACGAAGATACCGTGGGCAGTGAAGCGCCAAAAAGTGAAGGTATTACGGACATGAATCGATATGCCAACGTTGATAACGCTCAAACTCGTGTCTTAAATCCGGATGAAAAAGACTGATTCCTTAGCAAGATATTTCTGAATATTGCTAATCTGAGCATTATTAATATGAGTATCGTCAAGTTATCGAATGCTCGATGTGGAAGACAGTTATTATAATAAGGATCGGTTATGAATAAGTCTAATGATACAGTTAACCATGATAACCATCAGCTCAAAGATGCAGATGATAATAATGGTATCGTCCCTGATGATGCATTACAAAAGGCAAATCCAGCCGCTGCAGAGCAAGAGACTGATGATCATGATCCGCATAATGTCGCAAAAAATACCAAGCAGTATGACAGTCCACTTATGGAAGATAAGAAACAGTCATAACTGAGCATCATATTCTGTACAGACAAATAAAAAAGCTAACGCTAGGCATGGTTTAAGACGCTAGTGTTGGCTTTTTTATGGATACGATATGAGTATCTTTGCATAGCGCTTATTTGACAGAAGCTATCAGCTGAAGCGCTCAGCAGGTGTACCACTGTGAAAGCGTAATTCAGTGTCAGGACTGGATATCAACTCTGCTTCTACTTCTTTAAAGAATGCGACACGCTCATCGATATTGTCGTCAGATAGCGATTGTGCCAGTGCCAAATAATCCTCAAAATGGCGACTCTCTGATTTTAATAGATAACGGTAGTACTTGGCTAAGCGTTCATCATCGATGACTTCAGCAAGCGCGGCAAAGCGCTCACAAGAGCGCGCTTCGATAAACGCCCCGATGATTAATACATCAACCATTGCTGCTGGCTCATGCGTACGTTTATGCTTGAGCAACCCTTTGGCATAACGCCCCGCACTCAGATATCCCCACTCTTGCTCGCGCTCATTCATAATGCCTAGGACTTGCTCATAGTGCAGCATCTCCTCACGTATTAACTGCGCCAATTTTCGCTGTAAGTCGTAAGAAAACTCATAGCGGAATAGTAGATTCATCGCTGTACCGGCCGCTTTCTTTTCGCAATTGGCATGATCTTGGATGATTAAAGGCACATCAGCGCTGGCAGCCTCCACCCAAGCCTGTGTGGTTCGCGCTCCCAAAAAATCATAGACAACAGATAAGTCGACCTTAATAGGGGTGCGCAGTTGTGCGATATCGATACTGTCTGGTTCCATACTTTCCTCTGTTAGACCGTCTTTTTCTATCTTGTATTCTTCTGTATGGCTGTCGCTCACAGCCTTGTCATTACTGTTATTGATTTTCATATTTTCATTATTCATAGTCTTTGCCATAGTCGAAGGTTCAACATCTCTTAATCAAATATTAAAAGTTAAATAGATAACCGTTAAGCATAAATGAATGCTGTAATGATTACTTACAGTTTATACTGCACGTATAATGGTCTAACTCTAAAGTATTGATTAAAGCCTCTAGAGTAGGTGGCTTATAGAGTATCATTATTATACAGCCTAAGTATTTACTTGGTGAATGACGTTTCCTTGTTTATTTTATTATTTGATAGTAGGATGAGATTTTGCTTTTCAGGCATTTTGTCTTACTATTGATCATTACTTAGTAGCGGGCGATAGGCATTATATCAAGTGCCAATCCTGTATTAAAACCTAAGAATTATAGACAGCTCTGCTTACAGACAATCCCAAAATCACAGACGCTGCATCAGACAAATTCAGTCTTAAACAGTTATTACATTAATAGATGCTCAATCACCACCAACAGTTCGCATTGTCATGTTTGCTATTTATTCACCGCAAAGCAAACTAGGGATAAATGCTCCAAGAGCACATATTTTCACACCGTTATTGTAGCAACTTAGCATTAACACACCTCACGAACAGATAAGGATAACAATATGAGCCAGTCTTCTAACGCCAATCGTATTCAAAAAGGCATTCTTGCCATCGACCAGCAATTGTATGACTTTATTGAAAACGAAGTGCTGCCGAAAGTCGGTGTTGATTCAGACAGCTATTGGTCAGGTTTTGAAAAGGTCATCAAAGAGTTTACCCCGCGTAACAAAGCGCTGCTAGAAACTCGTGACAAGATTCAAGCGCAGATTGACCAATGGCATCTGGACAACCCTGCCAAAGATGGCGAAATTGATTACCCCGCGTATAAAACATTCTTGCAAGAAATTGGCTATCTGTTACCAGAAGGTGATGATTTCAAAGTCAGTACTCAAAACGTCGATGACGAGATTGCCCATATTGCAGGTCCACAGCTGGTCGTACCAGTCCGTAATGCTCGCTACGCATTGAACGCCACCAACGCGCGTTGGGGCAGTTTATATGATGCATTATATGGTACTGACGTCATCAGTGACGAAAATGGCCAACAAGCAACAGGTGGTTATAACCCAACGCGCGGTGCTGCTGTTGTTGCTTATGCCAAAGCATTTCTAGACGAACATTTTGCCTTAGCATCAGGGTCATATAACGATGTGACCGGCTTTAAAGTGGTCGATGGCAAACTTGAAATTGTTCAAGGTGATAATAGCACTGAGCTAAAAGACGCCGCGAAATTTGTTGGTTTCGTTGGTGAAGCAGAGCAGCCTACTGGTATTTTGCTCAAGAATAACGGCCTGCATGCTGAGATTCAAATCGATGGCAATCATCCAGTGGGCAAAGATGATCCAGCAAGTATTAAAGATGTACTATTAGAATCAGCGATTACGGCAATTCAAGATTGCGAAGATTCAATCGCTGCTGTCGATGCAGAAGAAAAAGTAGAAGTGTATCGTAACTGGCTTGGTCTAATGAATGGTGACTTGCAAGAAACCTTCGAAAAAGGCGGCAAAACCCGTACCCGTAAACAAAACCCAGACCGTGAATACACTACTCCTGATGGCGGTAAGCTGGTATTACCAGGCCGTTCACTTTTGTTGATTCGTAACGTCGGTCACTTGATGCAAAACCCTGCCATCCTAGTTGATTTGGGTAATGGTCAGGAAGAAATCTTTGAAGGGTTGATGGATGGTTTGATTACGCCGCTATTGTCGCTCAATGATCTAAAAGGCAAAACCGAGCTGTCAAACTCACGCAAAGGCTCTATGTATATCGTTAAGCCAAAAATGCACGGCCCTGACGAAGTCAAAATGGCCAATGACTTATTTAACGCCTCAGAAGATCTATTGGGTCTAGAGCGTAATACGCTAAAGATCGGCATCATGGACGAAGAGCGCCGCATGACGGTCAACCTAAAAGAAGCCATTCGCCAAGCACAAGAGCGCGTTATCTTCATTAATACTGGTTTCTTAGACCGTACTGGTGATGAGATGCATACCAGTATGAATGCAGGTGCATTCGTACCAAAAGGCGAGATGAAGTCGCAAGCATGGCAGCCAGCCTACGAGCAGTGGAACGTAGACATCGGTCTAGAGACTGGTCTGCAAGGTCACGCGCAGATTGGTAAAGGCATGTGGGCGAAGCCTGATGAGATGAAAGAGATGATGGATACCAAGGCGGCACATCCAAAAGCGGGTGCCAATACCGCATGGGTACCCTCACCGACAGGCGCAACCTTGCACAGCATGCACTATCATCAAGTGAGCGTTGCTGATGTCCAAGACAGCCTAAAGTCACGTGAGCGTGCCAGTCTCGATGATATCTTGACAATTCCACTTGCCAAAGACACCAACTGGACAGAAGAAGAGAAGCAGCAAGAGCTAGAAAACAACGCTCAAGGCATCTTAGGATATGTCGTACGCTGGGTAAACCAAGGCGTTGGTTGCTCTAAAGTGCCAGATATCAATGATGTCGGCCTGATGGAAGACCGCGCAACTTTGCGTATCTCAAGTCAGCATATGACCAACTGGCTACATCACAATGTGGTCAGCGAGCAAGAAGTGATGGATGCTATGAAGCGTATGGCAAAAGTCGTTGACGAGCAAAACGCTGGCGATAACGGTTATCAGCCAATGGCCAACAACTTTGATCAGTCTTACGCATTTAAAGCCGCCTGTGACCTCGTATTTAAAGGACGCGAGCAACCAAGTGGTTATACCGAGCCATTATTACATCAAGCACGCCTTGATCTAAAAGCAAACTTCTAAGTCTATATTTGTATGCTGATTGTTAGACAAATCTAGCAAGGCTAGTACGTTAGCTTTAGCGCTATTTATTTAATGATAAGTAGCGCTTTATTTTTGTCAGATAGCCGCTGCTTATGAATGCTAGTTTTAGAGTTTTATTAATGATAATTGCATAGTTTTATTATTGATATTTACTAACGAACGCTTTATTTTTTTAAAGAAATACAGCGTTTTTTTTGGTTACCTATTAACTCAGGTTAAGTCTTATATTAGCTGTAATCTCCAAAAATTATCTTCACTAAAATATAAAAATATGTTGCAAATTATGTCAAAGTTGTTATGCTTGTATTCGAAGTATGAGTTTGGTAACGGATGTTACGCAATAAGGCGTTAAAGACTTAGGTTTACATAGTGGTTACGTAGTTATTCCCAATTATGTAAGTAAACGTTTTTTTCATCTTACGGTAATAAAACTTCGCCACACTTGTTTCTGACTAATCTCGGTAGCCAGTTACACATTATATCTTTGAGGATTTGTGACGATACCATTATGGGCGCCAGCTAATAATAGCTTGCTCATTACTACAATTGCAAAGTGGAGATACCCCATGAAAAAACTACTTTTAGCTACAGCAATCGCAGCCCTATCTGTATCTGCAGCCAATGCAGCACCAACCGTTTATGGTAAAGCATTTGTCGGTATGGACTACGTTAATTTAGATGATGAGACTCGTACTGATGACGATATGGACGCCGTCCAAATCAACTCATATTCTTCACGTCTTGGTTTCAAAGGTTCTGAAGCAATTACTGCTAATACTGATGTAATCTATCAGTACGAAGTGGGTATCAATATTGATGGTAATGATGGTGACAATATTGCATTCAAAAGCCGTGATACTTTCTTAGGCTTGAATAATGATAACTATGGTGAACTCCGCGTTGGTCGTAATACATCAGTTGTTGATTACGTAAATAACGTTGTGACTTCTGGTAGTGGCTTTTGGGATAACCTAGGCTCAAATCAGCTTGAAGAAAACGAAAACGGCTATAACATGGTTGATAGCGGTCGTGTTAATAATTCAGTTATCTGGAAAGCGCCTAAATACAACAACCTACCGTTAGATGTTGCACTTATGTATAGCGCTGATGAGTCTTTTGTCTCTGATAGTGGTGATCGTAATAATGGCTTTGCTGCTGCAGCCATGTATGATGCCGGTACTGGTGTTACATTTGGTGTTGCTTATGATAAAGATGTTAACCTTTCTGGCGATTTAATTCGTGGTACGGCTACTGTTGATCTAGGCAAGTATATGGCAGCTCCTGTAGTACTTGGCGCTCTATATCAAGTAGCTGATTTTGATAGTGATGCAGCTAACAGAGGCGATGATAAAGAAAAAGGTCTAGTTCTTAGTGCTAAGATGGGCCTAAATAACTTCGCTAAGCCAGCTGCTGTTTATATTCAATACAATAACACTGACAACTTGCTTGGCTTTGATGACGCTGATTCTGATCAAATCGTAGTTGGTGGTGAATATGCTTATAAGCCTAATATGATTGCTCATGCTTATGTTGGTCAAAACTCAGCTGACCTTCGTGGTGATGACTACGATCTACTCGCTATCGGCGGTGGTCTAGAATATAAATTCTAATCTTACTCTTTATTAAGTTTAAATTAGAAAAACTCATCCTTCGGGGTGAGTTTTTTGTTGTATAGAGTACGAATAACAGAAAAATGTTTATTATCAGCGTGAAAAATAAGAGTTTCAGATAGTTTGCATTTTTGCCCTATATTTTATAGCGTATTTTTAGTAAAATCCTTCTTTACCAATTACCGACAGAGTACTATGACCAAGTTTATATTCGTGACCGGTGGGGTAGTGTCCTCACTAGGAAAAGGTATCACCGCAGCCTCTCTTGCAGCGGTCTTAGAAGCACGTGGCGTGACTGTCACGATGACCAAAATGGATCCGTATATTAACGTCGATCCAGGTACGATGAGTCCGTTCCAGCATGGTGAGGTGTTCGTCACTGAAGATGGGGCAGAGACGGATTTGGATTTGGGTTATTATGAGCGTTTTTTACGCCATTCTAAGATGAGTAAGAGTAATAACTTTACCAGTGGTCGTATCTATCAGAATGTATTGAATAAAGAGCGCCGTGGTGAATATCTTGGCGGTACTGTGCAGGTTATCCCGCATATCACTGATGAGATTAAGAGCAAAATCCTAGCCAGTGGCGAAGGCTATGACATCGCGATTATCGAGATTGGCGGTACGGTCGGTGATATCGAATCACTGCCCTTTATGGAAGCCGTGCGTCAGATGCAAGTCGAGCTGGGTCGCAATAGAGCCATGCTGATGCATTTGACCCTAGTCCCTTATATTGCTAGTGCGGGTGAAACCAAAACCAAGCCTACCCAGCATTCAGTGAAAGAGCTGCGTTCTATTGGTTTACAGCCTGATGTCTTAATTTGCCGCTCTGATCATCACATCTCACAAGACAATCGCCGTAAGATTGCGCTATTTACCAATGTCGAAGAACGTGCGGTCATCATGTGTGAAGATGCACAAAGTATCTATCAAATACCGCGTACCCTTTATGAGCAAGATCTTGATGATTTGATTTGTGAGCGCTTTGGTTTGGATGTACCTGAAGCCGATTTGAGCGATTGGGACAAAGTCGTTGAAGCCCAGCTCAATCCTGAATCCACTGTTACCGTGGCAATGGTCGGCAAATATGTCGAGCTGCCTGATGCTTATAAATCGATTAATGAAGCATTATTGCACGCGGGTATCACTCACAAGGCAGATGTGAAGATTGATTATATCGATGCCGAACGTTTAGAGGATGACGATAGCTTGTTGGCGCAGCTTAATAATGCCGATGCTATCTTGGTGCCAGGCGGCTTTGGTGAGCGCGGTACTATGGGTAAAATGAAAGCAATTACTTATGCTCGCGAAAACAATGTGCCATATTTAGGTATTTGCCTAGGTATGCAGTTGGCCGTCATCGAATACGCGCGTAATGTGATGAATATCGATGCCAACTCTTCTGAATTTGATCGCAAAACGGCTGAGCCAATCATTGGTCTTATTACTGAATGGTTAGATGAGCGCGGCGAGCTACAGATTCGTAGTGATGATTCAGACCTTGGTGGCACGATGCGTCTAGGCGCACAGCAAGCAGAGCTAGTTTCTGGTAGTAAGCTAAGCCAAATTTACGGTGCGAGTAATATCACTGAGCGTCATCGCCATCGCTATGAGATGAATAACCGTTATATCGAGCCGCTAGAGCAAGCAGGTATGACCATATCTGGTTATTCTGCCAAGCAGCATTTGGTAGAGTCAGTTGAGATTTCTGAGCATCCGTGGTTTGTTGCTGTACAGTTCCATCCAGAGTTCACTAGCTCACCACGTGGTGGTCATCCACTGTTTAACAGCTTTGTAAAAGCCGCAAAAATCTATAGCGACATTAAATAATATTAAAAGCTTTACTGTTTTACAATGAATTTTTAATATAAGTGAAAAGACTGATCTGCGGATTGGTCTTTTTTTTGACTGTTTATTTAGCCATTTTTTAATAGTTTTTTCTAGCAATAGTGGTTTGATTAAGTAATCTACAGTATCAGCGAGATGTAATTACGCTTGGATACTTTTATTCATTGGGCTATCGGTTACAATATGGGAGAGTAATATTAATAATAACTGTTCATAACAACAGTATATAACAATAATGAGGGTCACTACTTTATGGAAAATTTATTAACTGCACAATCGCATATAAAGCTTACGACGCCAAGTGGCAATACGATTAATATAGGCAACGACCAGCCATTTGTATTGTTTGGTGGTATGAATGTTTTAGAGTCTAAAGAATTGGCGTTCGAGATTGCCGAGCAGTATGTCGAGATTTGCCAGCGTTTGGGTATCGGCTATGTTTTTAAAGCCAGTTTCGATAAAGCCAACCGTTCAAGTCTGCATTCATATCGCGGCCCAGGTTTAGAGAAGGGTATCGATTGGCTGGGGCAAATTAAAGAAAAGTTCCAAGTGCCGATTATTACTGATGTGCATGAGCCGTATCAAGCCGCGCCCGTCGCTGAGGTTGCGGATATTATCCAGTTGCCAGCATTTTTGTCGCGTCAAACGGATTTGGTGCATGCGATGGCGAAGACCGATGCGATTATCAATATTAAAAAAGCCCAGTTTTTAGCCCCACATGAGATGCGTCACATCGTTAACAAGTGCCTTGAAGGTGGTAACGATAAGCTCATCCTTTGTGAGCGTGGTAGTGCCTTTGGTTATAATAATTTGGTCGTTGATATGCTAGGCTTCGATACCATGAAGCAGATGGATATACCGGTATTCTTTGATGTAACCCATAGTTTGCAGCAGCCGGGCGGTCGTAGTGATAGCGCCGGTGGACGCCGTGAGCAAATCACCACCCTTGCACGTGCAGGTATGGCGACAGGGTTGGCAGGGCTATTTTTGGAAGCGCATCCGAACCCAGAAACCGCAAAATGTGATGGTCCGTGTGCCTTAAGAACCAGTCAGTTAGAGCCGTTCTTACGTCAACTCAAGCAGATTGATGAGTTGGTCAAAGGCTTTGAGGTATTAGATACGCATTAATGCTATAAACGATAAGAGGGTAAGACAATGGCCATACAAATTGCACACGTCAGTATCGACAATATCGATGACGCGGAAGGTCTTGATAGCTTGATGACCGCGCTTAAGAATATTACAGGAGTCACTGAGATTGAGCTTGATCCTGCTAAGGACGTTGCTACCGTACGCTATGATGATACCGATACCAGTATCCATGCGTTAACTGCCGCGATTAGCATGGTCGATTATGTTACCCAGCCGTTTCCGATTGATTCACCGCAAAATCCACATCATCATGATTAGCGGTGAGGCACTTATAAAGAAAAAGTCGTTTAATAAAGTGCTTTCTTAAAGATATTAGCAGTCAAACTTGTTGTTCGCTTCAATTCGGCTTATGCTAGTGACATCCTGCATTTAAAGTGAATGTTATAAAAAACTATAAAAGCAGTTTATTTGACTTATAAAAATACTAGGGCGTGTCTTCATTTCAAAAATGGTGATAAAAATGAGATAAATTGCCGTTAAATAAGAAAAATAGCGCAGATAATATCGGGATATTAATCAGCTATTTGACGATGTTTGGCAAGATTTAGCCATTTTTAGCTCATTTAGATAACTATCGAGTGAATTGAAGACACGCCCTAATTAATAAAAATTCATTTACAAAAATAAGGAGCCTACCATGGCAAATCAAACACGTATTATTAAAATTGATGGCATGACTTGCGGTGGCTGTGTGGCAAGTGTCCATGCTGCTACTGGTGAGATTGATGGTTTAGATCTTATTACTGTTGATCTCACTGACAATCTAGCAACAGTTAGCTTCGATGATAGTAAGACCAGTGCAGAAGCTATTGCATCGGCTATCGAGGAAGCAGGCTTTGATGCCACCGTCGCTAACTCTTAAGATTTTTTTATTTATAAAAGAACCGGCTCTGATGGCTGGTTTTTTTAATGGCTAAAAAATAATGAGGCAGCAATAACTAACTGCTTTTTATGTATGTACCAATAGGTCTTGATGCGTTGAAACAATAGAAAAATTTGAATTATCGCCAATCATAACCATTTAATATTTATCCCAGTAGTTTTAGAAAACTGGTCTTCAAATACGCTTTTGCCTAAAAATTTTATCAAGTCGCTGAGTTTTTTTCGCGCAAACGAATGCCCAAATGTATAAACGCTATCATGCGCTTTAACGCAATAACGAGTTCTCTCTATGAATGACGCTACCCGTACCGCCACTGAGCAATCCTATGAAGTTGAGACTGATATTCAGTCCAATACAACGCTTGCACCGGAGCGTGCACACCTGCAGCTGGCCATTGATGGCATGACATGTCAGGCCTGTGCCTCAAGAATCGAGAAGGTACTAAACAAAAAGCCGTCGGTATACGAGGTGAGTGTGAACTTCGCTGGCGAGACCGCGAATGTCGATTATGATCCGACCCAGACGACGCCTGAGCAAGTCAAAGAATGGGTAAATAAAACTGGTTTCGTCGCCAATTTGCAGGCAGCTGATAGCTTGTTTGCCCAAACGGATAAAGATACCGCGACTCAGTACCCGTGGCGCTTGATTGGCTTGTGGTTATGTTTGCTGCCGTTTTTAGTGGGTATGGCAGGTATGCTGACAGGTTTTGGTATGGCGTGGATGCCAGCAGTTTGGATTCAATTTATCCTAGCGACGATTGTACAGTTCGGATTTGCTTTACCGTTTTATAAAAGCGCTTGGGCATCCATCAAAGGTGGTCTTGCTAATATGGATGTGCTAGTCGTCATCGCTACGGTAACCATATGGGCGTACTCGACTTATCTATGGCTGACCCATGGCGATGGCACGTTAAACAGTCTATTGCAAAGTGGTCACGCTGGTGGTCATGGGACTGGCAATAGCCCTGCTGTGTATTTTGAAGCAGGCGTCATGGTCATTGCTTTTGTGCGAACGGGTAAATATCTAGAAGAGCGCACTAAAAAGCACAGCCTTAACAGTATCGATTTATTGTTGTCCTTAACGCCTGATGAAGTTGAACAGCAACAGCCAAATGGTGATTTTCATAATGTGGCTCTTAAAGATGTGCAAATTGATGATATTTTGCGTGCCAAACAAGGCAGCCGTGTTGCAACGGATGGGGTCGTTACCGATGGTAGCGGTTGGTGTGTGGAGAGTCATTTAACGGGTGAGTCGGTACCGCTCAAAAAAGAAGTAGGCGATGGTTTATTAGCAGGAGCACTGGTCGAAAACGGCAGTTTGCTTTATCGCGTCAGTGCTAAAGGTAGCGATACCAAGCTGGGTGATATGGTACAAGCGCTCAGCGATGCACAAGGCTCAAAAGCCAATCTAGCGCGCCTTGCTGATAGAGTAACGGCTATTTTTGTCCCAGTCGTTGTTGCCATTGCTTTGATCACTTTTGGGCTGACGTGGTGGCTAACGGGTATGATTGATACCGCATTGATGCATGCAGTGTCGGTGCTGGTCATTGCTTGTCCTTGTGCCTTAGGTTTAGCCACGCCAGCGGCTATTATGGCTGGTATGGGGGTCGCCGCGCGTCATGGAGTTTGGTTCAAAGACGCGCAAAGCCTAGAAGCGGCAGGCAATATCGATACCGTGGTGCTCGATAAGACGGGCACATTAACCATGGGTAAGCCTAGTATCGTCGATCAGGTGATGGTGGATAAGTCGCTTGCCGTCGATGATGTGCTACAAATTGCTGCAAGCGTTGAGGCGCACGCTAGCCATCCTTTAGCGACGGCATTGATTAACGCGGCTAGTGAACGCAACTTACCGTTAATGACTGTCACTGATATTAGCGTCATCAAAGGTGCAGGCATACAGGCAAACATCGAAGGGTTGGGACTGGTAAAAGTTGGTAGCGCAGAGTTTGCTAATTTGACGTTGCCGAAGCTGATGCCAAAGGTATGGCAAATTGCCAGTACCGTAGCGATTAGTATTAATGATGAGCCGCTTGGTGCTTTTGCCCTAGCGGACGATTTAAAAGCGGATACACCGCAAGCAATTAAGGCGCTGCAAGATGCTGGCATCGATGTCATTTTGATGAGTGGTGATAAGCAGTCGGTCGTCGACCATGTGGCAGGGCAGCTGGGTATCGAGCAGGCTTATGGCAAGATGAGCCCACGTGACAAAGCAAGCCAAATTGCCCTGTTGCAAACAGCGGGTCATAAAGTAGCGATGGCAGGCGACGGCGTCAATGATGCGCCAGCGATGGCAACAGCGGATGCCAGCTTTGCTATGTTTGAAGGTACAGATGTCGCCCAACATAGTGCCTCTGCGCGTTTGATGGGCGAATCGCTCATGCATATTGATGCCGCGCAAAAAATTGCCCAAGCCACACTACGTAATATTAAGCAAAATCTGTTTTTTGCCTTCATCTATAATTGCCTTGGCATTCCGCTTGCCGCTTTTGGTTTTTTAAACCCTATGATTGCCGCTGCGGCTATGGCGCTCAGCTCTATTTCAGTATTAATGAATGCGCTGCGTTTAACGCGATTCAAAACAAAGGTTGAGCTCAGTAATACGGTATCTGGCTCACACACTGATAGCGAACATTTAACAAAAGCATAGGTGTTGCCTGACTGCCAATAATGGCGCTTATAATGAGATATGATAACGGCCGATTATTGCTGACCATATCTGGTTTTATGCGCGCAAGTTGGTGTAAGATAAGGGAAGTTTGGCAAAATTTATGCTATGATGCCAAGCACTATAGCTGAGGGTTAAAGTATTAAAAATACCTTTAATCCTGCTCAAAACTTACTGATCATATAGCTAAGCAAAGCTGGTTTGAGCATATGTGCTATACGATATTTTACTTTATCTTTTTTGTATTCTAGTTGCCGTTATTTATCCCACAAACTTGGCATGACCAAAGGAATTAACAGACATTATGTACGCTGAAGAAACCACCAACGTCGCCGCAATTAAAGACATTCGCGCCCGTGAGATTTTAGATTCGCGCGGTAACCCAACGATTGAAGCCGATGTCATCTTAGCTGATGGCACGATCGGTCGTGCTGCTGCCCCAAGTGGCGCATCTACTGGCTCACGTGAGGCATTAGAGCTACGTGATGGCGACCAAAGTCGCTATGGGGGTAAAGGTGTCAAAAAAGCCGTTGCCAACGTTAATAGCCAGATCCGCAGTGCATTGATGGACAAAGACGTCACTGAGCAGCAAGCGATTGACGATGCTATGATTGCGCTCGATGGTACAGAAAACAAAGACAGCCTTGGCGCTAATGCCATGCTAGCAGTCTCTCTTGCAACTGCCAAAGCAGCTGCCAAGTCACAAAATCTGCCACTACATCAGTATATCGCTAACTTGCGCAATCAGACGTCATTGACGATGCCGGTACCGATGATGAACATCTTAAACGGTGGCGAGCACGCGGATAACACCGTTGATATTCAAGAGTTTATGATTGAGCCTGTTGGTTTTACTAGCTTCTCAGAAGCGCTGCGTGCCGGTACAGAGATTTTCCATAGCTTAAAATCTGTCCTCAAAGCACAAGGCTTGAATACGGCGGTTGGCGATGAAGGCGGCTTTGCCCCAAACTTGCGTAGCAATGAAGAAGCCATCACCGTTATCATGCAAGCGATTGAGCAAGTCGGCTATAAAGCAGGCGAAGACATTCATTTGGCGTTAGATTGCGCGGCCAGCGAATTCTACAAAGACGGTCAATATATCTTGGCAGGCGAGGGTAATAAATCCTTTGATAGCCAAGGCTTCTCAGACTATCTAGTAGGCTTGGCACGTCAATATCCTATTATCTCTATCGAAGACGGTCTTGATGAGTCGGACTGGGATGGTTGGAAGTATCTGACCGAGCAGATTGGTGATAAAGTCCAATTGGTTGGCGATGATTTGTTTGTGACCAATCCTGCTATCTTGCAAGAAGGGATTGATAAGCATATTGCCAATGCAATTTTGATCAAATTTAACCAAATCGGCACCTTGTCAGAAACGCTAGATGCGATTTATCTGGCCAAGAAAAACGGCTATGCAACGATTATCTCGCATCGTTCAGGTGAAACTGAAGATAGCACCATTGCAGACTTGGCAGTAGGTACAGCTGCTGGTCAGATTAAAACGGGCTCACTATGCCGCTCAGACCGCGTTGCGAAATACAATCAGTTATTACGTATTGAGCAGCAAGTACGAGCAAGCTACCGTGGCCGTGAAGAGTTTATCGGTCTACGTGGCTAATAAGCTGAGTAGCTAAGAATTTTAGTGTAGACTTAAGCGCTATATTGTCATTCACAGGATGATATAGCGCCTAATCAGTTAATCTCATTTTTTCGATTTTAATTATTATCTCTTTATCACTTGGCGTTAATACTTTATGAAATACTTTAGCCAATTTATCTTACTTGCTTTAGCGGTCGCTGTGCTGTTAGGGCTGCAATATCAGTATTGGCTGGGTGAAAATGGTCGCTTTGAGCGTAATACACTACAGACTCAGATTGAAGATCAGCAGCGTCTGAACGACAACCAAGTGGCTGCAAATAATTTATTGCGTACTGATGTTTATGATCTAAAGAATGGTCTTGAGGCAGTAGAAGAGCACGCGCGTTTAGATTTGGGCTTAATCAAGCCAAATGAGACTTTTGTACAAGTATCAACAGCGCCGACAACGCACAGCCGTTATTAATCGCTCTTAATTTTACAAAATGAGTGTTTTCTACTATCTACAGTAGAGACATTATTGGTCTTAAAATATTTATGGTTAAAATCTAAACCTCTTTTTCACTTCCTCCCCGTCCTATCATCATGGAATCCAACCATGAGTATCAATCAAAACCACCTTATGAATACCACACCTAATATACACGCCATGATTGTCGCCGCTGGTCGCGGTAGTCGCTTCGGTGCGTCTATTGCTAAGCAATATACAATCTTGCAAGGGCAGACTTTGCTACAGCATAGCGTGGCACGGCTTGCGTCAAGTGCTTATATTGACAAGTGCTTATTGGTCATCGCAGCAGATGACAGCACAGCGCAGACGCTTGATTTTGCACTTCCTATATATTATGCCATTGGCGGCACTGAACGTTGGCAATCAGTACAGGCAGGGGTAGAGGCAATCAGTCATTCAGGTGCTGACGATTCAGATTTAGTGCTGATTCATGATGCCGCGCGCCCTGCCGTTCCCAGTAATGATATTAATCAAGTTATCGAGGCAGCGATGTCAGAGCCTTATGGTGCTATCTTAGCGACGCCAGTGGCTGATACGCTAAAAGAGTCATATGTCTATTCTACTGCTCAATCTGAGCTTGTTAATACATCGATAAATAGCAGCAGCTCACACTCTTATGCTAAACGCACTATCGACCGCAGTAATATGTGGCAAGCACAAACCCCACAAGTATTTCGCCTAGGTGAGTTGCAGCAAGTACTCGCACATGTCGCTAAGCATCAGCTAGATATTACCGATGAAGCAAGCGCGTTTGAACATCTAAATCTCCCTATACGTTTAGTGACTGGCAGTCGTCAAAACATAAAACTCACTTATCCAGACGACGCTACATTGCTAGCAGCGATTCTCAACGCTCAGTCCTAATCATTTCTTAAAGATATTTAAACAATCACTTAAAATTTTTGAGTGATTGCTTTACTGTACCTATTCATTTTAACGCGTAAGCCGTTAGCTATGGTCAGTGAAAAGTAATATCAATACATTAGGCACCGCTGATATCCATTTTTGTTCTTAAAAAGTAGCGTACTAGACAGCAAAAATATATCGTTATATGTCACATACTCAATATATATAATGCTAAATGATCGTTTAGTATACATAAGTAGTGTTATAAGATAATCATAGGTTGCTTTGATGACCAAACTAAACTATGATGTAACCAACTTAATACAATTAATATAAATACTTATAAAATCAATAATGTATCAAGCCAATTTGACATCCTAATTGTCTTGTCTCTATGTGTTTTTCAAAAGTTAGTATGGTTGTCTTAGCTAAATTTACCTGATAATAGGGAGAAGCTGATTGTCAACAGTCAATAGTTCAACAAATCCAGTCACGACAGACCTCTGCCAACTTGTGTATTTGAGCCGCATTACGTCGACTGGTCTATCAAATGCCAGTACACTGAACGATATCGCAGAAGTCGCCAGCAAGCGTAACAAAACTGATAATATTACGGGTATTCTTTGCTACGGCAATGGTTATTTTTTACAGTGCGTAGAAGGCTCCGAACAAGCATTAACCAATCTCAAAAATCGCTTAGTAATGGACGATAGACATAAAGATCTAAACATTTTAGATTTTTCTGCGCTAGCAGAACGTCGTTTCGCTGGTTGGTCATTGCGCTCTATCACTCTTGAACGTTGGATGATTAAAGAGCCTAAGCTTAAAAGGTTTATGCCATTCAAGCCCTATGAGTGGAACACTGACGAATGGACGGAGTTTTTAGATATCTTGCAAGGTTACTATGAACAGCAGGTCAGAACAGGCGAGATCGACAGTCAGCCGATCCAATACAGTACCTTAGGTTTAACGCTAGGTAAAGTCGTTGGTCAGCACCAAGCCTTTTTCTTAATTCAGACGGTATTGGGTGCACTCATTATATTGGCACTTCTTTGGTTTGTGTTATCAGACAAGATTTTTTAGCTTGCCATAATTTTTAAGATATTATGGATAGACAGCTTATAAAAAAAGCCAGCTAAGATTGCTGGCTTTTTTGCGATAAAAATTTGATAAGGCACTTTTTTATCAGAAGATCAGCGCTCGAAATAGATAATCAAACAATTAATAAGTGGCTAGTCAGTGATACCGTATCCATGCCCGTCTATATTTGAGAGTGGAGAGGGTTGTAAGCTGGCAGCTTTAGTAGTGTAGTCATCTGAAATATTAAGAGAATATACAGAGATAAAAAAAGTCCAGTCACAATAGAATGTGACCGGACTTTTTGATGGTACGCTTATTAGTCTTATCTTATGCTTTACAGCAAAAGTGCTAATCAGTGACGCCAAATAGTGGCGTCCCCAGGGGGATTCGAACCCCCGTTACCGCCGTGAAAGGGCGGTGTCCTAGGCCTCTAGACGATGGGGACTAGTAACAACGCTTCAGCTGCTTTCACCATTTATGCTGAAGTGGTGCGTATTTTAATGGCGTCTGCGTTTGCTGTCAAGCCTTTTTCTTCGTCTTTTTAATATTAAGTATCTTTTTTTGAGTGCACGACTTGGATGTAGGTCATTACTCTTTAAATGGTGGCGAATCCATAAAGATGTGCAGCCACTAATGGTTAAGGCGAGCAGCATATAACCGATGATGGTGCCCCATAATTTAAGCTGTGGATCCATAATAAAGTCCCTCTTATTAAGCCTTAACAGCAGGGGCATTATCGATATCAATAACCTCAGCTATCAGGGCAGTGTGAGCGACTTAAACCATCTATAGGATATAAAGGTGTTGTTTGAGAGCAAAATAGTGGCAAGTAAGTGAGCTATTAATTCCTTTTAACAGCGCTACATGACATTGGCCCAAGTAGCCACCTTACTTATCATGGTATCAATCATATCCTTATTGATTGTGAAATCAAGATGTCGAAGTCATCAAGGTGTTGCAAAATTACTATCGTCAACTTTAGCAAACGATCAGTTATTACTGTAAAAATAACCTTTTATTGCGCGTCGTTATCTGTTAACTCTACTTTGCTTTGTTCGGTATGTAAAGCATTAGACAACATAGGATAGTGGTTAAGGATATGACAAAACAGCTCGGCTGTTTTTTGGGTATCATATAAGGCTGAATGGGCGTCTTTACCATCGAAGTCAAGACCTGCAGCTTTACAGGCGCGTGCCAATACTGTCTGACCGAAAGCAAGCGCGGCGAGGGTTACGGTATCAAAGACGGAAAAGTTATGGAAAGGGTTGTGGCTTTTACTGTTAGTACGTAGCACCGCTGCATTTAAAAACCCCAAGTCAAAGTGGGCGTTATGACCGACCAACACGCATTGACGGCAGTCTTCAGCGCGGCGCACTTCTTTTAAACCCTTAAAAATGCGGCGTAGTGCCGTTTTCTCATCTTCTGCAATGGCTTTCCGCATTGGGTTATTGGGGTCAATACCCGTAAAGGCGAGGGCACTTGGTTCTAAATTGGCACCTTCAAAAGGCTCAATATGGGCATTAAAAGCGTCACCGGGATAAAATACACCGTGCTCATTCAGCAAAATCGGAATACAAGCTATCTCTAATAAAGCATCGGTCTGCGAGTTAAAACCCGCGGTTTCGACATCGACCACGACAGGCATAAACTTACGAAAACGGTCTCTTAGACTCATCGGTGTTTGGGTGTCATTATCTGGCACCACTTTACTGTCGGTGTTGTTAGCGTCGACGCTACTAGTATCAATGTTATTAACGTTATCAGTGTTATCAGTCGCTAAGTCACTATTTGGATGACTATTAGCGACGTTATTTGATGGGTCGTCTGCAGGCAAGGTCGCATCGGTTTGAGTGGTCATATTAAGTTAAATCGCTTTTATCAGTCGTGCAGTGGTATTGAATTAAAAAATGAAATCAAGAACAAACTAAAATATCAGCCACACCGCTTGCCACAAGGGTATCACTGATACTTTAGAATAAACTAGGGTCTGTTAGCATTGAGCAAGCGTTACACTTTAAGAGACCAAGGCAACGTCTCACCAGCCATAAGCGGTGTCAGTGAGCTACCGTCAAAGTATGAGTAGTCTGCGGGTACTTGCATAGGTGTTTTGATGAGGGTAATTGTGCTGTCATTAACAGGCAGCCCATAGAACTGGGCACCGAAACGACTGGCAAAGCCTTCAAGTTTGTCTATTTTGCCCACAATATCAAAAGCGGTCGCATATAACGGTAGCGCAGTCGCCGCACTATAACAACCAGCACAGCCACACGCAGCCTCTTTTTTATCTGTGGCATGCGGAGCAGAATCAGTGCCTAAGAAAAATTTCGGATTGCCACTGGTAGCAACATCCAACAATACTCTTTGATGGCTTTCACGCTTTAAGATAGGCAAGCAATAAAAGTGCGGTTTGATGCCACCGACCAATAGATGGTTGCGGTTAAACATCAAATGCTGCGGCGTAATGGTAGCAGCGATATGGTTGCCTTGCGCCAAGACAAAGTCAGCGGCATCACTGGTGGTAATATGCTCTACCACAATCTTTAGTGTTGGGAATTTAACGATAATTTGTGCCAGTACCTCATCTAAAAAACGTTTTTCGCGATCAAAAATATCCACATGGTCTTGCGTCACTTCACCATGTAATAGCAGTGGTAGGTTGTGTTTTTCTAACGCTTCAAAGACATCTACGCAGGCGTTGATATCAGTGACACCATCCGCAGAGTTGGTGGTAGCACCAGCAGGGTAGAGCTTGACTGCTTGGACGATACCCGACTGTGCTGCCATTTCGATATCTTGTGCTGTCGTTCTGTCCGTTAAGTATAACGTCATACGCGGGTCAAATGCGGCTTGGCGCTCAGCAGATAAGTCACTGGCTTGTAGCTGCTGCATAATCCGTGCGCGATAGGCACGCGCATCGTCAACATTTTTGACAGGCGGCACTAGATTTGGCATACAAATAACACGGTTAAAGCTACTGGCTGCATGCGGTACAGTAGTAGCTAAGGCGCTGTCATCACGAAGGTGAATATGCCAATCATCTGGCTGAAGGATGGTCAATTCTGTAATCGAATCAGTCATAGTGTCGTCGCGCTCTATATCGTCGTATTGGGAATAATAGGGAATGATACTGTGTGGCTATAATAACAGATTTGTCAGTGCGACTAAATACGTGACGAGATAAGCGGCAAAATGTCTGTACAGCATTTATGAGTTATTGTTCTTATCATCATGAGTGTGTATTTTTGGACAAATAATGCAGAGGGATGACAGAGGCATTGACAGCAAAAGCTAGTACCCTGTGGCAGTTACACTTTTGCCAATAGTAAATATGCTGTACACTGAGCAAGCAATATATCTTTTATTGATTTTATCCCATCATTCGCATTTTTACGTCTTATTAAATGTATTCGACAATAAATTCTCATAATAGGAGTTATTCATGGCTCAGCTTGATCCAAAAAATATTAATAAAATCGTACTGGCCTATTCAGGTGGTCTTGACACCTCAATCATCGCGAAGTGGCTACAAGTAACCTATGATGCCGAAGTGATTACCTTTACCGCTGATATCGGTCAGGGCGAAGAGGTGGAGCCGGCGCGTGCCAAAGCTAAAGCCATGGGTATCAAACATATCCATATCGAAGACTTGCGTGAAGAGTTCGCTCGTGATTACGTATTCCCAATGTTCCGTGCCAATGCCATTTATGAAGGCGAGTATCTGCTAGGTACTTCTATTGCGCGTCCACTCATTGCCAAGCGCTTGGTTGAAATCGCTAAAGAACATAACGCTGATGCCATCAGTCATGGCGCGACTGGTAAAGGTAACGACCAAGTACGTTTTGAGCTAGGTGCTGTTGCCTTGTCACCAGATGTGGTGACAATCGCACCTTGGCGTGAATGGGATTTATCGAGTCGTGAGAGCTTGATGGAATATGCCAAAGAGCATGATATTGCGATTGATTATGCGGGCAATAAGAAAAAATCTCCGTACTCAATGGATGCCAACTTGCTGCATATCTCTTATGAGGGCGGTATCCTAGAAGATCCGTATGCCGAAGCAGAAGACGACATGTGGCGCTGGTCAGTTAGCCCAGAACAAGCCCCTGACGAAGCACAGTATTTAGAGCTAGAATATGAGAAAGGCGACATCGTTGCGATTGATGGCGAAGCGCTCAAGCCTTATGAAGTAATGATTAAGCTCAACGAGATTGGTGGTAAGCATGGTATCGGTCGTTTAGATATCGTCGAAAATCGTTATGTCGGTATGAAGTCACGCGGCTGCTACGAGACGCCAGCGGGTACGATTATGCTAAAAGCGCATCGCGGTATTGAGTCGCTAACGCTAGACCGTGAAGCGGCACACCTAAAAGATGAGCTAATGCCTCGTTATGCCAAGACTATCTATAATGGTTACTGGTTTAGCCCTGAGCGTATGATGCTACAGGCATTAATTGACAAGTCACAAGAACATGTCAACGGTACCGTACGTGTGAAGCTGTATAAAGGCGCTGTGAGCGTCGTCGGTCGTAAGTCTGATGATTCATTGTTCGATGAAAAAATTGCCACTTTTGAAGATGATGCTGGTGCTTATGATCAAAAAGACGCAGAAGGTTTCATTCGTTTGAATGGCTTACGTCTAGCGATTGAAGCCAGCCGTGGTCGTGATTTATCAAAATAATACCAAACGCCAAAAAGACGATTAGCTGTGTCAAAATCGCTTAACCTACAATGCGTAGTATTTGCACTCTTTTTCCTTACTACTCTAATTTTTGTGCATGGTATAAGCTTTCTAGCTATTTATCGTTAGATAATAGTTAATTGAGCTGATAAATCACAAAAAAAGCAGAGACCTATATTGATAGTGTCTCTGCTTTTTTATGGATGATAGTGATTGGTGAAACTGTATCGCCAAAATACTCTGAAAACGCGATGGTATTGCTGATATCTATTCAGTTTTCGCTTTTTCTGTGCCACCAGCTGCTTCATCATCTACCATGACAATGGCCACATCTTGCTGCTGACGTTCCTCGCTGCGTTCTTGCGCTAAGACCTCTTCTGTTGCTGGAACGGCACCGTTAGATTTTTGCGTTTGGTATTTTAAAGTAGCCAGCGCCCCAAGCACACCAATGACCACAATAATGATAAGAATCACTGGGTTTTTCCAAAGTGGTGTGGCCGCATCATATTCAATCGGTTTTTCACTGGTAGTGGCTGGCGTATTGTCATTGTTCCCGCCGATCAACCCTAAGCTAACCAGCGGTGGTTTTGGCGGGGTAGCAGGTTCCGAGGTAATACGTAGCCGATTACGTTGTAAATATATTTCTGAAATCTTGGCCAACTGCAATAGCCAGCGCTGATGCGGTAAGGTAACGGCAGTCATTTCTGCAAACATCAATAAATCATTGTGTCCACCTTGCTGAATGTTTTCAGTAGAGCGGCCAATCGCCTTTAAGTAATTGCCAGTAGCCAGCTGCATATCTTGTGCCGGCTCATAATTATCAGCTTTAAAATTATTCAGTTTGTACCAATAAGGATCGAAAGGTGGTGGCGTACTTAAGAGTTGCTCTGCATCTAACAACTCACATTCTGCACCATCTTCCGATACTATTTCTGTAGCGTCTGAAGACAAAGCGCTGCTTTTGTTATTATCAGTGTCGGCTAAGGTCGTAGGCATTATCTGGGTCTGGTCGGCGGCGAATCGATCTATCGACAAAAACTGTGGCTGCAATGCAAACCATTTATTAATTTCATCATTATCGAGCTGACTGTATTCCGCTAAAATAGCCAGCTCGCGCAGCACAATCACGCATAGCGATGTCAGTAAAATCTGCACTTGTGGCGTCGTAGCATCAATGCGGTTTGCAATGTACTCACTGGCCTTTATCACGCGAGCACTATCGTTAAATATGGCGTCTGCAGCATCGTGGCGATGGTATAACGTCGCACTGATGGTCGCAAAATTCATCGAGTTGTATTGCCTAAGCTCTTTGACAGCACTGCGTCCAAACAGCTTTTTGCTAACGACTTGACCTTGATAGCGCTGCTGATAAGCGAGAAGGGCACTAATAATGGCCTGCAAACTGCAATCAATTGCCAAGCGCGCTTGCGGCAAAGAAAGCTTGGCGGCATCAGCCAATAATGACACCATCGGCTGGGTATCTTGATATAGAAAATCATACATCGACACACGTGTCGGTGAAATAGTCGTCATAATCTGCTAGCATCAAAAAGTGTGCCCCTATATTACGGTGCCAAAAGCCTTGATACAATCCCTTAATAATAGAAAATCTCAATCATTTTGCTAATAATACTCCAAATGACAGCCGGAAGACCGCTATGACCAATAACGCAGACCTTGCTCCAAATACAGATATCGCTACGACGTTACTGATTAATATCGCTCAGCAGACCTTGACGGTATATCAGCAGAATAAAGAGCTCGCTCAATACTTAGTTTCTACCGCCAAAAATGGCATTGGCAGCCAGCAAGACAGTGGCTGTACGCCGCTCGGCAAGCATGTTATCGCAGAAAAAATAGGCAGTAGCGCACCTCGTAATGCTGTGTTTGTCGGTCGTGTGCCTACAGGGGAAGTATATAGTGCCGACTTTGGGGCTCTACATCCTGAGCGTGATTGGATATTGAGCCGTATTTTATGGTTAAGCGGCGTTGAGGAAGGGGTTAATAAAGGTCGCAATAGCCAAGGTGGCTGCGATACTTATCAGCGTTATATTTATATTCATGGCACACCAGACAGCGAACCGATGGGCGCGCCTTACTCACATGGCTGCGTGCGTATGCGCAACCAAGATATTATCGAGTTGTTTGAACAAGTCGAAGAGGGCACACCCGTCACGATTGTAGCGAGTGAGAAAGACATCTTATAAACCCTTCAATGGTATTGTATTAATAAACAATGAAACCTAAAAAGATAGCCATAATGCATTGAGCTGTCTTTTCTAAGCGTTCATGTCGATATAAATATGTCTACCTAATGGTGACTACCAAAATATATCGTTATCTTTAACGTTAGCCAAGCGTTTATGATGGCGCTTATAGTCATCACTTAGCCTCGCAGCAAACCAACCGGCGCCATACAAAGCATTGGTATCCACTGTGGATTTTTGCTGATAACGCTGTTGGTATTGATTATGATCTAGGTATCGCCCCAGTGCTTTTTGCGCTTTGATCAGACGTTTTAACCCGCGTTTATTTTTCTTTTTAGCCCCCTTTTTACGCAATAACGGCGTGGCAAATTCACTGATATAACGTGAGTTTTTTAGCTGATGGCGTAATTTATGCTGGGCTTGCTGTTTATCGTTGCTATATGAATCCATCCTATATAAATTATGACTTTCCAAATCATGGCCTTCTAAGTCAGAGCTATCTGGTTCAGCATTATTGATATCATCAAGATTTTGTATAGCTTTGAGCATTTTTTTATGCTGTTTGCTAAGTACTTTTACTATTTTATCACGGGCAAGCTTATCAGCTTTGGGCTCAAGGTTTGGGTCACTCATGGTAAAAGCTATTAGCTCGAGCAAAGTCAGTTGAAAGTCATTGGCTCGTACTGCATCGATAGGGTTAATCTTGACCGTATTCATATCTGTAGACCAATCAACCACAGGCGCGCCATGCTCTTGTAATTTCGGCTCGATATGGCTGGCAAGATAAGCAACCTCTTGATAATCAGCCAATAAGTTGGCGGTTTGTTTCAGTATCAGCGGCCAATCCGGGTTGATCTCATCAGAGAAGCTTGCAAAGGCTTTCAGCGTAGTAAGCAGGCGATGAATACCGATACGCAATTGGAGAACATGCGCATTATCTGTGCTGTCAGCGACGATAGCACTGCTGTTTGGCAGTATTTGTAGCAGACAGTTATGGACTACCGCACGGACAAAGGCGGGCATGCTGCCGTCTTTTTTAACCGTTAGCTGACTAAGATTAGCGCTAACTGCTGGGCTATGGGGCTGTCCTTGGATAAGTAGACCACCGCGCTCCGCTTTCGTCACGGTAGACAAGCAGAGTTTATAACGCTGACACCAGCTTTTTGCGGTGATAAATAAAAAATCTAAATCTCCTGAGATTAGCTCAAATTCGATCTCTTGAATGGCCTCTCGATGATTATCATCATTACCATGAATGATTTCGCCATAATCGTACGCCATCTCGATCATATTGTCGCCTTGCTCGCTATCCTCTTCTACCAGCAAGCGCGTGGTACGCCGTACATCAGTGACATACTGACGATTGAGCTGCTGAGCCAGTTTTTTGAGGTTAAATACCGCCAATGCTGGTGCAATTGGCATGCCCTGATAAATCGTTAAATCTGGCATGAGCTCATGCTTGTCGAGCATTGCTTGTACCTGCTCATTATTCAATACGGCATTGTGCTCTAAGCGCGCCGCAATACCATCACCACCTGCTTTGATGGTCTGTACCCAAGCATTGCCTTCTTTACGAATACGCAGACCAATACCCGCTTGCGCCAGTTGCTGATCAGGGGTATCAAAATAATGTGCGGCCAGTTGCAGTACTTGTGACGATTTGACTTGAGCTTGACGCATTAGACTTTTTAACCGTGCCTCCGGTACCAAAAATTTCAGCTCTATTTCTTGCATCGTATATTCCTAGTTGTTTGATAATTATAATCAACTTAATAACATCGTATGAAAGCTATCTCATAATCACAAGTGAAATTTTGACTGTTTGCGTGCTTTTTATCGCTAACAATATACTTTTGGCAAATAATCATTATAATCAGGGCAAGGAATTAAACAAAAGTAAGATAAAAATGGAGTTGCAGCGATGAAAACGAGATTAAAGAAGACAAGGGCTTTTTCTGTCAGGCAAACCTTTAAACCAAACACGTCAGCATCGGATTACAGCGATTCTATCTACAAAACTGCTAACTGGCTTAAAGTATGTAGCGTTATAGCCTTGACTACTATTGTCGCTAGTGGCTGCAGTCCACAAAATGAGGAGTATGAATCAGAACAGAGTAGCGCTGAGACTGAATATGTGACGACGGAACAAGCGGTTGAAGAGATAACAGATCAGGGTGCTGATATATCAGATACCAATAATAAAGACTCGCTTAAGTTACAAGTAGAAAACCTATCCAATGATAGTGAGCAGACCCTTAATAGCCAAGCGGCTGATATCAAAATAGCAGGTAAGACGTTACTGATTACGGCGGCAGCTGACTTCAAAGTAGAGGATGTGGTTGAGAGCAGTAGCGCTATTGAGAATCTGACCTATCAGCAAAGCGGTTATGTGGCATCAAGTCATATTAGCAATCGGGAGCGTGATAGTCGTGGTTTTGTGCAAGGGGATAAAAATGTTGTTTTGACGACTTATTATCGACAAGCTGAGATGACCGTACGTATCCCTAGACAAAACGTGAACAAGTTCCTAAAACAAGTGCAGCAGCAAGTGGCTTTTTTGAATGAACAGGAATTCTCGGCTCAAGATGTCACTTTGGATATATATCGCGAGCAACTGGCAAGTAAGCTCAATAGTGATATGGCAAAGGATCTCAGTCAAGAGCGGCTTAATAGCAAAAATGACAAAGATCAAACCAGTAATGTCGATACGATCACCGCCACCTATGCTGCGCGGCAACAGCAGGAATATGCGCAGTTAGAGCAAATGAATATTACGGATAGAGTGAAATACAGTACGATCAACCTAACCTTTACACAACCAGATATCAGTTATAAAGAAACGACGCAGAATATAGATCTGCTGATAGAGGCTGAACGCCCAAGCTTTAGCGCACAAGTGAGTCAGGCATTCAAACAAGGTTGGGAGATGTTAAGAGAAGTCGCTATTACTTTGATTAGACTGTGGTGGCTTGTCGTACTGCTAGCAGTATTTTATGGGGTCTATAGACTCATAAAAATGCTGTATCGCAAATTTCGTAGAAGTACTAGGCGTATGAACCACGCCAAGCTCAACGCAAAACGTAGGTCTGAGATAAAAACCAAGGGCAATAGTCATATTGATGACCGCCATTCTAATGACTGAAGCATTTTGTCTATTGGACGCTAATTTTTAAATATTTTTCAATGCAATCAGTTTGTGATGGCATTTTTATAATTGAGTAGGGCGTGTCCTCACTTTTAGGTACTTTGTTCAGATTGAGGACACGTCCTAAATCTGCTCATAAAAAAGCCGCCCTACATAGTGTAGGGGGGCTTTTCTTGTAACCTTTACTTATAAAAAGTATTTATAAAGTGTCGGTGATTAGAACTGGTTCATCGTGTTCTTGCCGCCGCCAGCTTTAAGGGCATTGTCACCAGAGAAGATCTCTTTGTGGTCATCGCCAAGGTCAGAACCGGCCATTGCTTGGTGCTTAACACAAGCGATGCCTTCACGGATTTCTTTACGTTGTACGCCAGCTGCATAAGCAAGCATACCGTCTTCACCGAAATAGCCTTTAGCAAGCTCATGCACGCTAAGTGCCGTGGTGTGGTAAGTCGGTAGCGTGATTAAGTGATGGAATACACCCGCTTCACGTGATGCATCACGTTGGAAGTTTTTAGCAGCGATATCAGCTGCTTCATCAAGCTCAGTACCGTCATAATCAGCACTCATCAAGTCATCTTTATTGTACTTAGAGATGTCTTTGCCTTCTTCTTCCCACTGAGCGATTACTTGTTTACGGAAGTTAAGCGTCCAGTTGAATGATGGGCTGTTGTTGTATACAAGCTTCGCTTTAGGCTGCTCTTCTTTGATACGGTCAACCATCATTTTGATGTGTTCTACGTCTGGAGTCGGTGTTTCGATCCATAGTAGGTCCGCACCGTTTTCTAGAGCAGTAACACAGTCAAGGACAACGCGATCGATGTTCGTATCTTCACGGAACTGATATAGACCATTGGCTAGACGTACTGGACGAACTAATTTGCCGTTGTGCTTAAGCAAGCTGTCGTTTTCGTTGGCGTTCTCTAGCGTCACTTCTTCCATTTCGATGAAGTCGATGTATTTAGAAGCTAAATCGCCTGGCTCATTTGATACTGGGATTTTTTGCGTTAGTGATGCGCCTTCAGAGTCAGTACGAGCAACGATGATGCCGTCTTCAACACCAAGCTCTAAGAATGCATAACGAATCGCATTTAGTTTAGAGATGAAGTCTTCATGCGGTACAGTTACTTTACCAGCTTGGTGACCACATTGCTTAGCATCAGATACTTGGTTTTCAACCTGAATAGCACAAGCACCCGCTTCGATCATTTGCTTGGTTAGCAAGTAAGTCGCTTCTTCGTTACCGAAACCTGCATCGATGTCAGCAATGATTGGCACAACATGCGAATCAAAGTTTTCGATTTTTTCTAGGATAGCTGAGGTGTCTTGACCGGCTTCTTCTGCAGCGTTTAGCTCACGGAAGTAATCGTTTAGTACTTTAGCATCGGCTTGGCGCAAGAAGGTGTAGATCTCTGCAATTAGCTTAGGTACAGAGGTTTTTTCGTGCATAGATTGGTCAGGAAGAGGACCAAACTCAGAGCGAAGGGCTGCAACCATCCAACCTGATAGGTAGATGTAAGTTTTTGACGTGGTACCAAAGTATTTTTTCTTAGCATACATGGTTTGCTGGGCAACAAAACCATGCCAAGCACCTAAAGACTGCGTGTACTGAGAAGTATCATTGTCATACTCTTCCATATCTTGACGCATGATTTTTGCAGTATACTTTGCAATATCCAAACCTGTTTTGAAGCGGTTTTGTGCCATCATACGTGCTGCATCGGTTTCGCTGATATTTTGCCAGTTACCGTGCTTTTGCTTTAATTCACGTACTAAATCGATCGCTGATTTATAAACAGTTGACATCTATAGTCTCCTTGGTGGGGTGTAAAAACGAGAAAAATTAAGTGATAAATTGATTACGACTGTCTGTTATTGAGAGATACAAAATAAGATTTTTATTAAGGTTCTCGACATCTAATAAGTATAGACATAACGAAAAGGAATGAATGGTTATATCAGCTAAAAATAAATGTATATTGAACGCAGCCCTACTTACCCTAAACAAACCTATCTATAAACACAAGAGATTTGCTGAACTCAGCAGTTAACAAATTGTCTAATACATAGTGATAGCGTGACGCTCATTCAGTATGTTTTGTGTGCTACCTAAACAATTATAGCGCTGTGGTTTTATAATTGGCGATGAGAGGTGTTACAATAATCATTGAGGCAATCAGCTAAAAAATATCACTGGCAAAAAATTTATCTAAATCGATTGCTAGGCAGTTGATTAGGTTTTGCTATCGATACGGACCATTAAAATATTATGTTGGTCGGTAAGCTTATAATCAGCGTCTCAGCCTACGGTTTATTGTTTGCGTGACGGCTTGTCTGTGTCACTCACTATAACTGCCTTACCAAGATTTATCTAATTTATGATAGTTATCTTGGGTATTTTATTTGGTTATAATGTATAAAAAACAATGTCTTATGATGGCTAGTTTGCGTTATAATTAGCTGATTATAGGAACCCCTAGACAAAAAAATAGTAATATTATGCGGTTATAGACGATAAATATTTATGACAGCACTAAAAATACCAATATTTATAGTGGTATTTATTCTAAGGCAAAGAGAAATACATATGAATTTGCAGCGGGTTGATTTGAATTTATTGGTACATTTAGATGTGTTGTTGCGAGAAAAAAATGTGACACGTGCAGCTGAACAGCTTGGCATTACCCAACCGGCGATGAGTAATATTCTAAGGCGCTTACGTAAGCTGTTTAATGACCCATTATTAGTACGCTCATCAGAGGGCATGACCCCAACTGAGCGCGCCCTTGAGTTGCAGCCACGTATTCGCGAGATATTGGCTGACCTCACGCAAGTGTTAGAGCCACGTACCGAGTTTCGCCCTTATAGTACCTCACGCGTCTTTCGCATTATGACTTCAGATTATGCCGAGGCGACCTTAGTACCCAAGCTAGTAAAAGCGCTACGTTCCGAAGCGCCCAACGTCATTTTGGATTTCTTGACGCCATCTGATGTCTCCTATCGCGATATGGAGCAGGGACGGGTGGACTTGGCGATCAACCGCTTTAATGAAATACCGCAAAGCTTCCATCAAGTACTCGTATGGCGCGATACGTTTAGTTGCTTGCTGTCGTCAGAAAGCCCCTATGCCAACCGTTTCAATCTAAAAAACTATCTAAAAGCCCAGCATGTTTGGGTGTCCAAGACAGGCATGGGCGTGGGATTTGGGGTCAATCCAGAAAAATCTGGCGGCCTAGGCTCAATTGATCAAGCACTGCAACGTTTGGGTCAAAAACGCCAAATCAGCGTCTTTACGCGTCACTATCAGATGCCGGCGATGCTCGCCGCCAATAAAGATTTGATTGCGACATTGCCGACGCGGGTGGCAAAAATGCAGGCCAATAACGACAGTATAAAAATGGAAGAGCCACCATTTTTTATTCCTGAATTTGAGCTAACGATGGCGTGGTCGCCTTTATTGCAGCATCACCCAGCCCATCGTTGGTTGCGCCAGCTCATTATGCATGTAGCGCGTCAAATCGTTGACGAGGAAGAGAATCCTCCACAAGATATCCCTATTATCAATCATTTGTTCTAACGATATGTGAATAACATAAGTATCGCTTAAACAATCGATAAAACCAGCCCATATATCATGTGCTGGTTTTTTATTTGCTTGATTTATTATCAAAGATTTCATAAATATATAGTCAGTGAAAAGTTATATCGATATCAGCAATACCGTCACGTTTTTGGGATATTTTGACTATAAGCAGTTATATATTAGGGCGTGTTGAACATTCACAAATAGTCTCTGTCAGTGCCATGGTCGAATGTTCAACACGCCCTAAATAGTTTTAATAAATATGCTAATAATCTGCCAAATATGTATTTAACAACGAATGAGTCACACTCTTAACATCTTACGCACACTTCTTTATATCTTGTAAAACTTCAAAGCAAATGATTTGTTATGATAGCTCTACATTAAGAAAAAAGACAACTAGAGCATCCATTGTTAAGACAGGCGACACGATCGAAGCTTCTTAAAGTTTTGATTAAGTGCAACTCTAAATTAGCATTAGCTAACTAGCATTAATTAAGAACAACAAATAAATAAGGGCAACAATCATGGCAGATATTACTACTGTAAACCCAGCAACAGGCGAAGATATTAAAGATTACGACTATATGAGTAATGATGAGGTCAACAACATCGTTGAAGCCTCACATCAAGCGTTTCTAGAATGGCGTAAAACCAGTCATGAAGAGCGCGCGAAGGTTATTAACTCTATTGGCGAAACCCTGATGAAGTATAAAGAAGAGCTGTCTCGTCTTATGACTGAGGAGCGTGGTAAACTTTATAGTCAGAGTCTACAAGAAGTTGATCTGTGTAAAGCCATTTGTGATTACACTGCAGAAAAAGGTGTGGCCGCGCTTGCTGACGATGAACGTGACATCGAAGGTCTCAAAAAAGGTATTGTTACTTATCAGCCCATTGGTGTCATTTATGGTATGCAGCCTTGGAATTTTCCAGCGTATCAAGTGTTCCGCTATACCATAGCCAATTTGATGGCAGGTAACAGCATTCTGCTCAAGCACGCAGCAAACGTGACTGGTTCTGGCTTATTAATTGAAAAAATATTCCATGAGTCTGACTTACCAAACGACTTGTTCCGTACCATTTTAATTGATCATGATCAGTCAGAGAAATTAATTGGTAATGATAAAGTACGCGGTGTGACGCTCACTGGTAGTGATGGTGCAGGTAGTATCGTCGGTCAGCAAGCAGCCAAAGCAATCAAAAAAGCAGTTCTAGAGCTGGGTTCAAATGACGCATTTATCGTTTTAGAAGATGCTGATCTTGAGCTTGCAGTACAAACTTGTACGCTAGCGCGTCTGATAAATAATGGCGAAACTTGTGTGGCTGCAAAGCGCTTTATCGTTGTTGATAGCCTGTATGACGAGTTCCGTGAGCGTATCGTTGAAGAGTTTGCAAGTAAAAAAGCCGGCGATCCAATGGATGACAGCTCAGATCTTGGACCACTAGCGCGTAAAGACTTGCAAGAAAAGTTGCATGAACAAGTAGAAGAGAGTGTAAGTAAGGGCGCTACTATATCTGTCGGTGGTAAATTACCAGAAGGTAAGGGCAGCTTCTACCCAGCGACTATTTTGGAAAATGTTGAAAAAGGTCAGCCAGCTTATGACGATGAGCTATTTGGTCCAGTAGCATCGCTAATCCGCGCCAAAGATCAAGATGATGCCTTACGTATCGCTAATGACAGCCGCTATGGTTTAGGTGGCGCTATCTTCTCTAAAGATGAAGACAAAGCGATTCGCTTAGCTAATGAAGAGTTTGATACCGGTATGGTTTATATCAATGGTTATGGCCTTGCAAATCCAGCACTACCTTTTGGTGGCGTGAAAAACTCAGGTCATGGTCGTGAGCATGGTGGTTTTGGTATCAAAGAGTTTGTAAACATCAAAGGTATCCACGTGCATAGCAGCTAAGAGCATGTACAGATTTTGAAGCTAAAACGCTTTAAATATTAGATACTGAAAAGCCCAGTCATTCATTAATTGAGTGACTGGGCTTTTTTATGATTGATAGTTTTAAATGATTACTAATTTTCTTTACTACTTGTTACTGCTTTAACTGTCTAAATACAGCTTTAAAGGTAATGTGGGCAATATAGAAAAAGTCCCTTTGTCCTGACTGTTCAGGTTGATGACACCTTTAGCTAATAATAAAATTGTCCAAGGTAGCAGTTGATGTTCAAGCTTTTGGACGCGCGCTTGTAGGCTATCGGCAGTATCTTTTTGGTTAATCTCTAAAAAAGCTTGGGTCAAAACAGCGCCCGCATCGAGCTCAGCGGTGACGACATGGATGCTGCAACCATGATGACGTTCGCCTGCTTGTATGGCACGTTGATGGGTATCAAGGCCTTTATAAACAGGTAGCAGGGAAGGGTGCAGATTAATCATCGGTGGAGGTATATTGTCGATGAAACCTGCGCTAAGTACCCGCATAAAGCCAGCCAACACGATTAGGTCAGGTTGCCATGCCGTTAGTTGGGCGCTGGCATGAGTCTCAAAAGTTTTGATAGACATGCGTTTGCCACTATCAGTATGTGATAGCACGGCGACAGGTATGTTAGCTTGCTCGGCACGCTTGATAGCGTAGGCGTCTTCACGATTACTAATGACGCCGACGATCTCAATTGGTAGTGCACCTGCTTGCATGGCATCTATTAATACTTGTAGATTGCTACCACTACCTGATACTAAAACGGCAATGCGTAATGGTTTATTGTTGCTAGTTTTGATAGGACTGTCTGACATTAACGGTACACCACGGCATCCGCCTGATCATCAGTGCTGCGCTTGATCATTTCGCCTAGTTGCCACGCTTTTTCGCCAGCATCGTTCAAGGTTTGAATAGCAGCATCTGCTTTATCTTTTGGTACGACAATGACAAAGCCGACGCCGCAGTTAAAGGTACGGTACATCTCACTTTGCTCGATATTACCCTGGGTTTGCAACCAAGTGAACAGCTCTGAGAACTGCCAGCTATTGGTATCGATGCTAGCGGCTAGAGTTTCAGGCAGTACGCGTGGTAAGTTGTCCGTTAAGCCGCCACCGGTGATATGTGACATGGCATGTAAAGCTGAGCTACCAAGAGTATCTTGCAAGGCTTTAATGGCTTTTACGTAGATACGCGTCGGTGCCATTAGCGCGTCTTGGATAGATTGACCATCTAATTGCTCATCACTGCTAGTGACATCAATCCCGCTGACTTCGATGACTTTACGCACTAATGAGTAGCCGTTAGAATGCGCGCCACTTGAGGCAAGGGCGATTAAAACATCGCCCTCTGCGACATTTTCGCCAGTGATGACTTCCGCTTCTTCAACCACGCCGACACAAAACCCTGCCAAGTCGTAATCATCGTCTTGATACATGCCTGGCATCTCAGCAGTTTCGCCACCTATAAGCGCGCAATTGGCCAACTTACAACCATCACCAATCCCGCTGACAACAGTAGCAGCCACATCCACATCGAGCTTACCCGTTGCATAGTAATCTAAAAAGAACAAAGGCTCAGCACCGCATACCAATAGGTCGTTGACACACATCGCTACCAAGTCGATGCCGATCGTCTCATGACGATTGAGCTGTAGCGCGAGTTTGAGCTTAGTACCGACACCATCTGTACCAGAAACCAATAGCGGCGAGGTGTAACCTGTCGGAATACGGCATAACGCGCCAAAACCACCCAGTCCACCCACGACTTCAGGACGCGTCGTGGCTTTTGCTACGGACTTGATTCGTTGCACCAATGCATCGCCTGCATCGATATCAACGCCGGCATCTTTGTAGCTTAACGAAGGCTTGTCACTCATAGTCATCTCACAGTTGGGGGCTATATAATTGGAATTAACCGATAAATTATTTATTGACATTAATAATAGCAGTCAATGTTACAAAGTTTGAAGTTAGTGGGCGCATTATACCTAATAATAGACCTCACTCGCAAAGCAACTTGCCAATATTCGGCCAAGATTAGAAATAAGCGATAAATAAAAAGTTAAGAAACAAAAAATGACTGCTTTTTTTGTCGACTCTGCGATAATAAAACACTTAGAATCAAAGCACTTAGAATTTGTAGACGTACCGATAACGATACAGTGAGTTTGTAGCAATAAAACTGCAATCTCAACGATAAGTTATCGCGATTAGCTTACTTTTAGGATGGCCCTTAATGACCAAACAATCGATAGACCCTTTTTTCCGGCGCTTATTTATCGTCGCCGTGCTCATCATTGCTGTTGTTTTGCTTTATTTAATGATGCCGGTCATTTTGCCGTTCATCTTTGCTTTTGTACTCGCTTATTTGTTCAATCCATTGGTCAAACGTCTCTCAAAGTATATCAAGCGCTGGATAGCTATTATTATTGTTTATGCTACCATTACCTTGGGGATGGTATTGCTGCTCTGGTGGCTGATACCGACATTGCTGCATCAGCTACAAGCGGCTTGGGAATATCTGCCCAAGGTTTTGAATTGGTATAATCAGGTAGTTCGCGGATGGTTTGTTGCGAATGCCAATATCCGCTTGCCCATACTAGAAACCAAAGGATTCTCTGAAACCTTGGTTGAATATCTGCAAACACATTATAAGTTCTCTGATGCCAGCTCGATGATGAGTCAGGTGCTTGCTTCAAGCATGAGCTTTATCAATAATGCAGGATTGATTGTCTTAGTACCGATTTTGACTTTTTACTTTTTGTTCAATTGGGACAAACGCATACAGATGTGGAAGACAGCGATTCCAGGGCCGTACTGCGAAAAAGTTATTGGTATTGCCCAAGAGTGTGATCAGGCATTGATGGCGTTTATCAAAGGTCAGCTGTTGGTGATGGTGTTGTTGGGTGCCATTTATGCCGTACAACTTCAGCTCATTGGCCTTGAGCTGGGTCTTATTATCGGCATGGTTGCGGGTATTGCTAGCTTCGTGCCTTATCTGGGCTTCGGTATTGGCTTCATCGCTGCTATTATTGCGTGTTTGTTCCAGTTTGGCTTAGATTGGACGTATTTATCCTTAATCGTTGGCGCATTTTTAATCGGTCAAGCGGCAGAAGGCTACATCCTACAGCCTTTATTGTTGGGCGATAAGATCGGATTGTCACCTTTATGGGTTATATTTTCGGTACTAGCAGGCGCAAGTCTATTGGGTTTTGTTGGTATGCTTATCGCGCTACCGGTGTCTGCCGTCCTAAATGTATTGTTCCGCCACTTGTATGCTTATTATCTCTCCACGGACTTTTACAAAGGTCGTAAACAGTTGGTGTTATTTAAAAAATAATAGGCGTAATGTCATTGAAAATTTATAAAATAGCTAGATAATAAGGGTGTCATTTAGGCTTAATAATTAATGACTGACAAAGCTTAGTAAGTAAAAGACTTGTCAGTCATTTTGCAAATATGTTATATATAGGCGCAGTAGTAACGCTAACAGCTGTTACTGTGAGCGTTTTGATACACGTCGTTAATTTTGATAAATATCATGTTTGACTGAGTGTAATCAAAACCTCAAGCTCGTTTATTTTATTAAGCCTACTTAAACTGAGCCTGTTTTAAAAGTTACCACGCCTTTTCCTTTTCTATCTATTGCGCTACGCAAACCGAGTTGATGATTCATGGCAGAAGCACAGCTAAGTCTCAATCTGGACATTAAGCATGATGCGAGTCTCAGTGACTTTGCCGGTCCCGGTTGGATGTCGATTATTGATGCAGTGCGGCAGCTACATGTCGGCCTGATTGGTCAGCTGTACCTGTTTGGCAGCCCTGCAACTGGTAAGTCCCATCTACTATCCGCTATCTGTGAGTCATTCATTGAGATGGACAAGTCAGCGATTTGTTTGTCACTCAATGAATTGATCCATACCGATGTCAATGTGCTGTCTTCTCTTGAGAACTTCTCGCTTATCGCCATCGATGACTTAGAAGTGCTTGAGCAAAGTAGTCAATGGCAAGAAGCCTTATTCCATCTCATTAATCGTAGCCGTGAAGGGCAGCGCCAGTTATTATTTGCTGCCAATAAGCCTGCGGGCGAGTTACCATTTCAATTGAGGGATTTGCTCACTCGTCTGGCACAAGCGCCTACCTTTAAAGTACCGAATGGTCACGATCTTGCTGACCGTCAAGCCTTGCTGCAGTCTATCTTACGTCGCCGTGGTTGGCAGTTTGATGAGCGTATTATTGATTATCTTCTGACCGAAGGGCCACATCGTATCGGTGCTATGATGGAGGTGCTCAATTATATTCAGCCAATGTTCTCAAACCTTGGGCGTAGCAATATCTCTAAAGCGGTCATCAGTGATGCTTTGCGTACGATTGATGAGCAAACACTGGCAGCTGAGCTTGCGGATATTGCACAAGAGACACAAGTGGATAATGAGGCAGCCAGTCAGGATCAACATACGATGCCACTCGATTTTTAATACTGAATTTTAAATATTAGAAACACCATTTGTTTCTATCCAAAATGTCGCTGTTATCAATGCATTTACTATCAATGGGACCATTTATGAAAACCAATACTTCTTCGCTAAAAAAACTGACCATCAGCACCTTACTTATCAGTGCCGGATCGGTATCTATGCTCTCAAATGCCGCGGTTACTTTACTCGTTGATGACTATATCAAAGTGACTGCTATCAATGGTCAAGAAGTTCAACAGAGTCCTTTTCAGGCGTTGACTAAACAATTCACCTTGCAGCCGGGTCAGCATGCGATTACTGCTAAGTATGACCGCTTGTATAATCTGCCGCGTGACGAGCATGATTATTTGCGTTCAGGCAATGTGAGTGTGACAGCCGAACTGGCAGACAACCAGACATACCGCTTGACCATGCCTAATCAACCAGAAAAGTATGAGGCAGCCAAAGATTATGTCAAACAGCCAACCCTTGCGATACAGCAAGACGATGCCATTATTGCCAGTCAACAGGGCGTTGCAAATGGTAATGATGGCTTGTTTGCTGGATTGGGTAAAGCGCTAGGCGGCGTGTTCGGCGGTGCAGGTGATGCAGAGTTACAGAACCAACGTGCTATCGCCTCTTTAGATCAACCAGCAGTAAATTCTACTAGCAACGTCAATACTGGCACGACCACTGTTAAGCAAGCATCTAGCGTAAATACTTCTACTAGTACGTTAGATACGTTTATGCAAGTATGGCTACAAGCCACGCCTGCTGAACGTGAAAAAATGCGTCAATGGATCGAAAAATAAAACAGTCTTTTCTAAAAGATAGACAATAAAAAAGCACCTAATTAGGTGCTTTTTTATTATTTAGTATTTGATGATCATTAGGCTTATTAAAATTTAGCCTAGTAAAATCTAACGATTCTTAACCCAAAAACGCGTTATACATCCATACCAGTTTTTCTTGCTCTTGTACGTAAGCATCGATTAGGTCAGCTGAACCTTGGTCTTCGCTCTCTTCTGCTAACGCTGATACTTGGCGTTGCTCTGCAATTAACGCTTGTAAGCCAGTGACTACGCCTTTGACACAGCTTGTGCCATCTTTAACATTTTTATCTTCACTGATGCTAGTATGCTGCGTAAAATCACTATAAGCGTGAAGTGGTGTACCACCCAACGTCAAAATACGCTCAGCAATTTCATCAATTTGGAGTTGTAGTGACGTATATAGCTCTTCAAATTGTGGATGCAAAGTAAAGAAATGCTCACCTTTTACATTCCAGTGATAGCCACGTACGTTTAGATAAAACACGTGATACGTCGATAATAGATTGTTCAACTTGGCGATGACTTCGCTCATGTCTGCTTTTTCTAGACCGATCTGGTTAGTAGCATTGTTAGAATTGCTCATAGTATTGTCCTTATAGTGTGAGTGTAGTTATATGATAATAAATAAAGAAAAATAAAGGCTCTCATGAATTAAGATACAGCGAAAAATACTTTATTTTTCATCTGTATCTATCAATATAGACTCTATTGCTTCCTTTGATGCTTATAATAATAGCAAACTATTATTAATAAGTTAAATTTAATAAATACAATTTTACGATTGGTTTTATAAAACTAAGTCTCTCTATTGTTTTTCTAAACGATAGAGAGACCTCATTACATTTACGCTGGTGGCTGCAAGTTTTCAGGATTTAAGCCTTTAACGGGAACCACTTCTTGTAAATGTTGACGTATCGTATCGATAGGAAACTTCTGTGCTTGCAAGCGTTTCGGTACGATTTGGCTACCTTGCTGACCTTTTAGCTCAAACATCATAAAGATATAGTCGTCAGTCTCATCCCAGCTCTTGATAGAGGTCCAAGGAATAACCGCTTGCTGAGTTGCGCCTGCACGCATTTGCATACCGCGCATTTGCGAGTTTTTCATCATATCAGGCTGGTTGCTTGGCATCGCCATGACTAGACCATGCTTTTGCACACCTAACTTCATCTGGCGCATTTCATCTGGCATCTCTTGGTCAGCGACTTGTTTGTCAAACTCTCTTTTTACGTACCATTTAAAACCTAAAGTACGTGCCAATAGATAAATCACCACACCAACCAGCATTAACCAAAATATAATGGTTGAATAGCCTGTCACAAAGATAAGTCCTGCAATAGCGAGTACCACAACCACGGCCATGATGATCCACTCTTTGGTCTTAAAGCTTGATAAACCAAAAGAAGGGCTGGCACTGGCAAACAGTTCATACTGTGCTTGGTGGAATTCAGCCTCAGTTAGGTTTAAGGCGACAGGTTGGAGCGTGTAGGGGTACAGGGCCATAAAGGTTTCTCAAATACTTATATTAAAAGCGTTGGATTAAAACTGCCAAAGCGAAGCAGCGATGCTGTACTTGGCTAGAAGTGAATAAAGGTATGCGCTTATCTTACCGAAAAGTACTCCTAAATGAAACATATAAGCAAGACTGTTCACGGATAGATGTCATATTAATGACGTAGTTCACGCTCTATACTCAGCTTACTAAGACTAGACGAAAGCAAAAGTGAGCAATTAAAAACATAATAACTTATGATAAGCGATTAGCATAATGAACGAAAGCTAGTGAAAGTCAGCCAGAAACAGGGAAAAGTAGCCAAAGATATCCAAAACATGGTCAAATCTGCCGTGTCTTGGTATTATAGCGACTACAAGATATGTTGATATAAAACATAACGTCATAGCCAGTTATCACAAAGACTGTGATAGCGATGTGCTAGGCAATTACTCTATTAATAATACTTTTAAACCTTTTACTCACCTTTAGTGTTACAGGCAACTATTATGATTGATCCGAAACTCTTACGCGGCGATTTAAGCGACCTACAACAGCAGCTAGCCACCCGTGGTTATGAGCTTGATATGGAGTTCTGGCAGACGATTGAAAACGAGCGCAAGTCTCTACAAGTCAAAACCGAAGAGTTGCAATCGCGCCGTAATGCTGGTGCAAAGCAAGTAGGTGCCCTAAAAAAATCAGGCGAAGACGCCAGTGAGCTATTGGCTGAGATGCAAAGCGTTAGTGGTGAGATTAAAGCTGCGGAAGACGAGCTACGTACGCTACAAGAGCGCATCACTCAAGCGGCTTTGCAAATTCCGAATATTCCGGCGGCGGATGTACCAGTCGGTACGTCAGAAGAGGATAACGTAGAAGTGCGTAAGTGGGGCACGCCGCGTGAGTTTGACTTTGAGATTCAAGATCATACGCATATCGGTGAGACGCTTGGTATGCTCGACTTTGAGGCAGCGACTAAGTTAACTGGTAGCCGTTTTAACGTGCTTAAAGGACAATTGGCGCAATTGCATCGCGCTTTGATTCAGTTTATGCTCAATACCCACACCATCAAGTACGGCTATACTGAAACGTATGTGCCTTATATTGTCAATTCTGAAAGCCTAAAAGGTACGGGTCAGTTGCCAAAATTTGAAGATGATTTGTTTAAACTGACCAATCATACGAATAATGATGATATGGATTTTTATCTGATTCCGACGGCTGAAGTACCTATGACCAATTTGGTACGCGGTGAGCGTTTAGATATCAAAGAGCTGCCGTTAAAGTTCACCGCGCATACGCCTTGTTTCCGTAGTGAAGCCGGCTCACACGGTCGTGATACTCGTGGTCTGATCCGTCAGCATCAGTTTGAAAAAGTCGAGATGGTTAATATCGCTAGCGCTGAGCAATCTGATGAATTGCTTGAAGCAATGACCGAACAAGCCGAATATATCTTGCAGCAGCTCAACTTGCCGTATCGGGTCATGAAGCTGTGTACAGGTGATATGGGCTTCGCTGCCCAAAAGACTTATGACATCGAAGTCTGGTTACCGAGCCAAGATACCTATCGCGAAATCTCTAGCTGCTCTAACTGTGGTGATTTCCAAGCGCGCCGCATGGGCACACGTGTCAAAGACGGCAAACAAACCAGCTTGGCTCATACTTTGAATGGGTCAGGCTTGGCAGTTGGTCGTACGCTATTGGCCGTCATGGAAAACCATCAAAATGCTGACGGTAGTATCACCGTTCCAGAAGTATTGCGTCCGTTTATGGGCGGTGCGGAAAGAATAGAAGTTTGATAATAGTAACGTCATGAAGACATTGTCTACAATTGATCAGCTCAATTACTCACAATATCTCACCCACGGTCAAAGTAGTGGCGACAATTTGTTAGGCTTTGAAATAGATGCCAATGTGTATTTCTGTTGTATGGAAAACAATCTTGGTTGCGACTTTCTTTATCAAGAGCGCCATGATAATGCAAATTGTATGCTCACGTTGTATTGCAACTTTGCGCACAATGTAAGCCATCAGCAAATGGCAGATTATCTAGAGGAGAAATGGCTTCAGTATGTTTGCTATCAAGAATTTGAGAAACATTATATTGAAGTCGTTAACGATCAGTTGGTTTTTTATTATGTGACCCGATCAAGTTCTGGACTAGGGGTAACAGGGAAAATTGTTGCCACTTAGTTTATAATGAGCCATCTATTCCAGTATCTAAGCAAATTTAGTTCAATAACTTTTTTCAATCAAATAAACTCTCCTTTAATCTTAGGACACTCTATGCCAGCTCCAATTAGCGAACGTAAACTAGCCAATGCCATCCGTGTACTGTCGTTTGACGCGGTTCAAAAAGCCAACTCTGGACATCCGGGTGCGCCAATGGGCATGGCTGATATTGCCGAAGTTTTGTGGCGCAAATTTTTGAAGCACAATCCAGCTGATCCTAATTGGCACAACCGTGATCGCTTTGTACTGTCAAATGGTCATGGCTCGATGCTTATTTATTCATTGCTACATTTATCAGGTTACGATGTGAGCGTTGATGACCTTAAAGGTTTCCGTCAGCTGCATTCAAAAACCCCAGGGCATCCTGAACTTGGTTATACGCCTGGTGTAGAAACGACGACTGGTCCACTAGGACAAGGTATTGCTAATGCCGTTGGTTTTGCAATCGCAGAAAAAACACTAGCCGCACAGTTCAACCGTGACGGTCATAACGTCGTCGATCATCATACCTATGCATTTTTAGGTGATGGTTGCTTAATGGAAGGTATCAGTCATGAAGTGTGCTCGCTGGCTGGCACGTTGGCGCTTGGCAAATTGGTATTCTTCTACGATGATAATGGTATCTCAATCGACGGTAATGTCGAAGGCTGGTTCACTGATGATACCCAAGCACGCTTTGAAGCATATGGCTGGCAGGTTATCAAAGTCGATGGTCATGATACCGATGCGATTACGCAAGCGACGGAGCAAGCGATTGCTGAGACCACTAAGCCAAGCTTAATTATCTGTAAAACCACTATCGGTGCGGGCAGCCCGAACAAACAAGGTCTAGCAGCCAGTCATGGAGCACCACTTGGTGACGACGAAATCGCCTTGACTCGTGATGCGCTATCTTGGAAGCATGCTCCATTTGAATTAGATGACGAAATCTATGAAGCGTGGGATGCTAAAGCAAAAGGCGATGTGCAGCAAAAGAACTGGGACACTGACTTTGAAGCATACAAAAAAGCCTATCCAGAGCTTGCTGCAGAACTCTCACGCCGTCTCAATGGTGAGTTGCCTGCTGACTTTGACAGCCAAGCCCAAGCCTATATTCAGCAAACTCAAGAAGCGGGTGGAGATGTCGCCAGTCGTAAAGCTAGTCAAAATGCTATCAATACTTTGCAGCCATTATTACCAGAATTGTTGGGCGGTTCAGCGGATCTGGCAGGCTCAAACCTTACGCTATTCAAAGGTGCTAAAGGTATCGAGACTGACGCTGATGGCAACTATATCTATTATGGTGTGCGTGAATTCGGTATGACCGCGATTGCCAATGGTATCGCGCTGCATGGCGGCTTTATCCCTTACGTAGCGACGTTCCTGATGTTTATGGAATACGCGCGTAACGCAGTACGTATGGGTGCATTGATGAAGCAACGTATCATCCATGTCTACACGCATGATTCGATCGGTCTGGGTGAAGACGGCCCGACGCATCAGCCAGTTGAGCAATTGACTAGCCTACGCACCACGCCTAATCTACGTACATGGCGTCCGTGTGACGCGACTGAATCGGCTAGCGCTTGGGTTGAAGCAATTAAGTCTGAAAACAATCCATCCGCACTGATCTTTAGTCGTCAAAGCTTGCCACATCAAGCACGTGACAGCGCGCAAGTTGCTGATATCACTAAAGGTGGTTATGTACTTGCGAAAGAGCAAGGCGAGCTACAAGCGATCATCATCGCTACGGGTTCAGAGGTCGGTCTTGCGATGCAAGCTTATGCAACATTGAGCGAAAATGGTGTTGGCGTACGTGTGGTTTCTATGCCTTGTGCAGAAATCTTTGTGGAGCAAGATGCTGACTACCGCGAGTCAGTATTGCCTGCCAATATCCGCGCTCGCGTAGCCGTAGAAGCGGCCCATGTTGACTATTGGTTTAAGTTCGTTGGTCTAGATGGCAAAGTCATCGGTATGACCACTTATGGTGAGTCAGCTCCTGCCGAGCAACTGTATAAAGAGTTTGGGATTACGACTGAGGCGGTTATTGAGGCTGTTACTAGCTTGGTTAAATAACTGTCGTAGGCTGTGGCTTTAGCCCAGCTATGAGTCTGAATACACAAAAAAAAGCTACTAGAGAAATCTGGTGACTCTTTTTTTTGTTCAAGATAATAGGTGTGGGGTATGAATTCCGTGGGTTTTCACCCACGCTACTTTTTATAATTTTAATTTTATTTCTATGATTTGTTGGGTGTCGCAGACTTCACCCAACCTACGTGTATGTCACACATTCTAGTATCGAGTAGCTTAATTGAGTAGATGCCGTAGCGTGGGTGATAACCCACGTCTGAACTATGTTTCTTGAGTAATCTTAACAAGCGAAATAACAACCTGCGCTAGAATTATTAGGATTAAAAAGATGAATCTAAATTCCATGGGTTGCCACCCATGCTACCTCTGGATTTACCAAGTCTTCATAATAAAAGCCACCTCAAAGTCATGCTTAGGCACAAAGTTAGTCTCTTTAATCTCAAACGTCGTCGGGCCTATCTTCTTAACTTTACCCTTACCTCTCCAACAAAACGAGACCAATTCATTAGGGTCACGTTCTACCGTAAGTTTAAAGTTAGCAATAGGTTTTGCCCAATTAGCGCCTGTCGTTAAGATATAACTTAAGGCATGATAGGGGCGAGCGCCTGTTTTACTTAATCCTAGCTCCGTAGGGCCGTCCACGCAAAAAGTAGCAAATTCCTCCTCGCCTAAATGCACAGAGCCACCGACTAAAGGCTGATAAGCATGATTGATTTTGGTAATAGCTTTGGCTTTAAAAGTCTGCTGCCAACTATAAACAATCTGCGAGTCCCAAGAGATGTAACTATCTTCCTCATTAACATCAATAAACTGATTTATTCTTTTGTCAGTACAGTTTTGCAGCTTCTTATCCACCTTATCCGTTTCCCCTTGATTCGTCCATGGGGTCATCATCTCACTGTCTTTAACACCACAGGCTTTAAATAGTTCCGTCGTATCAACAGCCTTACCAGCGTAGGTTTTCTCACCATTTTTTATGACAATAGGGTACATAAAGGTACGGACATGAGTTTTCGGAGTAATAGCTTTGCCATTGCTCAAAACCTTAAAGCTATCCACTAACCTAGTGGTATCTGCAAAATCGCTCTCTAACTGTGAGGGTACAGGCGGCAGGGGGAATAACAAAGTCTCAGTAATATCTTTATTGCTTAAATTTTTAAACTCGTAATTGACGCGAATCTTATCTTTGGAGATATAAAGGTCTTCGCTGTGCATGCTGATATTGTTATTTTTAAGATATTGAACACCGCCCGTACCGACATACCCAGTAGAGTCATTGGCTTGGGCAGTAGTTATGGCTAGCAAAGCGGTGCAAGCTGTCATAAGGCTAAATATAAAAGCAGTCTTAACGATGTCATTATTATTATTCACTGTAGATACGCTCGCTTTTCGGTTTTAGTTATGTCACCTAAGTAGTTGTTGAGTTCAATGCCACCTGATGTGTGAGGTAATTTTAATAATACTGAAGCACAAGACAGTTTGCTATCGTTAAAATATAATTTTGCGACAATAGAGGAGAAAATGGATTATAGTATTCGATAAATAGAATCACTTTTAAAATTTTACTGAACAGTGAAGATAGAGAAGATGAGAAGTAAATTCAATGAAAGATAAACGCACGCTTGATAATAATACTTTTGCTTCAAACCCTGGTAACGCAGCGCTGAATAAATGGGTATGGTTTCGACATAATATAACGACTGTAAGTGCATTAACACTGTTTTTAATAGGTTCGATATTAGCTGCTATGTTCATCCATATTGGTTTTTTATTGATTGTCGGCATCGCTATATTCACAACTATCTTTTACTGGACGAGAGTAAAAGAGCATTTTTTATGCGGTGATTCAAATGGTGGTATTGTTGTAGGTGTTCATCCTACTCTCGTTGCTGTCAATACAAACCTAACTAAGGGTTATGGTGATTTTCCAATTGTAAAAATTATCGAATGTCCACCACTCAAAAATTTAGCTATTGGTGATAGAGTGCCAACAGTAGCCCTTTATACTGCCTCAACCGACGAGTCTTTGTCGCATTGGATAGATTTTAATCCTGTCCCTTTATCATATGCGACCGACAACCCAGAGGTGATTAACTTGGCTATGCAGAGTTACCCAAGCGAACAATGGCAGCAATTAGAAAGACAACTATTGGAGTTGGATCAGCCCTACAAGGCAGGTTTGTATCAGGTTGATAAAGAACAGAGTGGTTGGAATGAAATATCGAGTGATACTATGAATGTTCTAAATGATCTTGAAAAGAGAGATGGAAGCATAAGCTTCAAGAAAATAGTAATTGGCGTAATTATATTTATCACTATTTTGAAAGTTTTTGAATTTTTTAGATAGAAAATATCAGCTTCAATGATTAATTCTTTGAGAAATCCACTATGTCCCTAAAATCGACCTTCAAAGGCTTCCTAGGCGAGACCGTTATCAACGTCGCCATGTGGCTCAAGCTTGAAAAAGATGTTTATCACCGATTAAACGGTATTACTTTGCCACGAGCTAATGGGGGCAGTACTCAAATCGATCATATCATTGTCTCCGTATACGGCATATTTGTCATCGAAACCAAAAATTATAAAGGCTGGATATACGGAAAGGAGACGCAAAGGCAGTGGACGCAATCATTCCCAAATAGAAGTAAATTCAAATTCCAAAACCCACTGCGCCAAAACTACTTGCACATTAAGACGCTTGCAGACTTATTAGACTTGGAGCTGGGCTACTTTCATTCGATGATTGCGTTCATCGGTGAGTGTGAACTAAAAACCCGTGATGAGTTGCCCGAACACGTATTGACAAGCGGTATGGTTTCTTATGTTAAGAAGAAACAAGATAAGCTACTCACCGAAGACGAGGTCACATCCATTGTTGAGCAGATAGAAAGCAATAGATTTAGCAAATCGTGGCGCACCAATCGGCAGCATAAAGCCTATCTAAAAGATAAGCATAGTAACCCGAGCAAAAATACTGATAATCCTCCACCTGAATCAACAGTAAAAGAAACCGTAAGAAGACCTATTCTAAAAAGTAGGGAAGTGCAGCGATGGTCTGGGCAAACTGAGATTGAATCTAGCGAATTACCAATTGATAGTTTTAGTACTCAGTAGACAAATACATCATATGATATGGCTAACAAAGTGTTTCTTACACCGTTTGAAGTTATGGAGCCTGAGTTATCGGGCAATGATTTTAAAACGGCTGAATGTGAGATCATCACGTCTGATAGCACCAATCTTAAAGCTGTTGAGCGAACCAATCATACAGCTGTTACAGAGCAGGTACCTAACTGTCCAAGATGTCAGGGAGAAATGACCAAACGTGTTGCAAAAAAAGGCCTGAATCAAGGTCAGGACTTTTTTGGTTGTAGCCAATTTCCTAAGTGCCGAGGTGTGGTCAATATCCATTAGCTATTTCATGATAAAAGCGACATCAAAATCATGGGTTGGCACAAAATTAGTCTCTTTAATCTCAAATGTCGTTGGTCCAATTTTTTTGACTTTACCCTTCCAGCAGAACGAGACTAGCTCGTTAGGGTCACGTTCGACAGTCAGTTTGAAATTGGCAATAGGTTTGGCCCAGTTTGCCCCCGTAGTTAGGATATAGCTTAAGGCATGATAGGGACGACCATTCTTATTAAAGGATCTCTGAGTTGAATCATCTACGCAAAAATCCCCATATTGCCCACTGTCTAAATCCACAGAGCCACCCACTAACGGTTTATACGTGTGTTTGACCTTAGTAATCGTATTGGCTTTAAAGGTTTGCTCCCAACTATAAATCACTTGCGAGTCCCAAAAAATATCAAGGTCTTCTTTATCATCGATAAACTTATCGAGTGCCTTATTATTACAGTCCAAAAGCCGTTGATTGATATCATTGGTATCAAATTTATAGGTCCAAGGTGACATCATTTGAGCATCACTAATACCGCATGCCTTAAAAACTTTGGTGGTATCAATAGCTTTTTCCGCATGGCTTTTCTCACCATTTTTGATGATGATCGGATACATAAAGGTACGGACATGTAGGGTAGGCGTGATAGGTTTGCCATTGGCCCAAATTTTAAAGTTATTATAAGTGGCACTGGTATCGGCGTAATCTGAGTCTATAAAACTAGGCACAGCTGGCATAGGAAAGAGAACCGTCTCGGTAATGTCTTTATTACTGAGATTTTTAAACTTATAATTGACACGAATTTCATCTTTTGAGATATATAAATCTTCACTATGCATGCTGATGTTTTTATTTTTCAGATACTCAACACCACCTGTACCGACATAGCCAGTAGAGTCGTTCGCTTGGGCAGTAGTCATCGCTATCAGCACAGCGTAAGCTAATGTACTGCTAGACACAAAGTGTCGCTTACCCATAGATTTCTTCTAAACGTAAACAAGCGACCAATCGACCGTCCCATTCGCGCAGTTGCGGCTCTATTTCACTGCATTGTGGTTTGGCATAAGGACAACGTTTATGCAGGGCGCAGCCACTTGGCGGATTAAGCGGACTTGGCAGCTCACCATGTAGGGTTAAATCATTTTTATGACCACTCACAGTTGGTGCTGCGGCCAATAAAGCAATGGTATAAGGGTGCTTTGGGGCATTATAAATCGCTTCCTTAGGCCCGTGTTCGACGGCCTGACCTAAGTACATCACCATCACATCATCGGCGACATGGCGTACTACTGATAAGTTGTGCGAGATAAAAACGTACGCAGTATGATATTCGTCTTGCAAATCCATAAATAGATTCAATACTTGTGCTTGAATCGACACATCGAGCGCTGAGGTTGGCTCATCAGCGACGACAATTTTAGGATTAAGCATCATCGCGCGGGCGAGGGCGATACGTTGGCGTTGTCCACCTGAAAACATATGTGGATAACGGCCCGCATGTTCGGGACGTAGACCGACATGCCTCATCATCTCGTTTATTTTGTCGCGCTTTTCTTCTTTAGATAGCTTGGTATGAATATCTAAAGGCTCAGTCAATTGATAACCAATCGTATGACGCGGGTTTAGGCTGCCATAAGGGTTTTGGAATACCATCTGGATTTCGGTACGCAACTCTTTTAATGCTTTTCTACTATAACCGGTCGTTGCTTCATCGTTGATAAATAACTCGCCGTCAGTGGGCTCTTCAATGAGGGTCAACTGGCGGGCAAGCGTTGATTTACCACAGCCTGACTCACCAACGACCGCCAGCGTTTTGCCCGCTTCAAGCTCAAACGAGATGCCATTTAGGGCTTTAACATACGCTTTAGGCTTGCCCAATCCTTGCGATACCGGGTAATGCTTGTGTAGGTTGTCTGCTTTTAAGACCACTTTATGACTCATGCTGTGACTCCAAAGTAGCAGGGTGAGGGGTGGAGGTGCGAGTAGGTAAATTAGGCAATTCAGAGTGAATACAGCGCACTTTGCCATTGGGCGTATCTAAAATGGGCGGCGGTACTTCACAAGCGGGCTCTTTATAGGGACAGCGGGGAGACAATAAGCAACCGCTTGGGCGATCATATTGGCTGGGTACCACACCCGGCAAACTATTGAGCCTGTCTTGACCGATAGCCAGCTCAGGGATGGCTTGCAGTAAAGCTTCGGTATAAGGATGAGCAGGATGTTGAAAAATCTCCGGCACTGTACTGGTTTCGACCACTTGTCCGGCATACATGACGGCGACATCGCGTGAGTTTTGCGCGACCAAACCCAAGTCATGGGTAATTAATACCATTGCCATTTGCTTTTCGCGTTGTAAGCGCCCGAGCAAATCCATAATTTGTGCTTGCACCGTGACGTCAAGCGCTGTGGTTGGCTCATCGGCGATAAGCAGTTTTGGCTCGCAAGCAATCGCCATCGCAATCATGACCCGCTGACTCATACCGCCCGATAATTGATGCGGATAAACCTTAAGTCGATTTTTGGCATCCGGCATCTCAACCAGTTCGAGCAGCTCTAAGATACGCGTCTGTACCGCTGCACCGCGCAGTCCAAGATGCTTACGCAGTACTTCACCCAGTTGCATCTCAATGGTAAAGCTCGGATTTAGACAAGACATGGCATTTTGAAAAATCATGGAAATATCTTTACCAATGATGCCGCGCTTTTCTTTGGCTGACATACTCAGCATGTCTTTATTATCAAACATCACCCGCTTGGCACGAACTGTCGCAGAAGGCGGCAATAGTCCCATGAGTGCCATCATAGTGACCGACTTACCCGAGCCTGATTCACCGACGACGGCGATGACTTCGCCTTGGGTGATTTTTAATGATACATCATCGACGGCGCGAAAAGCACGTGCGCCTTGACCAAAAGTGACCGAAAGATTTTCAATATCTAACAACAGTGGCGCTTCTTTTATTAACGAGCCATTCATAGAAGTATTGGTAAGCGCTGTTTTATCTAAGGTATCAGTCATCTTAGGTCACCTGCTTTAATTTGGGATCTAGCGCATCGCGTAAGCCATCACCCGTCAGGTTAATCGACAAGGCAGCTAAGAAGATGGCGACACCCGGCCAAATAGCGAGCCAAACATTACTTTGAATATATTGCCGCGCTGTACCGAGCATTGCGCCCCATTCTGCATCTGGTGGTTGCACGCCAAAGCCTAAGAAACCAATTGCGCCTGCTTCTAAAATAGCAGAGGAAAAAATCATTGTCGCTTGGACGATAAGCGGTGCCATACAATTAGGTAAAATGGTGATAAACAATAAGCGCAGCACGCCAGCCCCCATCACTTGCGAAGCAACAAAGTACTCACGTTGTAGCTCTACCATGGCGGTAGCGCGTGTCAGACGAATAAAAGGTGGGGTACAAACCAAGGCAATGGTAATAATGGTGTTGGTCATAGACGGCCCTAAGATAGCCGCAATAATAATCGCCAATAGCAAGCTTGGATAAGACATCAAAATATCATTGACTAGCATCACCGCCTTGCCCCAAACCTTTGGCCAAAACGCGGCGCTAAGCCCTAGCGAGACGCCGACCAACATAGCAAGGGTCGTCGCACTTAGACTGATAAACAACGAGTAACGTGCGCCATACATCACCCGAGATAAGGTATCTCGACCGGCATCATCAGTCCCAAGCCAAAACATCGTATCGCCGCCACTTAAAAACGCTGGCGGCAATTGCTCTTGACCGGTAAATAATTCATAAGGGTCATGCGGTGCAAGGGCGGGCGCAAGTATGGCGATAATCACCATCAAGGCCAGTACTATAAAACCAAGTACCGCGCCTTTATTGCGGCAAAATGTCGATAAAAATAACTGCCAAGACGACGGCGGTGTCGCTGCCATCAGCTTAAGATCAGAGGGAAGAACAGAAGGCTTCATGAGCATTTCCTACAGTGGCTAGTGCTTTGCTAATATTTAAAGTTTTAGAGTTTTAGCCTTAATAAGTATTAAGCATTTGCTAAAAAATCACTCAAAACCATGCAAACACCAATAGCCACTATTTATAATATGAGTATTTATCAATGTTAAATTAAGAAGTATGTCTGATGCGCGGATTGATCAGACCATACAAAATATCAATAAATAAGCTAACCAAAATCAAGGCGGTGGCGACCAATAAGATACCGTTTTGCACAATAGGATAATCACGGGTAAAGAAGCCATCGAGTAGCCAATTACCAACACCCGGCCAACTAAAAATAGTCTCAGTGATAATAGCGCCAGCGAGCAAGGTTGCCATCTGTAAGCCAATTACCGTCACCACAGTAATCAAGGCATTGCGCATCACGTGTACCAATATCACGCGGCGCGGCGATAAGCCTTTAGCGCGTGCGGTACGTACATAATCTTCATCTAGTACCTCTAGCATCGCCGAGCGCGTCATGCGTGCAATCATCGCGAGTGGTATGGTCGATAAGGCAATAGACGGTAAGATAAAATGTTTTACCACGTCCCAAAATGCGCCCGGTTCACCTGAAGTCAAGGAACCCAATAGCCATGAACCATATAAAGGTTTGACGTCCAAAAACTGCGCGACAGATATGACACCGGCGACGGGTAATAGGCCTAGATAGTGGGCGAATATACCGGTTAGGATAGGTCCTAATAAATAGATGGGCATTGAGTATCCTGCCAGCGCACCTGACATCAGAGTGTAATCAATCCACGTGCCACGGCGCAGCGCGGCAAAGATACCTAAGCTGACCCCAATGACACTGGCAATAACAATGGCGCATACCGCCAGCTCTAAGGTTGGCACAAAATGGGCAAAGAAGTCTTGTAATACTGGAGTACGGGTACGAAAGGACTGACCAAAATCACCGGTCAAGATACCGGTTAAATAATCCCAATATTGAACGATGAGGGGTTTGTCTAATCCTAGTCTTTCTAAGGCACGAGCATGGAGCTCTGGATCGACCATACGCTCACCCATCATAATCTCGACGGCGTCTCCGGGGACGAGCCGAATCAGGGTAAATGTCGATAGCGTTAAGCCAAGATAGACAGGAATGAGAATGGCAATGCGACGCAAAATATAAAGTAGCATGGGCTGCTCAATAGTTGTGGTTCAATAGTTATGGTTTAATAACTCTAAGTTGATGACTAGAATGTTGATAATGATGAGAGTGTTGGTGACAGCATGCTTAACAAAGCGGTTGCTTAACAGAGTGCTTAATTTATATAAATAAGGCTGGAGCAGAGTATCTGACCCAGCCGAATACCAATTAAACAATCGTGTATGTCATACCGGACTTCATCAGTTAAGATTATTCAACTTTTACACCATCGAAGCGTATTGAGCCAAGTGGACTAATTTTATAATCGACGACGTTTGGTGCGGTGAATACCGTTACCACCGAATGCGCCATCGTCGTCCATGGCAGTTGCTCTTTAAATATCTGCTGAGCTTTTACATAGTCATTGACGCGATCATCTTGATTGGTAATCTGACGGGCATTAGTCACCAAAGTGTCAAAGTCTTTATTACACCAGCGCGAGTAGTTATTGCCACCGACCGCATCACAAGATAATAATGTACCAAGCCAGTTATCAGGGTCACCATTATCACCTGTCCAGCCTGCTAAAATAACATCGTGCTCGCCTTTAGCGGCGCGATTTAGATACTCGCCCCACTCGTAAGTGACCAGCTTGGCATTAACACCAATCTTCGCCCAATCTGCTTGTAGCATTTCCGCCATGAGTTTGGCATTTGGATTGTAGGGGCGCTGAACGGGCATATACCAGAGATTGATGGCAAGCTTATCTGCACCTGCTTCTTTCATAAGGGACTTGGCTTTTTCGACGTCATAAGGCGCGTCTTTGATCGATTTATCATAACCCCATTGTGTTGGTGGCATAGGGTTGGTGGCTTTAAGCCCTTCGCTTTGATAAACAGCGTTAATAATAGCGTCTTTGTTGATGGCCATATCTAATGCTTGACGAACTTTAAGGTCGCTAAGCTTTGGTTTTTCAACGTTGTAGCCGACATAACCGACGTTAAAGCCGGGTTGATCAAGGACGGTGGCCTTACCGGATTTTTTAACAGAGTCAATCTCGGCAGGTTTTGGATAAGCGGACACATGACATTCGCCAGCTTGCACTTTTTGGGCGCGAACCGCTGAGTCTTTGGTGATGACAAACACTAGATTGTCGATATGAATATCGTCTTTGTTCCAATAATCTGGATTTTTGGTATAACGAATTTGTGCGTCTTTTTGATAGGAAGTAAAGACGAAAGGTCCTGTACCAACAGGTTTGGTATTAATGTCAGCCGCATTACCAGCAGCCATTAACTTGTCTGCATATTCAGCAGAATCGATGTAAGCAAAGGCCATCGCTAGGTTTTGTAAAAACGGCGCGTTGGTCTCGCTGAGAGTGATTTTCACGGTATTGTCATCGACCTTTTCGATAGTAGAGATCAGATCAGGCAGCCCCATGCCGACAGAATACGGGAACTCAGCAGGATAGGCTTTATTAAATTCAAAATCAGGATTGGTGATACGTTCTAGCGTAAAGACCACGTCGTCCGCGTTAAAATCGCGGGTTGGGGTAAAGTAATCGGTTTTACCGAATTTGACGCCTTTGCGCAGATTAAAGGTATAAGTCTTGCCATCTTCACTAATATCCCAGCTTTCGGCTAAGGCTGGCTGAATCTCAGTGCCATCTCTTTTGAATTCCACCAAGCCATTATAGATAGGATAGGCGCTCGCATCAAAATCAGTACCTGCGGTGTACTGTGCGGGATCAAAGCCAGCAGGGCTGCCTTCTGAACAATAAAGTAGGGTTTTCGCGGCTTTAGCGTCTGAGCTGGCAGCAGAGTCATCTGTAGTTTTGTTGTCGCCGCTACAGGCGCTGATACCTAAGATAACCGTCGCCAATAAGGTCAATTTGAAGAGTGATTTTTGCATTATTACATCCTATGTAATTATAAATATTCGCCAATATATTTATAGAGTCATTTTTGACCCATAAATGTACTTGACGTGCTTTTAATTCCCTTTAAAGCAATTGCTTATATCGTTTTTTTGTATACAAGATAAAAAATTCAACAGACCTTAACCTTGATTCAAGTTTGCAAAAAATACTGATATAAATAAGTCGTTTAAATATACTCTTTTAAACAGTGGTAACGCAAGCCATCTCTAAGATAATTTTGATAGAAAATGTACCGTTTTAATATCTTTATTTCCGAATGTATTAGGGCTTGTCCTTATTTTTAAAATGAGGACAAGCCCTAATACCCTAACACCCTAATAGCCAGTGAATTTAGCAATCTAACGCAGCTTGTCGATTTTTTAGATATTCTAAAGCCAGAAAATAGATTGCTAATATAGAATGGCCTAAATAAGTCCTAAAGATAGCGACGAAAAAATATGAGCCACATTCTTATACCATCAGCTTATTCTCGCTTTATTGAATATGAAGTTTTTAGTAGATAAGATTCTTAGATTAACACACCAAGTGCAACGCTAATTAATATTATAGAAAGCCTGCATAGGCGTTTTAAACCCTAAGCGTTTTCTTGGTCTGTTATTTAGTTTGTTCTCAATGTCCTGCATCTCATCATCAGAGACTTGTCTAAAGTCACAGCCTTTAGGC
>NZ_JABRVQ010000015.1 GCF_013248965.1 Psychrobacter okhotskensis | reverse complement strand
TCTTGAAGAAGTGACTAGAAAAAGTAACAGTCTACGTCGAATGGACATATATCTAAGATGCAAGGTGGATGATGAAAACTACGGTATTTGTATTGAAAATAAACCCTATGCGGTAGACCAACCTAATCAACTGATTGATTATTATAATGAACTTATAGCAAAAGGTCATACTGACCCTCAAATTGTTTATCTAAGTGAATATAACGATACGCCAAATCCGGCAAGTGTCGATGCAGAGACATTAAAATGCTGGATAGATAAGAAGCAATGTAGCCATCTTCGTTTCAGTGATCTCACGGGTTGGCTTAAAGCCTGCCAAGTTGAATGCCAAAATCATAGCGTTAGTGAGTTCCTCACACAGTTAATCAAGTTTATTCAAAAGCAATTTATGGGGATTGAAAATATGAGTGAAAGCAATGCAGTTTTAGATATTATTAAAAGAAATGGAGTTACTATTGATGCCAGTATCAAGGTATCTAACACTATAAATCGAATGAAGAAAGAGCTAATAACAAAGCTGAAAATAGATTTGTTAGCAAAATGCAAAACAACTGATTATAAGTTGGATATTAATGATTTTGGTGAAGGTAAGAATTATGAACAAATAAATTTCATAATTCCAAGCTACGATGCTGGGTATATTTGTTTTGAGTTTCAGGGTGAAAATTTTGATCGTCCGTGTCTAGGTATTAAACTCCGGTCAATGGAGGAAGCAAAAAATCATTTGCATACAGAAAAAATGAAAACGACGCTAAATACAGCACTAGCCGACAAAAAGATTTGGAGTTCATCACGTTGGCCAGCAGGTTATTACTTTTATCCACAGGACTGGAAAGGATCAAGTGAAGCATGGCTGATGATAAATGAAGACACAATGGCAGATAAAATTCTAGAAGAAATGGATATCGTTTTTAACACTTTGAAAGCCAACGATTGTTTTACGAAATATTAGTTTGAAAAATCTAGTTTTAAGACGCTTTACTTAACGACTACGCTTTGACTCAACTCAAAAAAGGAATTCAAAAAATGACCAAGATTAACAATATATCAGATACTACTACTGCAAAACCATGGATGTCAGAGCTTTGGACATGGGCCGATGAGTATGGGATTTCTGAAAAGGATTTACCACGTAACGAAGCGCATTTATTGGCGATAACAAAATTGGAGATTTGCTCTGATCAGATTACTGAGTTGCCTGAAGGTATCGGTTTCTTGCACAATTTAACTTACCTGACATTAAAATGCGAAGTGCTTGAGCGTTTGCCAGAGTCTATAGAGCAGTTAAGCCAGTTAGAGAGATTGACGATTACTAGTCATAAAATACAGCAGTTTTCTGATAGTCTTTTTAATCTTAAGAAGCTATTACTAAGAGTAGATGTTCCTCATGAGTTAATTGACGAGTTACCGATTGGTATTATTGAAAGGCATCGAAGGGGAGAATTGGTGATTGTAAATATATCCTCTACAAAATTATATACACCACAAATGAGTGAATATGAGTTATGTGATTTTGGATTTTTCCTTACTAGTGACAATTGGGAGGAAAAAGCACTAATTGATCTGAGGTTCAAAACAGCGCCAGAGTTCTTACTCGGTTTGCAAACCACTGAAAAAACTATTGATGCTTTTGATGTGATGGATGGTGTGATCATTTGCAAGCCTGATGAAGTACAAAAAATAATGAATATGTTTAAAGATATATTTTGCAACGAGTTTGTAGGTATAGACTTTAGAGATGTTAGAGAAGCAATAAATTTTGCGAAACCTGCTAAATTTATACAAGCTAGTGCATTAAAAGTATCTGAATCAGACAAAGTATTTAGTCAGATCATTGATCAGATTCCTGAAGATATCACTATAAACGCTATAATGTTTCAAGCTGAAAGTAACCGTCAACTTACGCTTGATGAGCTTAGAATTGCATCAAATACTATTGATAAAATGGATATAGACGATAAATATGTTTTCTATAATGCAGAAGTTGTCGATAAGCCTGAGCACTGTTGGATGGGTATGATATATATGATCGGGTAGTTTGGCGTAAGGTAATGGCTTGAATGAAATTGTGGACATCGTTTGCAAATGATTATTATTAAGTAGCAAGGAATACAGGAAGTGAAAACTACAAATAAGCATCTATTTGATGATTTTATTCAAGCTCAAAATACTATTTATTCATCGGTTATTAAAGAGTTAACCGAAGGGCGTAAGCGTACACATTGGATGTGGTTTATATTTCCACAGGTGAAAGGCTTAGGGCACAGTACAATGGCTCGCCGCTTTGCAATAGAGAGTCTAGAGCAAGCAAAAGCGTATTTGGGGCACGATGTGCTTGGAGCACGCTTAAGAGAGTGTGCTGAATTACTATTGTTGCATCCTGATAAAAGCGCTTTAGAAATTTTCGGATCACCGGATAATTTGAAATTGCACTCTTCGCTTACGTTATTTACTTTAGCGTCCCCTAATAAAAAATGTGTTTTTGACGACCTTTTGGATCAGTATTTTGAAGGCAGTTACGATATAAACTCTATCAGACTGTTAAAGCAAATCGATGATCAGCAATCTAAGTAAATAAAACCGAATGATTTTTCAAAAGGAGATGTAACCCTTAGGGAAGATCAAAATTCAATAAACGAACTATGCTAGATGTTAAATCTTGTAGAGACTGTGCAAGCGCTCTACAGTCGTAAAATATCGCCAAATTTTATTTTTTTTGATTACCTTCAAACTCCTTAATGATCAGTGAGCATAACCATGAAGTATCATATTGATGACTCGTATATGGATGATATACCTAGCGCGGTTCTATATCGACAAACCATGGATCATTACCCAAAGTCTACTATTGGTTGCTTTTTAATTAGTGAAGGTTGGAATGAGCAGGCACTACTAGAGCTAAAAGATAAAGTAAAGGCTGACATTTTAGTAGGCTTACAAACAAATTATAGTGAATTTGAGCGCTTAGATATTGTAGAGGGGGTTATTAGATGTCAGCCTGATGAAGTAAATGATGTCGTTGAACTGCTAGATGTAAGGTCTGCAAGTACTATTATCGGTATAGATGTGGTAGATATTATAAGCTTGTTTGAGTATGGCAATTTCTTTCAATTCATTCAAGTAAGTGCCACAGGGAAGCCTGAATCAGATTTGATAAAAGTAGTTACATACAAGCTTGTTAGTCAACTTGCAAAAGCTCATGATACTAAAGGGCTATTTGTAGGGATGCAGAGTGTGCAAGCTTTACCACTGGAATCCATGGCCTATGTAATAGAAGCTGTTGAAGGATTGTTGTCTGGTGACGAGGCATCTATATACTATAGTTCAAGTAGTACTGATGAGTTAAATGCTTTTGGGTTAAAGGCGATATATGCTGAAGACTAGGTAGAGGCTCAAACCTAAGCGTTAGTCTATAACTAAAGCATTACTCTTTATGTTTCCAGTTTTCTTGACCTAATGGCATCTGGTTGAGCAAGTCGCGCCTAGATCGCCAGTCAGGCATATAAGTGTCTAGTAGGGCCTTGAACCTATCATTGTGCTGCCGCTCTTTAAAATGTAGCAATTCATGCAAGATGATATATTCCAAACAGGGTAGTGGCTTTTTGGCCAAATCTAAGTTAAGCCGTATGTTTCCTTCTTCTATATTACAGCTGCCCCATTTGGTTTTCATTTTTTGGATCTGCCAATCGCTGATAGTGACACCAGTTTTCTTCGACCATTTATCGATAAGGCCAGGTGCTCTGGCTTTTAGTCGGCCACGATAGTATTCAGACAATAGCTTAATTTTTACTTCATCAGATAGCCCTTTATTTACGGTTAGTATAAGCTTGCCGCTTTTTAATTTGACGGTTTGAGACTTTAGGTCATCAAGCTCAATCACTTCGAGCCGGTAACGCCTGCCCCAAAGATAATGCGTCTCTCCATTTACCATCTCCCTTGTAGATTGACGCTCTTGCTTAGCAAACGCTGCCTGTTGCCTTCTAATCCAAGGGATACGGTGGATGACAGCCATCCGAATGGCCGTCTCTGTCATAGCATCAGGTGCAGATACTCTGACCTGTCCATCAGGTGGCATCACGCTGATATGTAGGTTTTTAATATCCTTGCGAGTTAAATGTATATCTAACTCGCCAATCTTAATAAGCGCTGACTTAATAATCACTGATATTCCTGTTGTGCTTTCACCAAACTAATCAGCTCCTCTATGTCAGTATCAACTTCATATTCTTTGATGACCTGATGCACCGCATTTGTAATCTTGCGCTCTTTAATTAGATGACCTTGCCAATCAGCCTGTTTATGGAGGCGAATAGCTGCATCAACTTTATCTGCCAAGTCTTCATTCTGATCCAAATTATCATATAGTGCGCGTTTAGCAGGGGTGTTAATGGTCTCAGGGTATGCGTCACCACCTGCACTGCCAGTCGGGTTAATTACTTTAGAGGCTAGCTGGCGTATTTTTTGTAAGTACTCAGCGTAAGCAATGGCTTTTTGTCGGCGTAGCTCAATGAGCTCATCGAGTAGGGCAGACATATGCTCGTAGTACTTTGGGTTGACGGGGTTTTCATCGACAATCGTTTTGCGCACGTTGTTTTCGATGGTCTCTGCGACGTTTTCAGGGTTGCTCGCTATATCCTCAGGTATGGCTTTGATTAAAGCTTCAGGCCCTTGATTGACAATTAACTCAATAAGTCCTAAATCTTCAAAGTCGATAACCGTCTCACTAGGGGTGGCATGAATATAAGTGTCTAACATCCTACGCATGGTCGGCTCGTAGCTTTTCATATCGATATGGTCGCCACTCATAAGCTTGATGTTATTACGAACCGACTCAAAGTGCTTTACATCATCTTTGATGCGTTTGATCTCCTGATCGTTATATCCCGCTTCCGCCATTTCATTGGCAATATTGCCATAAGCACGTATCAGCTTGGAGACGCTTTTGTATAAAGTGAGGCGCAGCTGCTCTTTTTCTAGTTTGTCAGCCTCAATCACGCCTTCGCTAGGGCAAAAGTAAGCGGCATAATCTTGAATGTTTCTAGGATATTTAACAGGCTCGCAAAGTCCTCTTACCATCTCTAGGGCATCATCTAAGTTCTGTTTTGCCGCGCTTAAACGGTTCTTTAGCAGCCCATCAATATCTTCATCTTCGTATTCAGCAAATGCGCCTTGGGTATAGTCGGAGATAGTACTGCTTAAAGATTGAAATAGATCCTGATAATCAATGATATATCCATAGTCTTTTTCCGCTCCATCGAGTCTGTTAACACGGCAAATGGCTTGAAAGAGGTTGTGATCAGCCATCTTTTTATCGATGTATAGATAGGTAGCAGAAGGCGCATCAAATCCAGTCAATAGCTTATCAACGACGATCAGTAGTCGCATCTGTCCAGGCTCTTCAATGAAGCGTTTCTTAACCGCCTTTTCAAAGTCCTCTACTTTAGAGCTGGCTTGTTGTTCACTGATATCGTAATAATCAGCAATCATTTTGCGATAGATATGATATTTAAACAGCTTTTCAGTCATACCTTCGCCAGTCTCTTCTCCTTTGATACTGTCAGCCGTCGGTAAGTAACTGGTCACGATCGCTACTTTACCTTTCAAGAAAGAGTCTTCAAAAGCCTTGTAGGATTTGCAGGCTTGATAAATACTATTGCACACAAGCATGGCATTACCATGACCATCCATAAGCCTTGGTTTGACCTGCATATCGAGCAAGATGTCATTGACGATGCACTCTATACGCGACTGGCTAGAGAGCACCCGCTGCATAGTGCCCCATTTTTGTTTCAGCTGGCTCTTGGCAATATTGGTAAGACCACGGGTATGAGCGTCGAACCATTCATCGACTTTTCTGGAAGAGGTGAGCTGCTGGTCGATATCACGGGCTTCGTACAACAGGTCTAAGACCACGCCATCGGCAACTGCTTCATCAAACTTATAGGTGTGAATAAAAGATCCAAAGACTTCGATAGATTTCTTTTTATCTTTTTTAAGCAGTGGCGTGCCAGTAAAACCGACAAACATCGCTTCTGGTAATAATGCCTTCATAGCGCTATGCAGTTTGCCAGACTGGGTACGGTGACATTCGTCAACAAATACAAATAAGTCGCCTTTTGAACTGAAGTCTGAGGGTAGGCTGGCTTGAATGTCTTTTATGAAGTCGTCCGTATCCTCTGTATTCTCGTCATCATCGCTGTGACGACCAAACTTATGCACTAGAGAGCAGAGCAACCAAGGGTTAGGCTGATTTAGCTGGGTAATAAGATCAGCACCGCTCTTGGTGCGATATATTGATTCATCGACACCAAAAAAGACTTTTTCAATCTGTTCATCAAGCTCGGTACGGTCAGTAATAATGAGTACACGGCTATTGGTAACATTCTCCCGTATCCATTTAGCCAGCCAAACCATGGTCAAGCTTTTGCCTGAGCCTTGGGTATGCCAAACAATCCCATCCTTGCGCTGTGCAATGTTTTTTTTTGCCGCCTGTATCCCGAAATACTGATTGTGTCGGCAAGTCTTTTTGACACCCGAATCAAAAACAATGAAGTTATTAATGATGTCTAAGAATCGGTGCTTATTGCACATATGATACAGATGGAAGTCTAAGGGTTGATCGGTGAAGTTAGCGTTTGCTAAAGTAAGATGCGTCGGTACGCTAGTATCAGACTGTGGCGTATGATTGGGGTTGGCTTCTTTCCATTCTAAATAATACTTCTCAGGCGTTTCGATCGTGCCATAGCGCAGGCCTTGGGTATCATTACCTGCCATAACCAATTGTGTGGTGCTAAAAAATTGTCGAATAAATTCTTTCTTTTGGTTGTCTAGGTTCTGATGAATGCCTTCGGTGACGTTGATGCTAGAGCGTTTAAGTTCAATAACGCCCAGTGCAATACCGTTCACATAAAGGACAATATCGGGACGTTTTTTATTTTCGCCCGCGATAGAGACTTCTTCGGCAATGGCAAAGTCATTGGCCTCTATGTTGTCCCAATCAATCAACCAGACGGTCTCTTTATGATCACCAGTACCTTCCTTTTCTTTAATGCCATAGCGCAGTAGTTCATAGACCTTTTTATTGGCATCGTATAATTTAACGCCACTGCCTATAGCGGCTGCTTTTTCTAGAGCGTTTATGGCTCGGTTTTGCAAGGTGCGGCTAATATTACGCGAGCTTAGCCAGTTGGCTAAAATCTCAGGCTCAATATTCTTGTTATTAGGTCTATCTTTAAAGTCGCCTAGATAACGGTAGCCGAGTGTATCAGTAAAAAAGCGTACGACACGGTTCTGAGTGAGTCTTTCTATGTCGGTGACGTTACTCATTCTCAATACTCCTCAGTGAGCTACAAGTTTGAATAAGCTGACTAATCACGTCATCTACTGATGTTAATGAGGTAATCTCGTAGTGCACTGCTTCATCGCCTGTTTCCTCGTGCTTAGTATATTCGCGCTGAAGTCCATTATTTTCAATTACATCACTAACTTTTTGAGGGTAATCGTTTGATGAGCCGTTTTTAAACTGGATTACGAAGTTCTCTGGGGCTTTTAAGATTTCGAAGTAGTAATTACTATTCGCATAATTCCAACCTTCAATCTTAAGAGAGGCTTGCTCCTGTGTGGACTTAACGTATTGATATTCTAAATTAGAGAAGGGCATTAGTTTTTCAAGTTCATCTTTTAGCTGAATATCTAATACGACTGTGTAAAGCTCACTATGATAATGATTACGCTGAGATTGCCATAATAAAAGTACTTCTATCTCACTAATTTCAATAAATCCCTGTTCACAGTAGTCGAAAAGCTGAGGATACTGAATGAGATATTCACGCCATTTATCAAAATCATTATTAGCCAGCACTACATCACAAATACTCTGTAGTGAAGGTTTAATATCATTAGCATCGAAATCGGGATCATCTAGTACGGCTTTTACGTAAGACTGTCTGATTTCCATGGTTTCAGAGCCAATTCGTAATAATCTTTTCCAGCTGTGATCACGATTGATATTGTTTTTGAATAGTCGAGTGCTGAGCAAGTTGTAACGGTCATACGATTTCTTTTTGGTAAAATACATACCTTTAGTCAGGGTCGCTCTCTCCCACAAGTACTCTATGTCTGATGAGCTAGCAGCTATGAGGTTAAAAACAGAACCTAGCGATTGATCGTATTTCTTAAAAGTATCCAGTAAACTATTATTTTCAAAGGCATCCCAATTACAGTTATTATGATTGCGATAGTATTCAAGAATACCGGAGAAGTTGAGTAGGCAACCTATCTGTCCATTAAAGAAGGGGTGGTTTTCAGCCTGTAGGATTGCGTTCTTCCAATCATCTGACTTTAGTATGAGATGAGCTTTAATCTTCTCCTCAACAAGCTGATCTTCTGAGATTCTACTCAAGACGAGCCCAGGTCTATTAGTCAGTATATCCAAAATAGGAGAGTCAAACTTACTTAGCTTTTCAATGGATAGCAGAGCTTCTAAAAAATCTTTTGAAGTATTAAAGATAGTATTTTCAGTTAAGTTATAAATGACACGTATCCATTCAACGAGCTCAGATTGAATGTCATTAGCATCAATGCTGTTAGCTGATTTGAGCTTTTTTGAAAGAAAACGATAAAAAGCATAGAATCGTAGCTTTTCAGGATAACTAGTATTATCTGCTAGTACCTTTTCGAACATAGACACTTCTGAATAATGCGTCTTATTATATGCGTCAGGTAAGTAAGTCTTGAGATGATGGTTGTGATAGTCATCTAGATCAAGCAGATCTAAAAGAGCAATGAGGTTAGTTACAAAATTAGGTGTAAAACAATTTAGTTTAGTGTACTGAGCTATTGTTAAGTGCTGCAACTTGGCTTTTTGTCCAAAAAAAGTATTGAGATTATCCTCACTTTTACTATCATTGTTCTTAGTATCGATAACATATTGGTATAGAATAATTAAGCGAATGAAGTTCATAAGCTCATCATCATAGGAATCATGCTTATCACCAACAGTCCGATACGTCCAAAACAGATCTGCCCAGTCGGTGTCGATCTTATGGATAAAGTACTCATAACCATTGACTACACCACCTCTAGCGGCTAAATCATAATTAGGCAGTTCTTTAGAAAACGACTTTATAGTTTGTTGTAGATTAGCTTTGAAGTTTTCAAATGGGGTGAGGGGCTTGCCTCGCGCGTTCATTTTGATATACAACTCATCAGACAGTCCAAACTTGCTCAAGGGCAAAAATTGGAAAGTGATACAAGGGTTATCGCTATCCACAATCCGCAGGTACAAATCTTCATTACAGAGTGCAAATCTTTCCTCAATCGCCTTTAACATGTTAAGGCAAGCTTGCACAGTAGGATCCTGTTTCCAAGCTGAAAAAAACCAAGTGCTGTCAGCAATGAGTTGGTCAATAGTATAATCATTGATTTTGCTAGATCCGGTTGTTTGATCTATATTAAATTTAGTTAATGCATGGTATCGCTGCTGGATAGTACCGTTAGATAGTAAAGCATTAAAAAATTCTGATGAACTAGGGCGGGTCTTATAGGTAAAGCGTGAATTACCTTTCAAGGTAAAACGTGCTTTAAACTCTGTTAAATGGTTGTATTTTACTGCCAAAAACCAATGTAATAAAAATAAAGTTGTAAGACGCTGCTGGCCATCTAGTACTGAAAGTGTGTCAGTATTGTCAATGTCGCCATATACAAAATCTAAATTTAGAGACGGTTGATCATCATAAGTTTTTTCTCTGATAAGAGCTGAAAAAAGGGAGTCTAAAAAAGCGTTTCTAACCTCTGACTGATCTTTGCGCCCTTGGGCATAATCACGTTGGATAATTGGAATTTCAATAAAATTTACTATATCTAATAGCTCATTAAAGGTTACTCTTTCTCCCATGTTCATTATTGAGCTCCATTTTTAAAAAAGTATTCTGTTATGGTTTCTATAATAGCATCTTGATGGTTTTGGCTATCTTCTGAGCGCCAGTAAAGCATGCTATCTAAATTTTGACTGTAATACTTCAAAAAGACATTTTTGGTGCATAAAGGCACATATATAGCCTTTTTATCAAGCTCAATAATATGCTTGCGTTTAATTGGAAAGATGGCGTTTTTATAACTGCGATTGGTGTATCTATCAAGCAAAGTTAGATTGCCGATTGAGTTATCTACTGCTTCGCCATTGCTAGGATCGTAGATCTCTATGATATTCTTATAAACATTCTCAAACTTATCTTGTTGAAAGGTTTGTGCCTGAAGGATTTGGTTAATTTCACTATTGATACGTTGCTTTTCATTTTGTTCAGCGTTATTAAGCTTGAAAGGGCTTGTATCAACTTTTGAGTTGTCTAAATAGTCTTTAACATCTATTAGCCATTTCTTTTGATTACTAATGCCTTCAGGTATATTTGAGGCTACTGAACGTATATGCTCAACATCCCAATTCTCACTTTTATATCTATCAAATTGAAAGCGAGAGTTTGATTTGGGGTTACTCAATAAGCTGACAATATTAAAAAGTAAAAAGATACGGCGAATCTTACTCAAGTTCTTAGACTCATAATCAAGCTCTGATAAGTGATCACGGACTTTTGATTCAATTTCATCAAATGATGACAAGGCATTGAACTTAGCATCAAAAGTAAGGTTAAAAACTTGACCTATAAGTTTATGTCTTAAATGTTGCTTATCTCGGCTATCTTTACTAAGTCGCATGATTTCAGGAATCGTTTTGCCCTCAGTTATTAAATAGCCGATTAAATGGAGTAATTCGCGGTTATTAAACCACTCTTCTAATGTCATCATTAAACGCTTGATGTTTTGCCATTCTTGAACCATGTCAAAGTTATCTTCTTTTAGCAGCTCATTAAATTGCAAAAAAGTGTTTAACTCATCTCTGTTATTTTCTATTTCACTATGATCTGATGCTCTAAGAGTGAGTAATAAATCAATGCGGTTTGACTCAAGAGTTTCGTTGCTCAAAAAATACCAAAAAGCATCATTTTGAAGACTTTTTTCAATGGCATCCCATTCTTGAGAAAGCGTAAGCTGCAATAGACTTTGGGCATCCTTCGATTTCGATTCTAAAGTGAAATTGCTTGATTTTAAGAACAATGCCTTAATAAGTTCTGCACTTACCAGAGGTATTTTTCCGACGTTAAGTCTTGAAAATACTTGGGTGGGTACCTCATGGTCGCTGAGCTCATACCAAATTACTTTTACACTTTTATTATCTAAATTGAGTAAAGGCGTCTTTATAGAGTTATATTTATCTGAATCCTTTTGCTCATCAAACCATGACTTGATGGCTTCTTTAGCTTTATAAATATGGAAAAAGTCGATATTATCTCTAGCTTGATCTTCGTTGATACTGGCTAAAAAACCGGAGGATTTTGTTCTAGTCTCATAACTCATTTCATAAGGTGCCTTGCATAATAGCGAGGGTATATCTTTCAAGCAGGTTAAAATGATGTAAATAGTGGTTAGTCGTTGTTGTCCATCGACGATTTCCCAAGAGCCATCTTCACGCTGTTTGACGACAACAGGTTGTAAGCAGTAAAAAGTATCCTTTTCGGAGTTCAGTGAGGTCAGATAAAACTCTCTGATATCTTCTAATAAGTCTTGAACTTGTTTTTCTTTCCAGCGGTAGCCACGTTGATAAGCAGGGATATAGAAACTTTCATCCAATAGGTCGACTATTGGTTTTATTTCTAGTTGATTGTCTTGCATATTACTTCCTTGTAATTTTAGTGCGCCAACCGCACTTTCCCAGTCAACAGCTGCTGCATCATGCCTTGCTTGATGTCTTTGGTTTTGTCTAAGCGCTGCTGCAAAGCTTGAATCTCAGTATCCATATCAGAGAGAATAGTGGCGATGGCGGTTTGTTCTTTTTTAGAGTTAGGTAAGGGAACTTTAAACTCAAAAAGACTCTGCAAGGTTATTGATGCTTGGTTAGCATTACCCCTATAAATTTTCTCAATAAAATCAATATAGCGTTCTGTTCTAAAATGACTTAGAAGCAGTGATTGAATACCATCTGTATCCGACTTTGCTCTCACTCTTAAAGCATTTTGATTTAATAAGCTACCATCATGTTTACTTGTGACTTTGATTGCTTTCCCGACCAAAGAGTCGTACATTGGAGGTTTTGAACCTACAGTAGAAATAATTAAATCACCTTTTTGTAGTTTCCAAGGTTTGTAAAGTTTAGCTTTGCTGTCTGAAATATAAATAGGATTATTATCTTTAATGTCAGTAAAACTTGTATCACTAACACGTATAATTCTAACTCCAGTATGTTGATAATCAGCAGACTTAAAAGGACAGCCTTTTATATAATTGATTAAGCTTCCAAATTCAAAAACCTCCCAATCCTCAGGAATTCGCCCCAATTCAGTCTGTTTAAATCCTTTAGCGCTACCGTCTTCATGAGTAGCAAACTCAGGCAGGCGAGTTTTGCCCGTGAGTAGCTGCTGCATGGTGGCGGTTTTTATCGCTTCTTTTTTAGCAATCAATTTTTCTAGCGATCCGATTAAATCATCGATATCAGATAGGGCAGTAGCGATTGCATTTTGTTCTTGTTTAGGTGGTATCATCAAAGGACAATCAAGAACGTCCTGTCTTCTTAAGTTGGTTTGTTTAACTCCATCATCAAATGCTAAGTAATAAGGATTACGATTTAGTTGATAGAATATGTATTTAGGATTATCTTTAGTAATGTTTAATGCACATATTCTTTGATTAATTGAATAAACACTATCATCAGGAACTAGAAAGCATTTTGCGATAGCTCTACCATTAGGTACGTCACTCATCACCATCAATATTTCATTTTTGTAGGCAGGGTTTCTTAAAACCTTAGTTCGCTTGATAACCTTCGCTTCAGTAGATATAAATTTAGAGTTCACTGCTATGTATTTACCATTAGCATCGATGAATTTTTCATGGGCAACTCCATTTCTAAAAATTGCTATATCTTCTATAGTAGCTATACGCCAATCCTCAGGAATAACCCCAATTTCAGTTTGCTTGTAACCTTCAGGTATCTTAACCTCACTCATTACGCCACTCCCATCGCTTGCAGATGCGCTTGTACTTTTTGGCTTAACGTCTCCACCTCATCTATGATTTGCGATAAAGGCTCAGCATAACGCTCATCTAGCTCCTTGATACGGTTAGCAAGCTGGGCAGTAATACGCTCAATCTCATCTTCGATACGCCCTTGTAGCGTGGCATGCCATTTATCATCAATCAATAGCGTCTTGATAGCCGCGTCATCCAAAGTTGGGTAGTGCTTAAATACCGCCATATCTAAAGCATCTTGCGCTTCTTTTAATGACTTTTTCGCGTTGGCTTCCATGTCAGTTAATTGCAAAAACTGTTGAATGTTTTGAATGTCAGTAAAATCAGATTCGTCATCTTCTTGCATTTTCTTACCAATTACGGCAACGGCTTCTTTCTCAAAAACTTTAACCTTTTTTAGCTCAGTTTTTATTAAACTGTCTTTTTTAAGGTAGGTATTGATGGTATTAATATCATCTGCTGAGGCGTCAGTATTTAGATAGGCTTTCAAGTTTTTCAGAGTAATCTTCCCACTATGATTATTGGCTTTGTCAATCGCATGGCTCTGACCTAATATCAATAGTTCATTTTGTGCGCTTTCAATCTCTTTATTCGTTCTCACATAGTTTTTATATTGATCAGGTGCGAATACTCTATAAGCAAGAACATAAAAGTCTTTTAAAGCTTCATTAGCTTCTTTTTTGGTACTTATATTATTGAGTATACCTTCTTCATTGTTATGCTCCTCGATAAGTTCACTCAAGTTGCTACTTATTGTATCAAGTTCATCTTGCATGGCATTAATATGGGCTTGCTCATCGCTATAGTATCGGTTAATGATAAGCGCAGGCGCGATAAGCTCGGCTTTGTACTTATTCTTATTGATAATAAGGTCAGGGGTTTCTTTAAGCTTTTCGCCTTTAGCAGCGATAAGCTGACGCAACTGCTTACCCACTTGCCAGCCATCTTGGCTAATAGCATAGATATCGTCCTGCAAGCTTTCACTCCAGTAGTCCATCAGGATTTGATAGATATCGTATTTATCGAGTAGGGGTGCATGAGCATAGCGTGCTAGCAGATCTTCACCGATTTTATGAATAAGGGCTTTAGGTCTATCGCCTTTGGTGATTTCACTCAGCTTTATGGCTTGCCACCAGTCATTGAATGGCGTTAGGCTTTGCTCAGCAAAGGTAATAAACTCAGGATGAGCCAATACCGCTGCTTTGACCTCAGTCGATGCCACGAGGCACTCACGATAACCATCACGTAAATCAGAAAATAGCGTCTGGCGTAAGTTAGGCAATACCTGCCAATAAGACTCTAGGGAATCGATATCTGCGACAGGAATACCACCTTTTAAATGCGCAGTCAGATCATGCTGATCTTCATCAATACTGGCATCGATATAGCGAGGGATATTTAAGTTATAGTCGTTATCAATGATCTCATCCAACTCAATCATTCGGCTATAGCCTTCTAGAGCGATTTGAGAATTAAAAACATCGACGATTTTGTGGATATCTTGACTACGTAGGCGGTTTTTATTGCCATCTTTCATGTAGCCACGGCTGGCATCGATCATAAATAGACCCGCATCACCTTTTGCTCGGCTCTGTGCGGTGTTTTTATCAATCACGATGACACAAGCAGGGATGCCCGTACCGTAGAAAAGGTTGGCTGGCAAGCCAATGATGCCTTTAATATAGCCTTGCTTGATGAGGTTCTGGCGGATATGCGCTTCGGCATTCCCTCGGAATAGCACGCCATGTGGCAGAATCACTGCGCCAACGCCCGTGCTTTTTAGGCTTTTGATGATATGCAGAAGGAAAGCGTAATCACCGTTCTTCTCAGGCGGAATACCCCAAGTGAAACGGTCAAACTCATCCGACTCTGGGTTTAAGCCACTGGTCCAGTTTTTATTACTAAATGGCGGGTTTGCCACGATAAAATCAAAAGTCTTAAGCTGATTGCCTTCTACGAAGTGCGGAGAGGACAGGGTATTGCCTTTGTAGATGTCAGCGCCTGTAGCCCCATGCAATATCATATTCATCTTTGCTAGTGCCGTAGTCGCAAAGTCCATCTCTTGACCATAGATAGTCAAGCCGTGTGGTGCTTCATCGCTAACTTTTAGTAGCAGAGAACCTGAACCGCAGGCTGGGTCATATACAGTCGCGTCCAGTGGTGTATTGTCGTCAACACCAATAATCTTCGCCAAAATACGTGATACTTCCGATGGGGTGTAAAACTGCCCCTTTGATTTGCCAGACTCTGTAGCGAAATGACGCATTAGAAACTCATACGCATCGCCCAGCAGGTCATCACCATCAGCACGGTTGCCTGATAAATCCAAACCTTCAAATATACCAATCAGCTTAGACAAGCGGTCAACGTGCTCTTTGCCTTTGCCCAGTTTTTCTTCGTCGTTAAAGTCAGCAACGTCAATGACACCGCGCAAACCGTTGGCGTCAGCAAGCTTAGCGATAATTTTATCGACTTTTTCACCAATTTCTTTGTCGCCTTTGAGCGCCACCATATCATCGAAGCTACCGCCTTCTGGTACTACGATATCGCCAAAGGCATCGTCTTTATATTTATCAGACACGTACTTCATAAATAGCATGGTCAATACGTAGTCTTTGTATTGGCTGGCATCCATGCCACCGCGTAGCTCATTGCAACTTGCCCAAAGAGTAGAATAAATCTCGGTTTTCTTAAGTGCCATAGGTATAAATCTTATGATCAGAGGAGGTTTTATTAAATGAAAAATTTATCGAAGAATGGTATCACACAACGGCCCTTATTCTAGTCATGTAGATTGACTTAAAGGGTTAATAGTCATCGATTTCATCTCAGGTTTAGTGTAAATAGATAAGAAGGTTATTTGAATAGAAGCGGAAGATCGTATGTCATCTGTTGTCTTGCGAGTTCAGTATTAATTTAAACTATAGTTATTCTCCGATAAAAAATATAAATGCATATAGCCATTAATTCTCAAATTTATTTTTTATTTCCTAGATATTAGTCGTCAATCATTTTCTAGTCATTTGTTTATGTTAATATTCCATTTTTGTAAGTTGCAGCTTGTAACGACGGGTCTTGCCTGTTGTTATGGATGGTTTTTGACCTAGATATTTATTACTAAAATTTGCTGACTTTAATTTGGTTATGTTTAGGTTGAATAGTATAACTTTCAACCTTTTATTTGATGGGATAGGTGATATTGATAAATTGGTTAAAAGTAGCGCAGTTTTCGCAAGGCTATTATGTTTTTCCTGCAATAATTTTCATCTTTATTGCTTATATCAGTTTGCGGTTTTTCTTAAACTATTTAAGTCCTGCTAAGGAACTAAACAATAAAATATCACAACTAGCTGATGAATTAGACAAGCTTAATGACAACTCTAATCTTGATAAAGACTCATTAGACGTAAAGTTTGAAGGCAACCCTTCTTTGAAGCAAGCTTGGATAAGTTACAAAAAAACCTTTCATGATACTTATGAAACAGTGGATGGCGAAGCCAAAGTAGCTTATTCACGGGCACCGCACCGAAAACGAGCTTTTTGACTGAGTAGATAAACTTAACTATATTCAAAAAGATACCTCGAGAATTTCTCTACAACCCCCGAAAAATGGACAAAAAAAAGCCTCACATCTCCCATTAAGAGATGTGAGGCTTTTGCGCTTTATTCAAGCTAATTTGGAGCGGGAAAAGAGATTCGAACTCTCGACCCCAACCTTGGCAAGGTTATGCTCTACCACTGAGCTATTCCCGCTGATTATCAATTAACTGTCGTTAGTTGATGAAGGCGTATTATACGCAGTTTTTTAAGAGTGTCAACACCTATGACGAAAAAAGTAAAAGTTAGTAAGACAGGTATGTTATCTGGCCATAAATGTATGTTATAACAGTTTCTTATAATATGCATTCCAAAAGCTTTGCATTAAATAAATAAGCTGGGATGTACTTTATAGTTAGTCATAATCAAATTAAAAACCAACAATACTTAGAATGATAAGTCAAAGGATAAGAAATGAGTCAACAATATACCATCGCTGATTATTTGTTTGATCGAATCGCTGAAGCGGGTGCCACTGAAATATTTGGTGTGCCCGGTGATTTTAATTTAACATTTTTAGACAATGTTATCGCTTCTGATAAATTGCGCTGGGTGGGTAACACCAATGAGTTGAATGCAGGCTACGCAGCTGACGGCTATGCACGTGAGCGTGGTTTTGCCGCTATGGTAACGACTTTTGGCGTCGGTGAGCTGTCAGCGATTAATGCAACGGCAGGCTCGTTTGCAGAGTATGCACCGGTATTGCATGTGGTCGGCGCACCAAGCACAGCATTGCAAGATTCCAAACGCCGGATTCACCATACTTTGGGTGACGGGGTATTTAACCATTTTATTAAAATGGTCGAGCCGGTGACTGTGGCGCGCGCGCACATTACACCTGAAAATGCTGCTTCTGAGATTGATCGGGTTATTCGTCTGATTCTTAAAAAGCATCGTCCCGGTTATTTACTGTTATCACCAGATGTTGCAAAAACGCCCATTTATCCGCCGACGACCAAACTTGTCGATAGTGAAGAAGATATCACCAGTCAAGCGGCGCTAGATGATTTTAAGCAAGCGCTAATAGAATTTCTGCCAAACAAAACCACCACGCTTATGGCAGACTTGATGGTGCATCGTTTAGGGCTGCAAAAGCAGTTAAAAGCGTTGCTTGCCGATACCAATATTCCTTATACGACGCTATCGTGGGGCAAAACTTTGCTTGACGAAAACAGTGATCGTTGGGCAGGGACTTATGCAGGCGTGGCATCGCGTCCCGTCGTTAAGGATATGGTCGAAAACTGTGAATGTTTGATTAAGATTGGCGTGCAGTATACGGATACTACGACAGCGGGTTTTAGCCAAAATATTGATGAAAATGTGGTGGTTGACCTGCATTATGAGCGTGCAAGTATCGCAGGCAGAAACTTTGCACCCATTGCCCTAAAAGATGCTCTAAAAACATTGCATGAGGTGATGACTTCAGATATTAACATTGTGCCAAAGCAGTTCTGTGAAGAGGTAAAGCCGCATGAGCAACATGGCAAGGATGATGAGGCTATCCGTCAAGATGACTTATGGCATATCATCGCTGATGCGCTTGATGATAAAAACTTGGTGTTTTCTGAACAAGGTACTGCCTATTTTGGTATCAGTGATGTGCGTCTGCCAGAAGGCGTGACGTCTTATGGACAGCCTATGTGGGGTTCTATCGGTTATACTTTGCCGGCGAGTTTAGGCGCGGCCATTGCATCGCCGCATAAGCGTAGTATTTTGCTGATTGGTGATGGCTCGGCATTATTAACCATTCAAGAGATTGCGGTCATGATTCAAGAGCGGGTCAATCCTGTGATTGTACTGATTAATAATGACGGCTATACCGTTGAGCGGGCGATTCATGGTGAAAATCAGTATTATAACGACATCCCTAAATGTGACTGGCAGCTGATGCCAAAAGCGTTTGGTGCTACTGATGATAGTAGTCTGCTACTAAAAGCAGAGACAGCGGGTGAGTTAAAAGCAGCTCTCAAGCAAGCAGCTGCCGCCAAAGACAAGCTGGTTATGTTGGAAGTCATCGCTGGTAAGCATGATATCCCGCCACTACTGGCCGACATCAGTGCCGCGCTGAAGCCAAAAAATGATTGAGTAATTAATAAAAAACTCGCTTCATAAAAAAGTGCAAGAAGCCCCATCTAGCAATGTTGCTAAATGGGGCTTCTTGCACTTTTTTATCCTATAGATTAATTAATCAGTTATTGCTCTTATGTCGGTTTGCAGACTTTAGTATCATGGTAGATTGGGTTATTTCCAGCCCTTATCATTCCATAGGAGATGACCCCGTCGTGATTTGGCTAAAAATACTTATTGGCGCTTTGATGGTTTTGCTCATTCAATTATTTGCGCAGACCAAATTCTTCTATCTGGCGGCATTGGCACCGCTATTCCCTACATTTACCCTGATCAGTCATTTCATCGTTGGTACTGAGCGTAGTGCCGCGGATCTAAGAGTGGCATTGATATTTAGTATGCTTGGTGTCATCCCGCATCTTATTTATACTTTTGTGGTGTTTTTTAGCATCAGTTATGTCAGCTTGTATAAGGCATTGCTACTAGGCGTCGTCGCTTGGACAGTGGCAGCGACTATTTTAGTGCTTGCTTGGCAATACATTCAGGCTTAATAAGCTGCAGAACAAGGTTATAAGTCTCAATTCAAAGAACGCTTTATAAGTTTAAATAGAAAGATTGGTACGTTTTTTTAATAAAATTTCTTTGACGATCGGTTCTTTAAGGTTGGTAGGAAGTGTTATTCTTGAGAACGGTTTTATGATCCTATAGTCAGTCTTATATAAAATAAACACAGTGTTACTGGGATGAATTTTTCGTAGCATCGAAACTGCGAGGGCACAGCAAGCAAGGAAAGTTTATACCAGTAGCGCATTAAAATATTTGTAGTCATTTTATTTGGGACTGACTATATCTAAATGATATTGAACCGACTATATCTGTAATTTCCCCCGCAGCACAGTAAGATCAATATTAGCGCAATAGCGCAACTGGTTATCATTTATAAAAATAGGGCTTAAAAAAGATGGATACCTTAAATATCCTGTATCTCGTAGGGGCGTTGTTAATTTTTGCCAGCATTATGGCAAGTACGTTGTCGGCGCGTTTGGGCGTTCCTTTGTTATTGTTGTTTTTAGTGGTTGGCATGCTGGCTGGCGAAGAGGGGCTATTGGGTATTGAGTTTTCTCAATATGGTCTTGCCAACTTTGTCGGGCAGGCGGCGTTGGCCTGTATTTTGTTGGATGGCGGTCTACGCACCTCTTTTAAATCTTTCCGAGTCGGCTTAAAACCAGCCATCACGCTTGCCACGTGGGGCGTACTGGCGACTGTCATGATACTGGGTGTGTTTGTCACGTGGCTGCTTGATGTTGACTGGCGCTTTGGTCTGTTAATGGCAGCGATCGTTGGTTCAACCGATGCAGCAGCGGTATTCTCACTGCTGCGTAATGGCGGTGTCAAGCTTAACGACCGCGTCCAAGCGACGTTGGAGCTAGAATCCGGTGCCAACGACCCGTTAGCTATTTTATTGGTGACGGGGTTGATTGCTTTAAATGTTGACCCTGCCGGACAGACAGTATTTGGCTTTTTAGGCTTGCTATTACAACAGCTTAGCTTTGGCCTTGGTATGGGTTTGCTGTTTGGCTATTTATTGGCAAGACTATTGCCCAAGGTACATCTGGCAGAGGGTATGTATGCCATCTTGATACTGTCGGCTGGCTTGGCAGTGTTTGCAGCGACCAATTTAATCGGTGGTAGTGGATTTTTAGCCGTTTATCTTACTGGTGTGCTGATAGGTAACCATAAAGTGCGCTCAACCGAACACGTCATGCGGGTGATGGATAGCTTTGCGTGGTTATCACAAGCAGTGCTGTTTGTCGTTTTAGGTTTATTAGTCACGCCATCGAACGTCCTCAATGTTTGGTATTACTCGGTCGCCATTGCCGCCTTTATGATTTTGATTGCCCGTCCCATCGCGGTCTATACCAGCGTGAAGCCTTTTAAGTTTAAAGACAGAGAGATTGGCTTTATTTCTTGGGTGGGCTTGCGTGGCGCTGTGCCTATTACTCTTGCGATATTGCCTGTCATGGCAGGGATAGACAACGCCTTTATGCTGTTTGATATTGCTTTTGGCGTGGTGGTTTTATCTTTGATTTTGCAAGGTACAACCATTCCCTTTATGGCAGATTTATTCAAAGTACGTATTCCGAATAATAAAGACCCAGAAGAAAAACATGAGGTTTGGGTGTCGGACAAGGCGAGTATTACGTTATATCAGTTTCAAGTGAAGTCAGGGGCGTTTGCCATTGGCCGCCATCCGAGGGGTATCTCTAATCGCGTCAATCCTGATGAGATTAGTATTTTTGCTTTGGTACGTGGGCAGCAGATTGTGATTGTCGATGATAATACCAAGCTCAAATTTGGAGACAGTGTCTGGTATGCTATGCGCGGTGATCACGCCAGCCAGATTGCTAAGATATTCAATGATACAACATTAGACCGAAAAGCCATCGATGACTTTTATGGCGATTGGCTACTATCACCTAGCGTCAAGCTTGGCGACTTGCCATTCTTGACTGGTGTCATGACCCCCGAATCTTTGGTCGATAAACTTAAGTCCAAACCTAAAGACGACGAAAAAAGCATGTGGTCGCAGACGGTTGCTGAATATGTCAAAGCCAGCTTAGCTATGACGCCAGTATCAGGAGATACCGTTGCCATCAATGACGAATGGTCATTAGTCATCAAAGAAGTCGATGATCAAGGCAAGCTCAGAACCATTGGTCTAAAGCGTCAGGAGCAACCAGCAGCGTAAACTGGTTTATAGGAGATTTTTATCACTTCGGTGTTTTTTCTAAATCAATTCGGTGCGTTTTCTAATAAAAGACGCATCATTTGACTTAAAAAGTCGGCGACTTGTTTGTGCAGGTTTTCTCGGTAAGCCCAATGATGCTTGACCTCATAACTGGCCTCATTGGGCAGTAGTATTTTCATCAGCCCCATCTCTTCATAACGTTTGGCTAAATCATTAGGCAAATAGCCAACATGATGACCTGCCAAAATCAGCTGCGCGGTTGCCTCCATATGATAAGTGGTAGCGCTTAACGTCTTGGGGCGGACATGATTGATGCTCATATCGGTAATATACCCTCGTTTTATCCATGGATGGTTTTGTTCCAAGTCCTCAAAGCTTAAGCCTTCTGACTCATAAAACAGTTTATGCTCGCGTCCGCAGCAGACGACCTGCCTTTCAATAAATGCTGGCTGAAAAGTGAGTAATGGTGGAAAACTACCAAAATAACCCACGCCAATATCACTCTCGTTACTCAGCAGCTTCTCCAGCATGCTTTCAGGGCTTTGCACATCGATAGAAAAATGAATGAGTGGATTGTCATGGTAACTAGAGGCCAAGCACTGGCGCAAGGCATCATAAAAAGACGTCGGCATCTGATCAATGAGACACAGTCGGATATGACCGCCACGCACCGAGTCCAATTGCCGAATATAATGCAGTTGATGCTGAAAGCTGGCCACCGCTTCGGTAAAACTCAAGCAAGCCTCGTAAACCGCAGCGCCATCTTCTGTCAGCTTAAAACCCGCGCGGCCACGATGACAAAGCGTCATACCCAAGCGATCTTCTAAATGGGTTAAATGTCCACTAATGACAGAGGGCGTCACATTTAAGCGCGACTGAGCGGCGGTCACGCCTTGACACTCCACGATTGCCATAAAGCTACGCAAGGTTTTGATGTCTATTTTTATCAATTCATCTAACATCGAAAGTTATGTTCCCGTATCTATTGTCTTGACCAAAACTTTTATAAAACTTCTAATAATAACGATTAAATCTAACTTACTACGAAAAAATAGAAGTTTACTTCTGAATTTTACCATGGTCTGCCTACCGATATTTAGGTATTGTCAGAATCATATAAAAATTGATATATAACAAATTGTCTATTTCGACGACATAAAACAAGGATGTGAATTATGAAATTCAATCAACCATTGAGCGGCAACGACATGCCAAGATTTGGCGGCTTTGCTTCTATGATGCGCCTGCCAACTCAGGCTGATGCAGCAGGATTAGACGTGGCTTTCGTTGGGGTACCTATGGATATTGGGGCGTCAAACCGTAGCGGTGCCAGATTGGGCCCTCGCCAGATTCGCGATGAATCACGCATGATTCGCCCTTATAACGTTGCCACTCGCGCGGCACCCTTTGAGTCTTTACAAGTCGCTGATATCGGCGACGTACCTATCAATACCTTCAATCTCTTAAAAAGTATCGATATCATCGAAAAGTTCTATACAGAAAAAGTCGTGAATCATGGTGCTATCCCATTGACATTGGGCGGCGATCATACCATTGCTTTGCCTATTCTGCGTGCACTCGCCAAAAAACATGGCCCTGTCGGTATGGTACATATTGATGCGCATGCAGATATCAATGATGAGATGTTCGGCGAAAAAATCGCTCATGGTACGCCGTTTCGCCGTGCTGTCGAAGAGAACCTTATCGATGGTAATCGTGTGGTACAGATTGGTCTGCGTGGCACTGGATATAGTGCTGAAGAATTTGATTGGTCGACCCAACAAGGCTTTCGCGTGGTTCCTGCCGAAGAGTGTTGGTATAAGTCGCTGACGCCATTGATGGCAGAAGTCCGTGAAAAGCTTGGTGACGGTCCTGTCTATTTAAGTTTCGATATCGATGGTATTGATCCGGCATTTGCACCGGGTACGGGAACGGCTGAAATCGGTGGCTTAACCTCGACGCAAGCTATTGAAATTATTCGCGGTATGCGTGGCCTTGATGTCGTCGGAGGTGATTTAGTAGAAGTGTCACCACCGTACGACCCATTTGGTAATACCTCTGTATTAGCCGCGAACTTATTGTTTGAGATGCTGTGTATCTTGCCAGGCGTCCGCTACGACGATAAAGTCAAAGCAGTCTATTAATCATCATTCGTTATCTTTTCGCCAAATTTATCCTTTGTTAATAGGGTGATATTGGTTTTTATATTAGATTTAACGATTTTTTTATACGATATTGAATTTTTAGGATGATTAACTCATGACGCAAATGATGCAAACGCCTGCTTCAGCACCAGCCATGCCGTCTCTAACCTGCGGTGAGCTGCTCGTGCAATGGCTAGAGTATTATGGGGTAGAGACGGTATTTGGTATTCCGGGTGTCCATACGGTCGAGCTATATCGAGGTCTACCGAGTACCAGTATTCGCCACGTGACACCGCGTCACGAGCAAGGTGCTGGATTTATGGCTGATGGCTATTACCGTGCATCTGGCAAAGTTGGCGTCTGCTTTATTATCACTGGTCCCGGTATGACCAACATCATGACTGCTATGGCGCAAGCTTTGGCTGACTCTATTCCAATGCTGGTGATATCTAGTGTCAATAAGGTAAAAGATACGGGTAGCGGTGAAGGGCACTTGCATGAATTGCATGACCAACAAGGCATGGTTAGTAAGGTAGCGCTCACCAGCAAAACCATCTGGCAGCCTGAAGCATTACCGAAAGTCATCGCCGAAGCTTTTGCTTTGTTTAATGGCGCGCGTCCGGGCCCCGTGCATATCCAGCTACCTATTGATGTGATTACCGCCAATGCCAGTCATGTCGCCAAGCCTCCTAGCTTGAGTCATATTGCAAAAGGTCAAGATAATACGAATGGCTTGACCTTTCCGCAAGTGATGCGACCGCTGCCCAATCCTGCGCAATTAGATTTGATTGTTGAAACTTTGAAAGCCGCAAAGAATCCCGTGATTCTTTATGGTGGTGGCTGTGTTGACGTCGACCATGATGCACAAAAACTGGCAGAGCTTATCGATGCCCCAACCTTTTTGACCATCAATGCTAAAGGGTTGCTACCACCTAATCATCCGTTGAGTTTGGGTAGCAATCAGTCATTAGATACCGGCCGTGCTGTTATTAGCGAGGCTGATTTAGTATTAGCCATTGGCACTGAGCTGGGTGAGACTGATTATGACGTGTTCTTTAATGGTGAGTTTAAAATCAATGGCACGCTGATTCGCATTGACTGCGATGCTCAGCAATTGCAGCGTCCTTTTAGAGCCGATATCGCCGTATTATCCGATGCGCAAGTGGCTATCAGTGGTCTCTGCACGCGTTTAAAAAATCAAACGCTCGATCATCAAGCAGTAGCGCGAGTAGCTGATGCAAAACAGTCACTTATAGAAAACATGACACCAGATTTTGCGGGTCAAAATGCGCTGCTGCAGCTGATTCGGGATGAGGTAGAAGACGTTATCTTTGTTGGTGATTCGACCCAGCCTGTCTATAGCGGCAACCTTGGCTTTGAAGCGTTGGCAACGCGTCGATGGTTTAACTCATCGACTGGATTTGGCACGTTAGGCTATGGTTTGCCTGCTGCAATTGGGGCTATGATTGGCTCAAACAGTCCGGTGGTTAGCTTGATTGGCGACGGTGGTATTCAGTTTACGATTGCCGAGCTCATCTGCGCCGCTGAGCTTGAGCTGCCGTTAATTGTCCTGCTGTGGAATAACCAAGGCTATGGCGAGATTCGTCGTTATATGGAGGAGGGCGGGTTGCCACTGATCGGGGTTAATATTAAGACGCCGAATTTTGAGCCATTAGCCGCAGGCTTTGGTGCTGGTTATCGTAGAATTACAGCCAAACAGCAACTGCTCGACGCATTGAAAGAAGATATTAAAGGCAAGCAACCTATTATTTATGAAGTTGATGAATCTGATGCATTTCTAACCGAAATGGGTAAGAGTTTTAGTTGTTTTAGTTAAAGGTTAAAGGCAGTGACATTAATAGTAAGAACACTAACAATAGTGAGGCTGGCTATATTAAAGTGTGCTGAATGAAGGACATAAAGAGGCAGATAAAAAACTCATTGCTAAACATGGTATCGATCATACGGTATCGTTATTTATTTAAGAAATTGAAAAACCGAACCATCAGAAATTTACTCATAAGAAACTGAATCGACTCATTCGCTCAACCCAAGGATCGGTCAAAAAGCGAAAGAAACATTGGCGGTCGTCGCCTATCATGGAGGAATAAAATGACGAGTCATATTAGTAAGTCACAGCAGCCAGTTTTAGGAAACAATGCTGTCGATCCCAGAACACCAGAGGGGATACAATGGCGAGCAGCATTGTGGAAATTCCTGTTATTTTCCGCCCTTGGTATCGCCTTATTTATCATTCCATTCCAGTGGGATGGCAAGGTTACTATTTTATTAGGGGTATTGACCGATGCGCTGCAAGGCTGGATAGGCGACTATGTGGTTTACGTGGCCTTAGCGATTGTTACTACCTCCTTTATCGGTGCACTTGCTATTAAGCTGCTACGACCTACTTTGCAGCAAGACTCGATGCTAAAGAAGCTCTTCGATGTTGAATGGTTATGGCTCGCCGCCCGTTTTTTAGGCGCAGTATTTATCTGGATGATCTTTTTACAAGTAGGCCCTGAGTTTATTATTAATCGTAATACTGGCGGCGTTATTTTTGAAGATTTGATTCCGATTTTGATTCCTCTCTTCTTTTTCGCCATCTTATCGTTACCGTTTTTGACCGATTTTGGCTTGATGGAATTTTTAGGGACGCTATCGAGCAAGGTATTTATCAAGCTGTTTAAACTGCCCGGACGCTCAGCGGTCGATGCGATGTCTTCTTGGTTTGGCGCGGCGTCTATTGGTTTGCTCGTGACCATGCAAGAGTATGACAAAAGCTACTATAGCCAGCGTGAAGCGGCGATTATTGCCACGACTTTTTCGGTGACCTCAATTGCCTTTACGTATGTCGTTGCCAAGACTATTGGCGTTGACAATAACTTTGTCTTCTTTTATCTCACCATCGCGTTGACCGGTTTTGTCGCGGCCATTATCATGCCACGTATCCCGCCATTGTCATTAAAGGCCAACACTTACCATTCTGGCAAATGTATGCTAGATGAAGAGATTCCTGCGCAGTATAGTATGCCGCAGTGGGCGCTCAATCGTGCCGTGACGCGTGCGCACTCTATGCCCAGTCTGGCGAGCGTATTTAAGCATAGCGTAAAGAATCTATTTGATATTTATTTCGGCTTAATCCCTGTTATTTTCGCTATCGGCACCATTGGTCTGGGGCTAGCAGAGTACACGCCTGTATTCAACTGGATATCCGCGCCCCTCGTGCCAGTGCTTGAATTGTTAAAGATTCCAGAAGCGGCAGAAGCTGCGCCTGCCATGATTATGGGCTTTGCTGATATGTATCTACCAGCGTTGGTTGGTAAAAGCATTGAAAGTGAGATGACACGATTTATCGTTGGAGCGGCCTCTATTACCCAGATTATTTATATGTCTGAGGTCGGGGCGTTAATTTTGAAATCAAATATCAAGCTCAATGTGTTAGAGCTGTTTATGATCTTCATTCTCCGTACTTTAATTAGCTTAGTTATTATCACCTCAGTAGCCCATCTTTTATACTAGTTAGATATATTGATACTTAGTCAAAATTATCAGATATAACTGATGATTTTGGCTAAGTTTGACGCGATTAATTCTACTTCTACATAGGCTTAACCAATTTTTAGTGGTTGTAAATAATAACTTTTGACTGGTGTTAAGCTATAGTTTATACAATTTAAAAAAGATAAAAAGTGACTGAGTGCCGATGTATATGTAATAACTCAAGCACGCTTAATAGTGTAATTTTTTTATAGTGAATTGACTGTTTTTAAATAGGTTTGATATCAAGCTGATGATGGTTATTTAGTTAAAATCCGACGAAAAATATATGCTACGATTAAATAAAGCAGTGCAATATAGTCAAATAAAATAATGGTGTTCTTTTCACTCTAATGGACTAGATAATAATATGAATATTAACTTCCCTGACCTCGAAAAGCTGATAAAGATAGCTGAACGCTCTAACATAAATTCCTTAGAAGTAACGGATGGTGACGCGCGTATCTTTATAATATGCCGATCTGATGGCAACGAGAGTATCAGTGATAACAACAAGCGCAATCTTGCTAGCACTTCCGGCTCAAAACAGCGAGCGAATATAAGCGCTGAGAGCAATCAAAACGATGTTGGTAATGATGACGCAGTTCTCAATAAAAAAGAGGCAAATGAAGACGCCCAAAAACAAGTAACAGCACCTATGCTAGGCACTTTTTATCGACGCTCAGAGCCTACAGCTGACGAGTTTGTTAAAGTAGGGGATAAGGTAGACAAAGGACAGACGCTATGTATCATCGAGGCTATGAAAATGATGCACGAGGTCAAAGCTGAGTTTCCATGCACTATTAAAGAGGCATTAGTTGATGAAGGTGATGTCGTAGAATATGGACAGGCCTTGTTTGTCATTGAACCAGCCAGCTAAGATTAGCGTACATTGCTTACGTACTATACTTTTTAGGAATATCAGCTTAGGAAAATCGACATGTTCTCAAAAATCTTAATTGCTAACCGTGGCGAGATTGCCTTACGCATTGTGCGAGCTTGTAAACAGTTGGGTATCGGGTCAGTCATAACCCATTCGGAGGCGGATAGAGACTCGCTACCAGTCCGCCTCGCCGATGAGAGGATATGTATTGGTCCTGCTAATGCGACACACAGCTACCTAAATCAAAGAGCGATTGTCTCTGCGGCAAAAATGACCAACGCCGACGCCATTCACCCGGGCTATGGGTTTTTGTCCGAAAATGCAGAATTTGCGGATTTGATTGAGAAGTCGGGTCTCGTTTTTATCGGGCCGACCGCAGATAATATTAGACAGATGGGAGACAAGGTCGCTGCTAAAAAGCAAATGATTGCCGCGAGTGTGCCTTGTGTACCTGGTTCCGAAGGTGCTTTGCCCGCAGATAGCGATCAGATAATCAAGATTGCAAGTGATGTTGGCTATCCTGTCATTATCAAAGCGGCGAGTGGTGGCGGTGGCCGTGGTATGCGAGTCGTGGAACAAGAGGCTGATTTATTATCCGCTATTTCTATGACGCAAACAGAGGCTAAAGCCAATTTTGGTAGTGCTATTGTTTATCTCGAAAAGTACCTACAAGCGCCGCGCCATATCGAAATCCAAGTGCTGTCTGATACCCACGGCAATGCTATTTATCTAGGTGAGCGCGATTGCTCTATGCAGCGCCGCCACCAAAAAGTAATAGAGGAAGCGCCAGCACCAGGGATTACTGATGAACAAAGACAGCGGATAGGTCAAGCTTGCGCGACTGCCTGCCAGCAAATGAAATATAGAGGGGCGGGCACGTTTGAGTTTTTATATGAAAACGGTGAGTTCTTTTTTATCGAGATGAATACTCGTATTCAGGTTGAGCATCCTATTACCGAGATGGTCACTGGGGTCGATATCGTTCAAGAACAAATACGAGTGGCTGCAGGGTTAGAGCTAGCGCATAAACAAAGTGATATTGTTATCACTGGACACGCTTTTGAGTGCCGTATTAATGCTGAAAACCCTGTTACCTTTTTGCCCAACGCTGGCCGTATAGACTACTGTCATATGCCAGCAGGGCTTGGTATTCGAGTGGATAGCCATATCGAATCAAACTATACCGTTCCACCCTCTTATGACAGTTTGATAGCGAAAATATGCGTGCATGATCATTCAAGGGAAGCGGCGATTGAGAAGATGCAAGCGGCATTATCAGAAGCGCAAATTACAGGCATTGATACCAATATCAGCCTTCACGAGCGACTGTTTAAAGATGAAGCATTTTGTCAGGGTCAAGTAAGTATTCATTATCTGACCGAATGGATAAAAGAGAATATCTAAGTTAAGTTTTAATATCTAAAAATAGATCTGAAGCCGACATGAAAGACAAAGATAACGGAGCGTGTGGTAATGGAATTACAATGGCAGCTATGCAGTGAGACCAATCTAACGTTGTTTTTTCCTAAACCTATAACGTTAGAGAAGCAGCAACAGTGCTGGGCGCTCGCCGACAGCATACAGCAGATGCCAGAAGTCTTAGAAGTCGTCATCGGCATGAATACCCTAAGTGTCTTTACCTTCTCCTTGACATGGATCGAGCTTGAAGCGTTTAAAAATAAACTGTCAGCTCTGCTTGGTGACATTCCTTCAAAAACCATAAACGGTAAGCATATTGAAATTCCCGTACATTATGGCGGCAAATATGGCCCTGATTTAAAAACACTGGCCACTGAATTGGGTCTCTCTGTTGAAGTGGTTGTCAAATTACATACCGAGGCGACCTATACCGTTTACTTCATTGGTTTTCAGCCCGGATTTCCTTATCTTGGCGGCTTATCTGAATCCTTATATTTTCCAAGACATGCGACCCCAAGAACCAAAGTGCCTGCAGGTTCGGTTGGCATCGGTGGTGAACAAACCGGTGTCTATCCTTTTGAATCCCCAGGTGGTTGGCAGCTGTTAGGCCAAACTGATATACCTTTATTTGATTTAACAAAAGCGTCTCCTACTTTGCTTAACGCAGGCGATACCTTGAAATTTACCGCTATTGATATTTATGAATAAAACACCTTTAAATCAGGTATCTGCTAATACAAATAAATAGAGGCTATCAATGAAGATTTTAACCACTAGTGCGCTTGCTAGCATCCAAGACTCGGGACGATTCGGCTACCGAAGCATGGGCGTGGATAGAAGTGGGGTAATGGATAGCTGGGCTTTGCAAGCAGGAAATGCGTTGTTAAAGAACGACCTTAACGAGCCTGCTATCGAAATAGCGGTCGGCAGTCTCACGATACAGTTTGAAGAAGATGTGAGTTTTTGCTTAACGGGTGCGCTGTACGAGGCATATATAGATGATAAGCGCATTCCCTGCTATTGGCGTATTAATGCGCAGGCAGGGCAAACGCTTAAACTGCTGCGTCCATTACAAGGTATGTATACCTATCTGTGTGTACATGGCGGCTTTGATATCGAGCCAGTCCTACAATCGTCCAGCACCAATCTAAAAGCCAGTTTTGGCGGTTTTAAAGGTAGATACCTTAAAGCAGATGATGTTCTAAAAGTGAGAACATCCTCAAGCTTACGGGTTATAGGAGTGGCTCGCCTTGAGCCAACCAATAGGATTAGAGTAATAAAAAACAGTGAGTATGAGTACTTTACCTCTGCCTCAAAAGCCGCGTTTGAATCACAGCAATGGCAACTACAAAGCAGTAGCAACCGTATGGGCTATCGCTTGGATGGTAGCGCACTTGAGTTTAATGAAGCTATGCAAATGAGCTCGCACGGTGTCGATATTGGCATGATTCAAGTACCGCCGCAAGGGCAGCCGATTGTTCTGATGGCTGATGCCCAAACGACGGGTGGCTATCCTAAAATTGCGACGGTAATTAACGCTGATATAGGGTTAATGGCGCAAATTCGGTTTGGTAAAACTTGTCAATTTGTCGTCGTAGAGGTAGAGCAAGCATTGCGTGAGCAGCAAAAAAGACAACACTATATTGAGCAAATTAAGGAGTACGCCCATGAAAGTTGATTTAAATGCCGACGTTGCCGAAGGCTGCGGACAAGACGATAAGCTGATGACCATAGTAAGCTCGGCTAACGTGTGCTGTGGATTACATGCCGGTTCTTATGCCGAGATGCTAATCACCTTACAGTTGGCAAAAGAAAATAATGTCAGGGTAGGGGCTCATCCCAGTCTAGACGATAGAGAGAACTTTGGTCGCAGTGATCAAGTTTTAGACGAAGAAGGCTATCGTGCCTTAATGCGGTATCAGTTGGGAGCGACCAAAGCGCTTTGTGACTTGGTTGGTGTGCCGTTAGAGTATGTGAAACCGCATGGCGCTTTATATAACCAAGCCGCTGCTAATGAATCATTAGCAGATATTCTGGTCAGTGAAATTAAGAATTTTGATTCCAATTTAAAAGTGATGGGTTTGTCGGGTGGCTATCTGGTCAAGTCAGCAAAAAATCATGGTCTAGAGGTGATATCTGAAGTATTCGCTGATAGGAACTATGAAAAAGATGGCTCGCTAGTCTCGCGTAGCAAAGACAATGCTCTAATAACGGACACGGATGAAGCGACCAATCATGTGCTACAAATGATTACTGAAGGGTTTGTAACCAGTGTATGCGGTGAAAAAGTGCCGGTAGATGCCCAAAGCGTCTGCTTACATGGCGACGGTGAACATGCCATTCTTTTTGCTCAAGAAATAAAAAAGCAGTTAGAGTTGAAAGGTATTGAGATATCAGCTTAATATCAGATTAATAATAACTTGAACGACCTACTCTGTATAAAACAAGGATGTTTATGAGTACCTTAAAAAAACACAATACCGCTATTTTAGGTGCCGCTTTTTTGATGGCAACCTCAGCAGTAGGACCAGGGTTTTTGACACAAACCGCCACTTTTACCGAAAGCTTGATGGCAAGCTTTGGTTTTGTTATTTTAATCTCTATTGTCATGGATATTGGCGTCCAGCTTAACGTTTGGCGAGTAGTCGCCGTATCCAAAAAGCGCGCGCAGGAAATTGCTAACTTGGTGTTTCCTGGAGTGGGCTATTTGCTCGCTTTCCTGATTATTGCTGGAGGCTTAGCATTTAATATCGGTAATATTGGCGGCGCTGGGCTCGGTATGCAGTCGATGTTCAATATCTCACCCATTACTGGCGCACTGATCAGTGGGGTAATCGCTGTTGCTATATTTCTAGGCCGCGAAACCGGCCCTATCATGGATAAGTTCACTCAGCTAATGGGCTTTATTTTAATTGTGTTAATTATCTATGTAATGTTTAAGTCTGATCCACCATTAGCTGAAGCAGTTACCAAAACCATTATGCCTGATAAGATAGATGCGGTAGCGATCGTAACCTTAGTAGGCGGTACGGTTGGTGGTTATATTACTTTCTCTGGTGCTCATCGGTTGTTAGAAGCAGGCGTCAGCGGAGAAGAAAACCTAGACTCTGTGACCAGAAGCTCGGTCTCTGGCATTTTGATTGCCTCTGTTATTCGCGTCTTCTTATTCCTTGCTGTCTTGGGCGTGGTCTCCAAAGGTATCGCGTTAGACCCCTCAAATCCAGCAATGTCGCCTTTTCAGTATATCCTAGGCAATACTGGTAAAGTTGTTTTTGGTATGGTGATTTGGGCGGCCTCAGTGACCTCTGTTATTGGCGCTGCGTATACTTCCGTATCTTTTATGACCAATTTTCATCCCTTTATCGAGACCCATAAGCGCTATTTTATTATTGGTTTTATTGTCATCTCGACATTCGTCTTTGCCACTATCGGCAAGCCAGCTCAAGTACTTGTATTAGTCGGGACGTTAAATGGCTTAGTACTACCTATCGCTATGGTGATTATACTTATTGCGGCCTATAGAAAAAATATCGTCGGTAATTATAAGCATCCTGTTTGGATTGCTGTCTTTGGTTGGTTAATTGCTATTGCGATGAGTATTCTAAGCGTGATGACTATCGCTCAATATCTTGGTATCAGTTAAGGAGTTTATGATGGATATAGAACAAGTGGCACGGGTGGTTAAACTCGTTGAAAGCAGCCAACTGTATAAAGTAACGATTGAAGATAATGGGCAGTCAGTTACGGTAGTTAATAACGTAAACCAGCAGAAGACTGCCAGCCCTGTAAAATCAAAGATTATCCAAAACAGTACGGATAAAAACAGTGCAGATCAAAATGCTGCAAACCTTGATAGTGCTCTATCACAGGTACGCGCGACGCATGTTGGTCGGGTTTATTTAAGTGAAGATGGTGCAACTGATCATTTAGTTAGCAAAGGCGATCAAATTAAAAAGGGTCAACCGATTTGCTATATTGAAGAATTGACTCGACTGCTACCTGTGGTCAGTGACAAAGAAGGGGTTGTGAGCGATATATTAGTTGAGAATGGGCAAATTGTTGAATACGGGCAGCCTATTTTAGCTTTGGAATTATATTAAAATGATCGTTAGGATCATCGATGATTAGGCGAGCTTAGCATGTGAAGTATGGCTTACATGCTTTAGCTAATATACATATTACTCTCAATATTATTCTTCATATGCAGTAGACGCGGGGCAATGTCTTCTTCTAGTTTAGTACGACTAAGAACAAAACTAGGTGCGCCGCAATTAAAAGTCAGTAAGCCCTCAGTTGGATGCATGATGGCAGTGGCGACAGCGTTGACGTCTTTTTGCCATTCACTAATCGAAAAGCAATAACCATAGTCGTCATAATCTCTAAAGGCTTTATCCAGTCCGCGTCTAATTTTCAGCCAATCATCTTTATACTTACTACGGATGGCATCAAGGATAAATTCTTGCTCAGCAGCGGGCATACTGGCTAAACACGCACGTCCCATTGAGCTTAAATGAATGGGTAGGTATGAGCCGACATTACGTCGCATGGTAGTCGTCCCAGACCCTTGTACGACATTGAGATATACCATCCTCAGGCGATCACGGGTTGCCATAGCGACCGCACTATTGGCATAATCTGCCAGTTCTTCCATATAGGGGGTGACTAAATTGTTGATAGAGATATTCGCCATCATCGTATAGCCAAACCCTAAGACACCGGCAGAAAGCTGATATTTACTACTGTTGGTCGATTGCTTTAGATATCCTAACTTCACAAGAGTATAAGTCAGACGCGTAATTGTCCCTTTAGGCAGCCCAGTTAATTGGCTTAAGTCTTGATTACCCAGATAAGGGCGCTGCGGGGTAAAACAACGCAGCAGCTCTAGCCCGCGTGCCAAAGCGGTAATGAACTGCCTATCGTTTTTATCTCTCATGTCACTAATCGGCTCTAACAGCTCAATATGTGTTGATTTATTAGAGTCTTCATCAGCAAGGATATTAGTTGTCATATACGATTTGTTGCTCTTAGTTAAATTGATTTAAATAGCATAGAATTCACTACTTTTAGGGCGTGTCTTCAATTCACTCGATAGTCATCTAAATGGGCTAAAAATGGCTAAATTTTGCCAAACATCGTCAAATAGCTGGTTAATATCCCGATATTATCTGCACTATTTTTCTTGTTTGACGGCAATTTATCTCATTTTTATCACCATTTTTGAAATGAAGACACGCCCTAGTACTTTGCAAGCCAATAGTTGTACACTGATAGTAGTTTGTTGCTTTTAATAACACTCTATTAATGTACATTGAAATTATTAACATAGCTATTATAAATATAAAGTATTTCGCTATGCGGTATATATGTACTCAATAGTATTACGCCTTCTGTGGATCATATTGCTGTTCTTTGATGAACAACGTTGGAATAAGACCACATAAGAAATACGCGCCTGCCATAAGTAACAGACCTGCGCCGATAGAGTTTTGCATAGCCATATAACCAATGGCAACTGGTGCAATAACTGAGCCCAGTCGTCCGATATTGAACGCACCGCCAATGGCCGTACCTCGAATAGCGGTAGGAAAGCTTTCCGTCAAGTAGGTGGCATTGATCGCATAAGGGATGCCGTATAAGAAACCAAAGGTTATCATTAACCAACCGATGTTCTCTGGAGTATGCATATAGACTAACACTGGAATAAATAGCGCTGTGCCCATAGTGCCGAAGGCAAATACTATTTTGCGACCAATTCTATCAGCCACTAAACCTGCCACGACTTTAGCAAACATCATCGTCAAGTAAGTACCCGCCATATATAGTGCCATCTCCTTAAACTTGATACCCAGTTCAGTTTCTAGATAAGACGGTAGCCAGTTACTTACACCGAAATAACCAAATAGTAATAGCCCTGAACTCATGGACCATAAAATGAACATGATGCGATGTTTTGGATTTTCAAAGATGGCTTTATAAGGGTTTTCAGGTTTTGTGAGTGAGTTTTTCGTACCACTAAGTTTGAGAGCACGAGCCTCTTTCCAAGAATTTGGTTCAGGGATAAGGAAATACATCGATATCGAGAGAATGATAGGTAAGAATGTTAAGAGATATAAGGTACGCCAACCATAGGTAGGAATAATCCAAGCCGAAATGCTTGTGATCACTAAAGACCCTAATGTAAAACCTGTCATCAGTGCTGCAAGTACCGTCGTTCGATGTTTGGTAGGTACCATTTCAGACATCAGGGTATTAGTGGCAATATATAAACTGCCAAGACCCAAGCAAGCGGTGAATCGCAATGCTACAAACTGCTCGTAGCTCTGTACAAAGCCACTAAAACCAGATAACACAGAGAACATCGCTGTCGCAATCACGATAACACGTACTCGGCCAAAACGATCACAGGCCCAACCACCGAAAAATCCACCGATGGCCATGCCAAATAACGACCAACTCCCCAAAGCACCCGCTTGTATATTGGTCAATCCAAACTCTAGCTTGAGACTTGACAGGGTAAAGGCGAGAATCCCAATATCAGCCCCATCACATAACAGCACTAGAAAACAAAAAAAGAAGGCCAATTTCCAAGGTTGCTTTTGGATAGAGCTTGAGCTTGGAGTTGACGTTATAGCAGCACTTTTCACAATGTATATCCTTATTGTTGTGAGAAAGAAATTTTATGGTAACAGCGATATAAACCAGATATCTGCGTCCTAGCAAATACCTCGATATGCTTTGATAATGTAAATACCTTTTAATAATCAAATAAATAGCATTCAAATAAATGACAACTACTCGCTAACTTCTTTAATCATATTGCGGGCAATAATGATCTGCTGGATTTGGGTCGTGCCTTCATACAAACGATATAAGCGCACATCACGATAAAAACGTTCAATGCCATAATCGGCAATATAACCAGCACCGCCATGAATTTGCACGGCTCTATCAGCAACACGGCCACACATTTCGGTGGCAAACATCTTGGCACATGACGACTCGGTAACGACATCTTTGCCATCATCGCGCAAGCGTGAAGCATCTAATACCATCGATTTGGCCGCATAAATCTCTGCTTTTGAATCAGCAAGCATCGCTTGAATCAGCTGAAAATTGGCAATGGGTTGACCAAACTGTTTACGCTCGACGGCATAGCGTAGCGCGTCATCTAACATGCGAGTGGCTGCGCCTGTACTCGCTGCAGCGATATGTAAGCGGCCTTTATCCAGAACCTTCATGGCGGTTTTAAAACCTACGCCTTCTACACCACCAATCAAAGCATCAACAGGTACGACGCAGTTATCAAAAATGACATCACAAGTATGTGCGCCTTTTTGCCCCATTTTTTTGTCGATTTTACCAAGTGTAATACCAGGGGTGTCGCTCTCAACAATGAATGCTGAAATACCGCCCGATCTTTTGTTTTCGGGGTCAGTGCGTGCCATCACAGTAAATATACCGGCTTGAGGGGCATTGGTGATATAACGCTTGGTGCCGTTGAGTACGTAAGTATCGCCGTCTTTAATTGCAGTGGTTCGCAGCGATGCCGCATCGGAGCCTGACTCAGGTTCGGTCAAGCAAAAAGAGCCGATAATTTCACCGCTGGCCAGTCTTGGTAGGTATTTTTGTTTTTGCGCTTCAGTACCATCGATGACCAGACCAGAGGAACCAATACCGTTATTAGTGCCTATTAATGAGCGAAAAGCAGGTGAGGTGCGCCCTAACTCAAATGCCAATGTGACCTCTTCTTCCATCGTAACGCCAAGTCCACCGTACTCTTCAGGAATGGTCAGTCCAAATAGACCCAACTCACGCATCTGACTAATAATCTCTTCTGGCAGGCGGTCATTTTCTGCCACCCAATCTTCTTTTGGTATTAGTTGGTTATTCACAAATTGACGAATAGTTTGGACGATATGGTCGAGTACTTCCTTATCTCTAATCATGTAGTTCTTCCTTGTTGAAATAATATCTAATATTGCTAATAGGGACTTTATGGTTAATTCGAACAAACAGCATAATCGATACTTTATTAAATTACAATACTTTTGGTTTAAAAAACCGCAATGCGGTATTTATAAAAGAAGTAAAGTATTAATGATCTATCTATTTATCAATTTAACTGGCTTTGACTCTTCACAAAAGAAAATAAACAGTATATATTGGTACTGAATATCGCTATGCGGTATTAATAATCATAATTATTAGTGTGTTTTAAGGGTGACAGCAGTTTACTTAAGGACATTACTTAAAGGACAGCATCATGGAAGAGCAAATCATCATTTGTGAAACGTTAAACAATGGCGTGAGTTTGATAACACTGAATCGTCCCAAAGTTCGCAATGCTTTAAACACTGAACTACGCGAAAAAATGGCAGAGATTTTCATCAAATTAAACGATGACCCAAAGACTAAAGCTATCGTGCTAACGGGTGGTGATAAGGTGTTTGCGGCTGGTGCTGACATCAATGATTTCCTAACTACCAAAACGGTTGATGTGTATCTCCGTCATAGCGAGCGTTATTGGGATGCTATCACCAATTGTCGTAAGCCGATTATCGCGGCGGTAAATGGCTATGCCCTTGGCGGTGGCTGTGAGCTTGCTATGCATGCCGACATCATCGTCGCTGGCAAGTCTGCTAAGTTTGGACAACCAGAAATCAAAATCGGACTGATGCCCGGTGCAGGAGGTACGCAGCGTTTGTTTCGCGTGATTGGCAAACATAAAGCCATGAAGCTGATACTAACAGGCGACATGATAAGCGCTGATGCAGCGGATCAAATGGGGCTGGTCTCTGAAGTGGTCGAAGATGAGGCGACTATTAATCGTGCTATTGAAATCGCTGAACAACTCGCAGGGTATTCACCGATTGCTCTAACCCAAATTAAAGAAGTCGCCAATCTCGGGGTGGATATGCCGCTACAAGCTGCCTTAGCTTTGGAGCGTAAAGCCTTTCAGATTTTATTTGATACCGAAGATCAAAAAGAAGGCGCGAAAGCTTTTTTAGAAAAGCGTGACGCGAATTATAAAGGTCAGTAGCTTGTCAAAGCATAGATTTCTCAAAGCATAGAAAGAAACAGCACATATACTTTGAAAACGAGACTATTCAATAAGAGTATATAAATTAACAAGACCATATAAAGGATTATTATGACTGTTAAATCATTAGCCATTATTGGCACCGGTATTATGGGTATGGGTATTGCCCAAATCGCCGCCCAAGCAGACATTCAAGTGCTTTTATTTGATGCCAAAGCAGGCGCTGCCGAGCAAGGACGCCAATCGCTTCAAGCTATGTTAGAGAAGCTAGCGGCTAAAGGCAAATTCACCGATGAGCAGCTACAGTCTACTTTATCGAATCTAACCGTGATTGAAGATATAGCCAAAATTGCCGATGTTGATGTCGTTATTGAAGCAATCATTGAAAATTTAGACATAAAAAAGCAGCTGTTTAAGCAACTAGAAAGCCTTGTCCCTGCCGAGACGATTTTGGCAACCAATACCTCATCGCTAGCGGTGACGGCAATAGCCTCCGATTGTGAGCATCCAGAGCGCGTGGCAGGATTTCACTTCTTTAATCCAGTACCCTTAATGAAAATCGTTGAAGTGATTCCGGGCATTTCTACCAAACTTTCAGTAGTAGAAACGCTTACAACTCTAGCCAAACGCATGGGGCATTTAGGGGTCGTTGCAAAAGATACTCCAGGGTTTATTGTCAATCATGGTGGCAGAGCTTTTGGTACAGAAGCGTTGAAAATATTAGGCGAGGGCGTTGCTAGTTTTGAAGACATCGATCGCATTTTACGTGATGGCGCAGGCTTTCGAATGGGGCCATTTGAGCTGCTTGATCTCACCGGTATCGATGTGTCGCATCCAGTGATGGAGTCGATTTATAACCAATATTACTTTGAGCCTCGCTATCGTCCGCATCCTTTGACCCGTCAAATGCTAACGGGTAACAAGCTTGGTCGTAAAGTTGGTGAAGGCTTCTACCAGTACACAGACGGTCAAAAAGTGACATCAAATACAAATCAACAATTACCTTATAAGACAGATTCCGATACCTCCAACCTCTCAGTTTGGATTGGCGCAGATTTAGCAGAAGATAAACAACAGCTGATTGATCATCTAAACGCTAATGACATCACTATCGACGATAATGATCAGCCAAATCCTGACAGTTTAATATTACTGGCAATTTATGGCGAAGATACCACCAATGCGGCTATCCGCTATCAAGTAAACCCTAAACAAGCAGTCGCCATTGATATGCTGACTGACTTATCCAAGCATCGTACTCTCATGCCAAGTATCGTCACAGAGGATAATTTTGTGGCGCAAGCTTATGCCCTATTTGGGAGAAACAATAAGCTCGGTAAAAGCTCAGATGAGGATTCAGAGGTTGCTGTCGATGCCACGTTAATTACCGAAAGCACGGGCTTTGTGGCGCAGCGAGTCGTGGCGATGGTGATTAATTTAGGCTGTGATATTGCGATGCAAGGTATTGCCACACCAAAGGATATCGACAATGCCGTCAAGCTTGGATTGGGTTATCCGTATGGTCCTATCTCATGGGGAGACGAGCTTGGTGCCGAGCGAATTTTACTCATCTTAGAGCGTATTTATGGGTTGACGGGTGATCCGCGTTATCGTCCTAGCCCATGGTTACAGCGCCGTGCCAAGTTAGGCATCTCATTATTTACTCAACAGAGCAATTTCTCATGCTAATAGCATGGCAATCTTTCTATGGTCAGCTTACTTTATGTATAAAGTGCTACTGGGATGAATTTTTTGCAGCCTCTGTCTGCGTAGACACAGCAAGCAAGAAAAATTTATACCAGTAGTACGATTAAACAATCGTAACTCTTTTATTTAGAATTCACTATAAACCCTACATTTTAATCAGACAAATTCTCAAACACAACAAGGAACAGTTATGTTAGACGCCTATATTTATGATGGATTAAGAAGCCCTTTTGGTCGCCATGGTGGAGCATTAGCAACCGTGCGTCCTGATGACTTAATCGCCACAGTGATGAAGGATTTGGTTGAAAAACATCAATTACCTAGCGATATCTTTGATGAAGTGCTGATCGGTAACACCAATCAGGCCGGTGAGGACTCACGCAACATCGCTCGTAATGCTGCATTGCTAGCAGGACTAGATGTCAAAACCCCCGGTCAAACCGTCAACCGTTTATGTGCTTCAGGGTTATCTACTGTCATTGATGCCGCTCGCGCAATTACTTGTAATGAGGGGGATATATTTTTAGCAGGTGGCGTTGAGTCAATGACCCGCGCGCCCTTTGTGTTTGCCAAAACTGAGCAGCCTTTTAGTCGTGAATTTAAAGTATTCGATACAACTATTGGCAGCCGCTTTCCCAATCCTCTTTTGACTAAAGAATTTGGCAGCGACAGCATGCCGCAGACGGGTGATAACGTCGCTCGCAAATATGGTATCACTCGCGAGCAAGCAGACAAATTCGCCGCAGCCTCGCAAGCTAAATACCAAGCCGCCAAACAAATGGGATTCTTTGACGAGGAAATAACGCCAATCATGGTATCGCAAGGTAAAAAATTACCTGAAAAAGCGATAGCAGAAGATGAGCATCCTCGCGCCAGCTCTACTGTCGAAGCACTGCAAAAACTTAAGCCTTTAAACAATGAAGGTGTCGTCACAGCAGGTAATGCGTCAGGTATTAATGATGGCGCAGCGGCTTTAATTATTGGCTCAAAGCAAGCAGAGGAAAAGTTAGGTTTTAAGCCTATTGCCAAGATTCTGTCATCTGGTGCTATGGGTGTTGAGCCTAATATTATGGGCGTAGGACCTGTTGAGGCCATCAAATTGGCACTAAAACGTGCTGACTTGACCCTTGATGACATGTCCATCATTGAGATTAATGAAGCCTTTGCCTCGCAAGTACTCGGCTGTCTAAAAGGTTTAGATATTGATTTTGATGACAAGCGTGTCAACCCCAATGGTGGGGCGATCGCTGTCGGACATCCGCTGGGTGCATCAGGGGCAAGACTTGCATTGAGCACAGCGCGCGAGCTACAGCGTACGGGCGAAAAATACGCAGTGGTCAGCTTGTGCATTGGCATTGGGCAAGGGCTTGCCATGGTAATAGAACGAGTTTAATTCTTTCGTTAATCCACTGTAAAAGAGTGACAACGTTAACCTCGCTTGCCTTGCCCTTCTTTTAAATTGAATCAACTATATGCCCTCGCCATACTATTTTATTATCAAGGACGACAATAATGACTTCTATACTTAACCAACATGAGGACTACCAACAAGCTGAAGAAGCGTATGGTTTTCCTTTAATTATCAAACAGCTGCTAAACCGTGCAAAAATTGCCTCTACGGATCAAACCATTAGTTATGCCGATAAGGTTACTTATACGTATGCTGAATTTTTTAAGCGCGTTAATCGCTTGGCAAACGTCCTGAAAAACATGGGTTTGCAAGCAGGCGATGTGGTTGCTGTTATGGATTGGGACAGTCATCGTTACCTTGAAGCGTATTTTGCCGTGCCGATGTCTGGCATGATTTTACAAACGGTCAATGTACGCTTGGCCGAAGATAAAGTGCTGTATACCATTAATCATGCTAAGCCCAAAGCTTTGTTGCTAAATGCTGAATTTGAGCCAATGGCGAAAAATTACCGTCATGAAGCCCCTTCTATTGAGAAAATTGTTTGGCTCGATGATACTGGCTTTGATGATGCTGAGTATGGCGAAGACGATACAAAAAACCATACAAAAACTGAGCAAGCTAGCATGCCAGATTATGTCGAAGGTGAATATGAAGCCATGCTAGCGGCGGCTAGTGATGCGTTTGATTTTCCAGATTTCGATGAAAATACCATCGCCACGACATTTTATACGAGTGGCACGACGGGCGACCCAAAAGGCGTCTTTTTTACCCATCGCCAGATCGTATTGCAGACGCTGGCAAGTACGTTAGCATCTGCGCTAAATGCCGAAGGTCAAGGCGCGCGCTACAATGATGTGTACATGCCAATGACGCCATTATTCCATGTGCATGCTTGGTGCTGGCCGTATGGGGCAACCATGATAGGGCTTAAGCAAGTGTATCCGGGGCGCTATCTAGCTCCCACTTTGGTGGATTTAATTGAGCAGCACAAAGTCACGCTTTCACATGGTGTTCCTGCGATTTTACAGATGCTATTAAAAGAGATGGCAGCACGAGGACGTAAGTTTGATGGGCTGAAGTTGTTACTCGGTGGCTCAAAGTTGAATGAAGGTTTGGCCAAAGCAGCCATTGAAAGTGGCATCGAGTTTATGTCGGGATTTGGCATGTCAGAGTCTTGCCCCGTGTTATCGAGAGCGGTGTTCGATGATAAAACGGACTCGATGGAAATGAAGGATCAGCTCAATTATCGGTGTCTTTCTGGCTCACCAATTATGCTCGTCTCAATGGAAATTTGGGATGAAAACGGCAAAGCTTTACCAATGGATGGTGAATCGACAGGGGAGCTTGTGATTCGAGCACCTTGGCTGACCCAGAGTTATTTTAAAAACCCAGATGCTGGCAATGAGTTATGGCGCGGTGGCTGGATGCATACCCAAGATATTGCCTGTATTACCTCTGACGGCACGCTAAGCATTACGGATCGGCTTAAGGATGTGATTAAGTCTGGTGGTGAGTGGGTATCTTCGCTTGAGGTCGAGACTATTTTATCCTTCCATCCCAGTGTCGCTGATGTTGCCGTCATTGGTGTGCCACATGAAAGATGGGGCGAATGTCCTTTAGCGTTAGTGGTTTTAAAACCTGAATATATCGATACCAAAGCGGATGATATTTTAGCCTTAGGTCATCAAGCGGTAGAGAAAGGCCATTTACCAAAGTATGGCGTGCCAAGCGAAATCAAGTTTTTAGCAGAAATGCCAAGAACCAGTGTGGGTAAGCTCGACAAGAAAAGAATGCGGATAATGTGCGCAGAAAAACTCATTTAATCCAAAAATTCTATCGATGACTGCAAAAGATAATTGCAAATTTTTTTTTGAATGTTCAACAGACCCTAATAATTTTAACGTATGTGTCAATAACACGTACGTTCACTGGCATGACGAGACGAAAAAACTATGAAAGCTTTAGCTATATTACCGGAAATCCAAGAGGTGCTGGATAAAGACAAAAACCATCCCATGCATGGCTTCGCGGTTATCTACTCTCAACAAGTAGCGTGGGGCGATATGGATGCTTTTGGTCACGTCAATAATGTGGTCTATTACACTTATGCCCAAAACGCTCGAATTTACTACAACAGTCAATTAAATCTATTTAATGAAAACACTTTTTCCGTCATGGCAGCATCATCCTGTCAATACTTCAAACCCGTGACTCACCCCGATACCTTATGGATTGGGGTTCGAGTTAAGAAAATTGGTAATGCCAGCTTGATTCATGAATATACCTATTATAGTACGGTGTTGAATACCATCGTCGCTAAGGGTGAGTCCGTGCTGGTATATCTTGATAAAACCAGTGGAAAAAAGAAAAATATCGATGACACCAAAAAAGCCGCGATTACTGCTTTTGAAAGTTTTAACTAAAATAGGCTGCATGGGTTTTACACAAAAAGGTGGCGCTGATAGTTATGGTATTAAAAGCACGGTAGCAGCAGAGATTTTAATGAATTTAAATTAACTTAAATGGATTTTCAAACAACACAAGGAATGTGTAGATTATGCTTTATATCAAAAAGTTGTCTTTTGGTTTGGCTGTTCTTGGAGCATGCGTACAGGCACAAGCGATAGATCTTGTCACCAATGGAGATACCACTTTAAGTATCGGTGGTTATGTTAAAGCGGAAGGCATATTTTATTCTCCCGATGAAGGGGAGTCTGAGTTCAAAGGAAGTGGACGACAATCTCGGATTAATGTTAAAACCACGAAGAATGTAGAGGATAAAAAGCTAACGGGTTTTATTGAAGGCGACTTTTATGGTAATGCCGCAAATGGTGGTTCAGACTTGCGGCTCCGCCATGCTTATGTTCAGGTCGATGATTTGACCGTCGGTAAGACGTGGAATGGTCAGTTCTTAGCGGTCTACCCACTTTTGACTGATCAGCTTGACTTTCGGGGCACGGGATTGGGCACCATCTCTGGTGGTGGCGCTGATATTCGTCCAGATTTGACGGTGCACTACACTCATAAAGGGTTTCGTTTTACCGCTCAAGACCCTGTTTATGATGAAGCCAATCTGCCTGATATGGTAGTTAGCTACAAGAATAATATATCTGATCTTAGCTATAATGTGGCGGTCACTGCTCGTGAGGCCAAAAATGGAGACGATTCGGATGTAGGCGTCGGTGCTTCTTTGGCGGGTAAACTAAAACTGGGCAATGACTCGCTACATGCGAGCGTATATAACGGTAAAGGGATGGGCGTCTATTCTACCGTCTGTGTTGGAAGAGCCCTTGGCACGACGGGCGATTTAGATTGTGATGCGGAAGACGGTAAGCTTGTCTCGCAAACGGGCTACACGGTCGGTTACAGGCACAAGTTCACAGAGAAACTGATGAGCAACATGCGCTATGGTGAAATTATGGTGGATGATGAGGCAGATACTTCTGTAAATGTAAAAAGTATCAACCTTGTCTATGAGTATCTACCAGATCTAGACATTGGTATTGAGTGGCGGGATCGTAGCGACAAAACGCTGTCACAGGTAAAAAAAGGTCAGCAAGTTGAAATAATGGCCAAATACGAATTCTAAGCTGAATATAGTCAATCATGTATAAATCCGATACGGTCTCAGGCGCTTAGTCGACTATTTATCGTACTTTCACTTACCTTCTTTGTATTCGGATTAGGTTCAACATACCTTCTGGTTAAAGTTCTTTTGGTTAGTCATTGCTTATTTGGTTGTTAAGAGATTGTAAGCAATGACACCGTTTTTAAGAAAGTCTCAGTTTGGCAAAGGCTTATAAGTGTCGTCTTTCTTGTATCACAATTATAGTAAACCAATTCTATCTATAGTCTCGTTAGCATCATTCAAAAGTTCTGGCCCATTCAGCCCATGCTACATTTATGTCGACTCAGTCTTGACGCCAATACACTTTCACAACGACTTCTGCACGGTTGAGCTCAAATCTCTCTCTTAACATAGGTCGCAGCGCCTTCACCGTGCTAGCCTCTAGTGCGCCCCAAACCTTATCAATTTGCAATGGATGTTCAGTCAAATAATCGCTTAGCTTGCTATCGATTAACGTGGCTAAACTCTGCTCTGAGTTTATTGAACCGATTACGATAGGTAGTACGGTAAAGTTTCCGTCAATACTGCCTTTGACATCGTGATTTATTTTTATATCATCAAAATAGCTTTGATCGGCTGCGTCTTGCGTGACACACACAATCAATGGCGGCTTAGGATTGTCCCAAAGCTCTAGCAAACGTGCTGCTGTTGGCATCGAAGTCTCATCGACGATCAGTAGCGCTTGGCCATCGCGCAAATGCTCAACCTTCTCTGGAAACTCCCTTTTAGTGATAACCGTATCACCTGCCTGCAAGGCTGTCGCCCAATTCCCGCCCGGGGTATTCCCATGGACAAAGACATCGACCCATGCTTGCAGACCATCAGAGTTTTGCCATGCTTTTCTTAGGGTGTAATAACAATGTGGACGAGCGGGGTGCGAGCTGTCTTTTATACCGCTATTTATATGATTGCTAGCAATGACGTTGTGTTCTAAATCAAACAAATACGCATAACCGGCCTCATTCATGGGTATCGAGGTTGGGTTGGTATTTGATGGGTCGTTTTCACTTAATGCCGGAAGGCTTAATGCTGGCACGCCTAATGTAAGACGCAGCATATTTTTGCTAACTCTGTAGCTGTCCTGCACTATAAAGGTTTGCTTGGTCAATTTGATACTTTTTTTACCCAGCTTTTTATCCGCTCTTTGTTTGAGCAAAATATATTGGGTTTGTAACTCATTAGGCTCTGTAATGGGGGTTGCAAACCCAATAAAAAAAGTCTGATCATAAAGAGTTTTATTTTGAGAGTCGGTAGGCTGTTGTTCTTGATTTTTGGGCTGTACTTGTACCTCGATACCCTCAGAGTAGATAGCGGTTAACTGCACGTCTATGTTATTAAGCTCGTTTAAAGACAGCGAGGTAAACACTCCGAGAAACCCAAGTAGCTCATCAAGATGCTCTTCATTGAGATGAGCAATAATGTTCGTTATTTCAGGGTCATTTATCAAGGTGTAGGGGCGTACTTGGTTAGGCGTGCTTTTGTTCGCAGCTAAAAGGGCATCGGTCATATTAATACTCACAAGCAACAGTGAATTGAGGAACAAGATTATTTATTTTTTGGTAATGATAATTGTTTTTATTATCATTTGCGAGTAAAATCGATTTTTATTGTCATATCAAGTTACCGACAACGATTTTTATTGACCATTAATTTTATTAACCGTGAGTGCCTATATGCTACGTGCAAACCAACTGACTATTAGTCGTCAAGGGAATACTTTACTAGACAATGTGAGCTGTGAGATTGCCAGCAATCAATTGGTCGCCCTAGTAGGGCATAACGGCTCGGGCAAATCGACCTTGATTAAAGCTTTGGCAGGCGAGATGAGCAGTAGTAGCGGTAGCATCACTTTGGATGAGCGATCTATTAGCGATTACGGTAGTAAAGAGCTGGCGCGGCAAATGGCTTATTTGCCGCAGCAACTGCCTGAAGCGGCTGGATTTACGGTACGTGAGCTGATCATGCTAGGGCGTTATCCACATCAAAAATGGCTGCAAAAGCCAACCCAAATGGATAAAGAAAAAGTCGCGCAAGCGCTGAGAGTGACTCAAACAGAAGCGTTCGCTGACCGTATTACCGCGACTCTCTCAGGCGGCGAGCGCGCCCGAGTGTGGCTGGCGATGTGTCTGGCGCAAGATACCAGATATCTGTTACTCGATGAGCCACTGGCTGCCCTTGACATACATTATCAAATCGAGGTTATTCAGCTTATTCGTCGCTTAGTCGATGAGCAAGGTTTGAGTGTGGTCATCATTGTGCATGATATTAATTTGGCCGCGCAGTATGCAGATCGAATCATTGCGCTAAAGAACGGTCACGTTTGTCATAACGGTGATGTGTCCAGCACCATGCAACCCAAAATATTGCACGATATATTCAATATCGATATGCAGTTACTTAGCCATCCAGTCACTGGTCAGCCCGTCGCAGTGGCGTAGTGCTCGGTATTTGCTTTTTTTATTCTTTCTTCTTAACTCGCCTACAAAGATATGCTTCTATGCGTCCTGTTTTTTATAAATATAAATCGTCCAAACCGTCAACCGTTTTGCCACTAACAACCCTAAAATGGCTAACCGTTTCAGTATGTTTAGTCTTAACGGCTTGTAATAATGCAACGACCGCACAAAGCGCTGACCAGCTTGATGAGTCACATTCTAAAAATGCTGCAAAAGCAGACAATCATACTGGCGAAACCAACCACACTAACGACACCATTAATATTGCCTCCCCTGACTGGGGCAATGCGGCGACCTTGACCGCTATGGGTCATCCACCGATTGCCACTGGCGATGTCAGAGTGTGGGACAGGTGGGTAGGTACGCCTACCTTGCCGAGCTCAATTATTGATTTGGGCATTCGCTATCAACCCAATGCAGAACTCATCGCCCAATTACCCGTTAATCTGGTGGTGGATAACTTCTTTTATAAGCATGCGCGCAACCTCTACGGGGACGTGCCTGCTGAATCTGTGATGTTTGCCGCCAAGGGGGAGACGGCAACGTGGGCTGACTATACCGAACCAACGCGAGAGCTAGGCATACTGATTGATAACCCTAAGATGGCTGAAGACTATATTGTAAAAAGTCATAAAGACATTAATCTGGCCAGTGAGCGGTTTCGACAGCGCTATCCCAAAGTGAATAAATTCGCCGTTGTGCAGTTTGCCGATGCCAATAATATGCGTATGTATGTGACCAACAGCTTGTTTAAGCCGGCTTTTGACAAAATGGATAAGGAGCTGGTGGTATTAGGTAAAGGAAATAGCTGGGGATTTGTGCCCATACGGATGGGCGACTTGGCACAACTAGATGATGAGACTTGTCTGTTAATTATAGACCCGCTGAGTCCGATAACGCGGGCTGAGATTGAGGACAGTTTGGTTTGGCAACGTCTAGGCTATGGCGATACCCGCTGTGTGGGTGAGCTACCACCGGTATGGATTTATGGTGGTATGTCGTCATTGGTCAGCCTAGCAAATAACTTGTCAGAAGTTTCATTAAAAGGCGGGGATGTACTATGAGCGCCAATGCAGATACTCACAACAACCACAATAACCATATCAATAACAACACTGACAGTGCTCATACGATGACATCAGCTTCTGAAATCGTAACGACTCCAAAACCATTATCGTCGTCATCTTCATTGACGTCATCAAAACAGTCATCGCTGCCACCCAACCAACCAAATCTCCAGACTTCTTTGTTTGCCAGTATGTCTTGGCGACTGTGGGTAATGCTCATCGGACTAGCGGCTTTATCATTATGGAGTGCTTGGGCATTAGTAGATCAAGAGTGGACGCGGCCCGTTAGCGATTTATTGCTGCCCAGTGCGCAATTGGATATTACCAGTATGGCGACGCAGCTGCATATAGTGGCGACCAGTATAGTGGCGCTATTGGCAGGGGGATTGCTGGGCGTCGTCAGTATTTTGCTGCAACAATTGGTCAAAAACCCATTGGCCTCAGACACCACCTTAGGCGTCGGCGTGGGAGCACAATTAGCCATGCTTATCGTGACGCTATTTTTGCCAAGCTTGGCGATTTATGGTGGGCTTTATGTGGCCTTTGCCGGTGCGCTTATTAGTATGGGACTGGTATTTGCTTTGGCAGCACCCAGTCGCTTTAACCCTTTAATTTTAATATTAGCGGGTCTGGTGGTGAATATTTTGCTCGCCGCCGTTGCCAATGTACTGGTGTTGTTTTTCGCTGAGCGTAGCAATGGCATGCTGTCATGGGCGGCTGGCTTTTTGGCACAAAATAGCTGGCATACCAGTACGATGCTGGCGATTACGGCAGTCGTAATGGCGCTCGTGTGTCTGCCGCTGCTAAAGCCGTTAACCCTAATGAGCTTAGATGATTTGCAAGCCAAGCGTTTGGGTGTGCCTATTAATGGTATACGTGCATTGGTGGTGCTCATCGTGGCTATCGTGACGGCTTTGGTCATTAGTGAAGTGGGTCTGATTGGTTTTATTGGTCTTGGTGCTGCCAGTTTGGTCAATGCGCTGGGTATCTCCTCCATTAGCAAACGCTTGGCAGCTGCCTTTGCTCTAGGTGCGCTACTTTTATGGCTGACCAGTAATGTCGCGCTACTGTTAGAGCCGATACTCGATATGCAAATTCCAGCAGGAGCGCTGACAGGTATTCTTGGTGCGCCACTGATTATTTGGCTGATTTTGCGACAGCGCCGCGAGCGTATAGAAACCGTGACACCGATGCTTACAGGCAAGCATATATCCATCGCATTTTGGCGATGGGGTATTGGCGTGCTCGCACTTATCATGCTGGCTTGTCTTTTTGTCCAAGACGTCAATGGCTGGGGGCTTAGTACGGATTGGGCGATCACCCAGCAGTATCGGCTGCCACGCAGTTTGAGCGCGGCGGCAACGGGTCTTATGTTGGCTATCGCTGGCGTATTATTGCAAACGCTTACCCGTAATCCGATGGCAAGCCCCGAGGTTTTAGGTGTGAGCTCGGGGGCGGCACTTGGCGTCATTTTAGGATTTTTGCTGTTACCAAGCTTGGGGTTGTCCGCTGGGGCAGGGATGTTGCTGATATCAGGATTATCAGGGGCGATGGCTGTGCTATTACTAATCATTTGGCTGGCACGCAAGGTAAGCTCAGGCTATCTATTATTGGTGGGCATCGGTATTGCCGCGATGATGGATGGGGTGATGCATATGGTCAAATTATCTGGTGACCCGCGCCTAGAAGCGATGCTGAGTTGGCTATCAGGGACGACTTATAGCGCCCAGCCGAGTACGGTTTGGTATCTTATTGGCATTGCCCTTATTTTATTTGCGCTCAGTTTGCTGATTATAAAACCGCTGCGCGTGCTTGGTTTGGGTACAGGAATCGCTCGTAATTTGGGAGTGGCAGTGACACCAGTGACGCTTGCACTATTGGTATTGGTAGCAGCGCTAAGTACGGCCAGTACACTCGCGGTCGGGCCATTGAGTTTTATTGGTTTGATGGTGCCACATTTGGCGACTTCACTGGGAGCTGTGAAGCTTGAACGGCAATTGCCACTAGCTGCGCTTTTAGGGGCAGGGGTAATGGTGATAGCAGATTGGATTGGCCGTTACGTTATTTTTCCTTATGAGCTGCCTGCGGGCACGATTGCTGCCATTATCGGTGGTGGATATTTCTTATGGCTCATTCGTAAGGTGCCAGCCTCAGCAAATAGATAGCTCATGTCTGCAAGCATTGAATAGCCGACAATTTTGACTTCATTCAGCAGAGGCTTATCTAACCTTATTTGATCAGCATTTTGATAAGAATAACGATGCTAAATTTCAGCAAGATTGGATGACGTGCTCGTCAGGCTAGCCAAATAATAACTAGGAGCAAGTCATGCCGACCATCACCCAATTTTATGGTGCCGCTGCTTAATGAGCAACGCCCCTATAAATAAGGCATCTACCAATGAGTCGCCTATAAACGAAGCCTCGAATAGTAGTGGTAATGGCTTTACCGACAAACAGGTACAGCAGGTGTTACTGACACTACTGCTCGGCGGTACGGTGGTCAGCTTTAGTAATAGTGCGCTCAATCCAGCGATTCCTGTCTTTATGTCGGCGTTTGATGTCGATATCGTGATGGGGGGCTGGGTGTTAAATGCTTATGTCTTGGCCATGAGTGTAGGGCTAATGCTGAGTGGCTACTTAAACAAAAAGTTTCCGTTTAAGCATGTTTATTTGGCGGCAATTTTTGGATTTATGCTGGGCTCAGTCATTGGCATGCTGGCGTCTAGCATGAGCTTTGTCATCATTGCCAGAGCCATACAAGGACTGAGTGGCGGTCTGATTATCCCGCTGTCTATTGGTATGCTATATCAGATTTATCCGCAGAAACAGCACGGCAGAGTAATGGCGCTATGGGGCATTGTCATTATGATGTCGTTGGCGTTTGGCCCTTTGGTCGGTGCTTACTTGGTTGAGCAGTTTGCGTGGTGGACACTGTTTGCCATTACCTTGCCACTCAGTGCGGCGGTCATGGCGATGGTGTGGTGGTTAATACCTGATATGCGCTCACATGATAAAAAAAGCCCTTTCGATACCATTGGGTTTATCAGCTTACTCATTTGGCTATTGACCATGATGGTGTGGCTGAGTACGCTGAAGGTAGACTTCACTGGCGGGCTACTCAGCAGTGATGGCTTATTAAAGATAGCCACGTTGGGTTTATTATCTATTGGGTTTCTACTGTCCGCGATGGTTTGGTGGGCATATGAGCGGCGGCAGAAATATCCATTATTAAACGTGCGCTTGTTCAATAATAAAACCTATTTGCACAGTAATATCATCAGCATTAGCCAAACAGTCGGTTTGATGCTGTGTCTCTTGTTATTGCCCGTGGTGATACAAGATGTGATGGGCGAAAGTGCTTTATGGACAGGTATTGTCCTGATGGTCGCGACGCTCGTGGCCAGTATCACCACGCATTACGCTGGCAAGATGGTAGATAAGCAAGGTGCCCGAGGGATTGGCATCGTAGGAATTGCGATTAGTGCGCTGTCTACTTTGATGCTGGCATGGTGCTTGTATCAGCCTACGCTTTGGCTATTAATGCTAATTATGAGTGTGCGAGGTATTGGGGTAGGTTTGGCGTATCTGCCGACCACTACCGTTGGTTTTAGCAGCTTACCCAAAGACGCGGTCACTGAGGGAGCCGCCCTTAATAACATCAGTCGCCGTATCATCTCTACTATATTTATCACGCTGTCCACCCTTTATATAGGCAGTCGAAGTGCGCAGTTATTAGCAGCAGGTAGTAGTGACGGCATGGCAAGCTCGATTCAAGAAATACTGGTGGTCATCGCGGTGATTTTATTATTCACAATCCCTTCAGCGTGCAAATTACCACGATCCCCATAAACAAACACCCCGTATCGGGGTTTACTTTAACTTATCAAGACGGAAATATCATTGATTTTTGGCACTAGGCATTAATCGCCGCAGAGCAGTGGGCATCATTAATCAATTGTCCTTTTCACCCACTGGATAAAAGTAAGTTAGGTTTCCCTGTATTTGCACAGGGTATCAGTGCCGTTACTACCTTCAAAAGTAATGAGGAACAAGGGAAGGTCGTGTCCAATATTTATTATTACTTTAGTGAACAAACAACGTCCATTTGCTCAGGCGATATTGCCATTATGGATAATGATGGGGTGTTTGTATTGTCTGCTGCCATGGCACAACAACTATCAGCAGACTGCCAAAAGAAACACCGCGAAGATGACGTTAAGTTTCAGCTATTTTTTGATGCTTATCGTCATAATCAGTTAGATCAACTATTTAAGTAGCCATTACTTAAACAACGCTTAAGCAAGCTCTTTTAGCCAAGGATGGCATTCACAATATTGTAAATAATTGTAGAAATAAAAATGATTATCATTTACAATATCATTCACAAACTTAGTACACACAGTATTATTAGCTAAATATAACTTTTACCACTATTTGACCCTCCAATTAAGTGAAGTGAATATGAAACGCCATCATCAAGTTGCTCTATCCGTTCTTACGCTTTGTATCAGTCAACAACTATATGCAGAAACTAATATCGACGTTTCAACGACAGATACAGTCGAAAATTCAGCTGCTAGTGATGAGCCAAACGTGACTTTGGATGCCATTACGGTCACTGCTAACGCCAGAACAGGTACGGCTCTGGCACAAAAAATTAGCGAGATGCCTGCCGTCACGCAGGTAATTACCGAAAATGAGCTGCAGATGCAGGCGACAGGCAATCGTACTACTGGTGACATCTTGGCACAGCTGATTCCGAGCTTGGGTGCCAGTAGTGGTTCGACCAGTAACTACGGCACCACCATGCATGGCCGTCCAGTACAGTTTTTGCTAAATGGTGTACCATTAAGCGGTTCACGCAGTCTTTCACGTGAGCTTAACAGTATTGATACGTCACAGCTTGAGCGGGTAGAGGTGCTTTCGGGTGCCACTAGTATCTATGGTGCTGGCGCGTCAGGTGGCCTGATTAACCTTGTGACTAAATCTCTGGTGGGTTATGGCCCTATTAGACAAACCAGAGTGGGCGTTAGTAGTAGCCGCGACTTTGACTCAGATTCATTTGGCTATAATGTAGGGCAAACCTTAGGGTATGGCGGCGAGCGGGCTTATGGACGCTTAGATGTTGATTATGAGACCAAAGGTGGTAAGTTCGATAGCAAAGGCGACCGAGTTAGTCCTGATGTCAATCAAACGGATCAACAAGATACCGAGTCACTAAGTGTGAATGGTAGCTTAGGTGTAGAGCTAACGGATACCCAACGTCTTGATCTCGCAGCGACTTACTATAAAGATAAGCAAGATACTGACTATGGCCCAGATTATGGTGATAATTTACAGGTCTTGTTAAAACCTGAGGATGCACCACCATCTTTAAAAGCCGTTGATGGCGCCAACGTAGAAAACCAGCCTTATACCGAAAAAAGCTCCGTGAATTTAAATTATAGTGATGATGATTTTGCGGGTTCAGGTTCTAGCTTAAGTGTAACGGGCTACTACAGAAACGAAAAGGGTCGTTTTTATCCTTCAGGTAAAACTGCAGGAGACCAAGCAGCTGAAGTATGGCAGGCAAATGGCCTCACTGATGAAATTGCATTGAAAAAACTAAAGAGCGCTGCAACATTTGTCACTCAATCAGAAGCAGAGATTGAGGTAATGGGTCTGCGTGCAGCGATGCAAACTGAAACCGAAATCGCAGGCAAAAATACCCTATTTAGTTATGGTGTGGATGTCGAACGCGAAAACAGTGAGCAGACCTATTATGGTCAAGATCTAAACACGTTTATTGCTAGTAATGGCTTGACCGCCCAAACCAATGGGCTTACTTACAGTGGTGGACCAGATACCACCATCGATAAATGGGGTGCTTTTGTCAATGCAGATGTTGACTTGACCGACAAGTGGCATACCAGTGCTGGTGTGCGTTACCAAAAATTGAAGTCAGAGACTGATACCTTTACGCCCATCTATGAGCAGCTGCTTGAAGAGTATTTTAATAGTGCTGCTATTAGCGGGACAAGTGCAGCTTATGGCATTGACTATCAAGCAGGCGACGTAGAAAAAGGCAACACCGACCATGACAAAGTACTTTTCAATCTTGGTACCAGCTATCAGATAACACCGAAAGATCAATTGTTTGCCAATTTTTCACAAGGTCTTGATACCGCAGATATACAGCGAGCACTGCGTGATGTGCGTGCCGGTTTCGTGGTTAATTCAGACAATGTTCAACCGATTGCAACCAATAACTATGAGTTTGGTTGGCAAGGAAAACACGGTGATACAGCGGCACGCTTGAGCGGTTTTTATAACGAATCAGACAAAACGGTACGCTTTACCAATGACTATACGGTAGAAGTGGTCGATACCGATGAGCGTGTCTACGGCGTAGAAGGCTCATTCAGTCACGATATTAATGAGCAATGGCAAGTGGGTGGCAGTGTCGCCTATACCCGTGGTCAGTACGACAAAGATGGCGATTGGTTGGAGCTCGATGCCGTGCGCTTGACGCCACTTAAAGGCACCGCATTTGCGCAATACAACTTTGATGAAGGCAGTAATGTACGTCTACAAGCGTTAGCAATTGGCGGTGATGATAAAGCCTTTAAGGATCAACAGAAAGACCCTGATTCTAGCGCATTGCCAGTGACAGGTTATATGACACTAGACGTTTTGGGACAAGTAAAAATGCCAGTAGGCCGAGTAGACTATGGGGTTTATAACTTACTCAATAAGGATTATCTAACGGTCTATCATCAAACAACTTATGGCGACTTGAATCGTCTACCTGCCTCGGGCACAACTTACGGCTTGAGCTACACTGTAGATTATTAAAGAAGGGTACGATGACATGCCCTACAAATCCTTTACGTTATCTAAAAAGGATTTGATCTAAAGATTTGATATAAGAATTTAAGCCTACCCCCATCAGTTGGATGCAACTGATGGGGGTAATTTTATGGCGTACGCCCTAAATATTCCATTTTTTAATAACTGTATTCTACTTATTACACAACTGCCTCAACAGCGGTAAAAGATTTAATGCTAAAATCGCCAGTCATTATTACCCCAGCCGCTAGTGCCTGTGTAAATGGGCTAATCGCATCATCGATCAAATCATGTATTTGATACCGCGCGTACCAATATTATATTAATAGGAAGCTCTCATGATCGTTTGGCAAAAACCGAATGCATTCAGAATACTTTTTACTTTGCGCGGCTCTGTCATACCCCATATTTACCCCCAAGTTTTGCTGATTACCCTACTAAGTGCCATCATTTCAGCGGTTCAGCATTGGTTCCCAAGCTCTTTTTCCTCTTATGGTGCTGCGCCATTTACCTTGCTTGGTATCGCCTTATCGTTGTTTTTAGGCTTTCGTAACAATGCAAGCTACCAACGCTGGTGGGAAGGTCGGTGTTTATGGGGGCAACTGGTCTATGATGCTCGTAGCTTTACCCGCCAAGTCCTCTCTTTTATAGACGATGAAACTGAGACTGGACGCCACACACAGCAGTCTATGATTCATCTGACGATTGCTTTTACGCACGCACTGCGGCACAGGCTTCGCAAGACGTCTCCATGGGAGGATGTCGAGCGATTTGTAGAGCCGGAGCATCACATTAGTATGCGCCAAGCAGGCAATCTACCCGAGTATCTACTGCGCCTAATGGGTAAAAAGCTCGGATATAGTCGACGCCAGCAGCTATCATCAGATCTTATGATACAGAACATGGATGAGCGTGTGACCTCGATGACGATAGTATTGGCAGCTTGCGAGCGCATTCATAATACGCCTTTGCCATTTGCCTATACCTTACTCGTGCATCGTACCACCTATCTATATTGCTTTATGCTGCCTTTTGGCTTGGCAACATCTTTGGGCTGGGTCACTCCTTTGGTTTGCGGTGTCATTGCCTATACTTTTTTTGGTTTAGATGCACTCAATGAAGAAATTACCGATCCTTTTGGCGTTGCTGCCAATCACTTGCCCCTCACTGCTATATCCCGCACCATCGAAATCAATCTGCTCGAAGCATTGGGAGAGACGGAGCTTCCCCCTGAATTAATGTCTGAAGATGGTTATTTACAGTAAATTAGTTATTATCACTTAGATTGAGCACATGCCTTTGTTAAGCCTGTCATGCTATAAAATATCCAGCGTGACAGGCTTTCTTATATTTTGAGGCTGAGAAATGATTTCTGTCTTTTAAATTTATTTAAGACTGAGCATATAAAAGAGAAGGGCTTAACCTCGATAAGTTAAGAAAATAATGATGGTTAATCTTTTGCGGATAACGTTTGAGAGCGATGTTTGGCAGTGATGCTTGAAAAAGCACGCTGAGGCAGCAAAGAAGAGGCGACATCTAAAGAAAAAATGTTATATTTAAGCTCATAAAGACACAGAGTCAGATGAGTTAACCAGACTGTTATTGTTTCAGCTTAAAGATAAGTAGTCTCAAAAACGATGATAATAATGAAGGAAGGAAAAGTTATGCATATCACGGCAAATTTCGATGCGGGTAATATTGACGTTATTAACTTGGACAATAAAAACAACATTCAGTTGGCGATTCGTCCTGACGTTGGCGAAGAGTTTTTTCAGTGGTTTAACTTTCGTTTATCAGGCGAAGTGGGCGAGCAGTATGTGCTGAATATTGTGAATGCAGGGCAGGCATCCTACCTTGCAGGCTGGGAGAATTACCAAGCGGTTGCCTCCTATGATCGGGAGTATTGGTTCCGTCTACCGACCTCTTATACAGATGGCAAGTTGACCATAACAGTAGAGCTTGAATGCGATACCATTCAAATTGCCTACTTTGCCCCGTACAGTTATGAGCGTCATCAAGACTTATTGGCAGCTGTACAAACGCATCCCTTGGTAACCTTAGAACATTTAGGCGAAACGCTGGATAAGCGCGATTTAACCTTAGTTAACATTAGCGATGGCAATAATGAGGTCAATAAACGCAACATTTGGATCACGGCACGTCAGCATCCGGGCGAAACCATGGCTGAGTGGCTGGTTGAGGGACTATTATATAGCCTCTTAGACAGTGATAACGCTACTGCTAAATTATTATTAGAAAAAGCGAACGTCTATATTGTACCCAATATGAACCCTGATGGTAGTGTGCGTGGACATCTGCGTACCAATGCTGTCGGGACGAACTTAAACCGTGAATGGTCCAATCCAAGCTTAGAAAAAAGCCCTGAAGTCTTTCATGTCATTAATAAAATGGAGACGACAGGCGTTGACCTATTTTATGATGTGCATGGTGATGAAGCCTTACCTTATGTTTTCTTAGCAGGGTCGCAAGGCACACCAAGTTATAGTGACCGCCTTGCCCGTTTACGCGATAAATTCTCCGAGGTGTTAAAGATAGCCAGTGCTGATTTTCAGTCCGAAGTTGGCTATGACATTGATGCGCCAGGTACGGCCAATATGACTATCGCAACTCACTGGGTGGCGGAACGTTTTGATTGCCTTGCCAATACTTTAGAGATGCCGTTTAAAGACAATAATAATTTACCTTTTGAGGATACAGGCTGGTCACCAGAGCGTTCTGCTAAACTGGGTGAAGCGTCGCTAGTTGCTATGTTGGCGGTCGTTGATGATTTACGCTAGTGAATAGTTTGATATTATAGTTCATTGAAAATAAAACGATTATATAAATTTAAACGCGCTACTGGTATAAATGTTACTTACGTGCTGCGTTCCCATAGGCTGCGCAACCCATATTTAAAGACAGCATCCCAGTAGCGCTATGTTCTTTTTAGAGTACATCGACTATAGTTAAATATTCAGGTTAATTGTTTGAAGCTTAATCCTTCCTTATTTAATATCTCTCATTTCTCTTCCGCTATTTTTAATTGGCGTTTAAGTGGCTTGATTCCTTCAAGAACGGTCAGCACTCCAGTATAATAGGTTGCTGTGACGACAAGCATGCCTTCTTTTGACCGCTTCTGCTTTGAATTCCGCATTATTGCTCTGCAATTTTTTGGTCATGATACACTCATCATAGAGTGGCTGTTTTACCAAGTTCACCACTACGATTTTTTCAACACGCTCTGATAAATCAGTAAAATATTTGACCCATTGATTTTTCATCCATACGCCTTTAATAATTAATAAGAAGACTTTATTATGCAAACCAAACGTCCACTATATATTCCCTTTGCAGGTCCTGCATTATTAGAAACCCCTTTACTAAATAAAGGCAGCGCTTTTTCATCAGAAGAGCGTGATAGCTTTAATCTGACAGGCTTGCTACCTCATAACATTGAGACGATTGAAGAGCAATCTCTGCGCGCTTATCATCAACTGCGCTCATTCACTAGTGATATGGATAAGCATATTTATCTGCGTAATATACAAGACACTAATGAAACCTTATTTCATCATCTAATTGAACAGCATATTGAAGAAGTCATGCCGCTCATATATACCCCAACCGTTGGCCAAGCATGTGAAAAATTCTCGCAAATTTATCGCCGCAAACGTGGTTTGTTTATCTCTTATCCTGAGCGCCATAAAATCGATGACATGCTGCAAAATGCCACCAAACAAAATGTGAAGGTAATCGTTGTCACCGATGGTGAGCGTATATTAGGCCTAGGCGACCAAGGTATTGGCGGTATGGGGATTCCCATTGGTAAGTTAGCGTTATATACGGCTTGTGGTGGTATTAGCCCAGCTTACTGCTTACCGATTTTGTTAGACGTCGGCACCAATAATCAACAGCTAATTGACGACCCTATGTACATGGGCTGGAGAAATCCACGCATCTCTGGTGATGACTATAATGAGTTTGTAGACTTGTTTATTCAAGCGGTCAAACGTCGCTGGCCAGAGGCATTATTGCAATTTGAAGATTTTGCCCAAGAGAACGCGACGCCATTATTGAATAGATATCGTGACCAATTATGCTGCTTCAATGATGATATTCAGGGTACTGCTGCTGTTTCAGTCGGCACCTTGATTGCAGCGTGTTTAAATAAGGGTCAAAAGCTTAGCGAACAAAAAATAGCGTTTTTGGGTGCAGGATCTGCAGGTTGCGGTATCGCCGAGCATATCATTCGCCAAATGCAGCGTGAAGGGTTAACGGAGGCGCAGGCGCGTAGCCAAGTATTTATGGTGGATCGTTATGGCCTACTTACTGATAGCATGACAGAGCTACAAAAATTCCAAGAACCGTTGGTACAAAAAGAATCGGCCATTGCAAATTGGGATAAAAGTAAGAAGCTTGGTTTAGCCCAAGTGGTGAAACAAGCAAAAATAACGGTATTATTTGGCGTCAGTGGCCAAAAAGGTCTGTTTACCCAAGAGGTGATCGAAACGTTATGTGCTAATACTGAACATCCCATTGTCTTACCGCTTTCAAACCCAACGTCTCGTGTCGAAGCAACGCCGCAAGAAGTGACCAATTGGAGCAAAGGTCGCGCAATTATTGCAACCGGAAGCCCTTTTCCTCACACCACTTTTGAAGGTCAGACTTTCGAAGTGTCGCAGTGTAATAACAGCTATATTTTCCCCGGTATTGGCCTAGGAGTGTTAGCCTCACGTGCGACGGGTATCAGCGATAATATGTTAATGGCCGCAAGCCAAGCACTGGCAGATATATCTATGGAATATGAAAAAGCACCAGGTGCAATATTACCGCCAATTAGAGTCATTAGAGAGATCAGTGAAAAAATAGCCTACGCAGTTGCACGACAAGCAATTGAAGATAAATTGGCGCTACCTGTCACGGCAGAGAATTTAGAACGTCAATTACAAGCCAATTTTTGGTTACCAAAATACCGCAACTATCGTCGTACTTCTTTTTAGTAGTCAAAAAGTAGCTGCTAAAAAGCACTCATAATAAAATATAGTCAGTGAAAAATAATATCGAACCATCACACACTGCTGATATCTATTTTTCTTGCTTGCTGTGCCTGCGCAGACAGAGGCGACAAAAAATTGATATCAGCAATACCGTCGCGTTTTTAGGATATTTTGACTATACATATAATAAGGCCAAACGTTACCGTTAAAAGTAGCATTTGGCTTTTTTCATTATTGTGGTAGTCAACTAATTCAGGACGGCTGATAAGAGGGTTTTATTAAAGTGGTGTCTCTCTTCTTCTAGCGCTACTAAGACGAGTTTTGCATTGCCTCAGGTTTTGACATCGAACGCCATAATATATCAAATAAGGCATCAAAATTTGCATTGAGCGGGGCATCTGCTTGACGAATCGTTTTCATAATACCGAGACGGCTGATAAACCCCATAAACACGTCAAATAAGATATGCAGTGGAACCGTCTCCACCAGTACCCCTCGCTTTTGACCATCCTCAAGCACGCTCAAAAAAGCATTGATAAGCTCTTTATTATTGTAAATAGCGATGTTATGAAAACGCGCTATCGATACCTTCGATAACACCATCACGGCGTCAGGATGAGTGTCGACAAAATCTAAGCACACCCATAACGTCTTACGCAGACGATCTTCTACGCTATCAATACCTTGCAAATGATCCATCATCCTTGTCGCTAGCCTACCAAGCACTATATCCATAATAGTATAAAGTACCGTTTGTTTATCGCCAAAATACTTATAGAGTGTTTGCAACGAGACGTTTGCAGCCTTAGCAATTTGTATCATCGTAATATCGCTAGCATCACTACTAGCAAAAAGCTGGCGTACGGCTTTCTCTATTTTATCTAAAGTAGCAGGGCGCATATCGGACAATGGCGCTAAGGCTAAAGACTCCGTTTGAGCAGTCAAATTAGCAGAGTTGCTTTTATGTTTGCCACGTTTATTTTTGGCGCTTTTTTTATCAATGTCAGTTTTGCTACTTGCTTGCGCTTTTGAGCGAGTGGTTTTCATATTTAGTATCTCCTTGATAATTCTAGCTTATCAATTTTTAAAACCAGCAGTTAATATTTAGGATAATTATAATTACCATTATAATGAACTCTGTTGCAAATGTAAGATTTATTTTATAAGATAAAAGCAACTAGGCTAGTATTAATATGTATTTTTATAACTTTATAAAAGGTAATATTAATTACTATTTTATAATTTTTTATTATATTATCCGTGTAAGAAGTTTAATATCCATTAAAACTAATACCATATCAAGGAAGACTTTATGACTATCGCCTGTTTTAAACCGAAGTGGATGGATGAAGAAATCGAGATGCTGCATGAGAGTGCGCTAAAAGTGTTTAAAGGTTGGGAAGTGCATGATGAAAAATGGCGTGAGAACGGCATGCTTGACCGCGCAGCTTGGCTAGAAGCTGGCGAGATGGGCTTTTTATGCGCCTCGATGCCAGAGGAATATGGCGGCGCAGGCGGTGATTTTCGTCATGAAGCGGCGCTGATTTATGCACAGTCAGAAGCCAATCAAGCAGGTTTTGGCGGCTTTTTGCATTCAGGAATTGTCGCCCCTTATATTTTGCATCATGGTACCGAAGAGCAAAAGCAGAAATGGCTACCCAAGATGGCGACCGGTGAGCTGATTGGTGCAATCGCGATGACTGAGCCGGGTACAGGCTCTGACTTACAGAATATCAAAACCTTCGCAGTCAAAGACGGTGATGATTATATTATCAATGGCTCTAAAACCTTTATTACTAATGGTCAATTGGGCAATTTAATAATCGTGGCTTGCAAAACGGATAGAGAGCAAGGGGCGAAAGGCGTTTCGCTGATTGTAGTAGAGACGGACAATGCGCCCGGGTTTGAGCGTGGCAAGAAGCTAAAAAAGCTCGGTATGGCGTCTCAAGATACCTCGGAGCTGTTTTTTAGTAATATGCGAGTGCCACAAAAGAACCTCTTGGGTACGGTTGAAGGTATGGGGTTTATGCAGCTGATGCAAGAGCTGCCGCAAGAGCGTCTCATCGTCGCCTTGGCGGGGGTTGGTGCCATGAAATTGGCACTGGATCTCACCATTGATTACACCAAAGAGCGCACCACTTTTGGTAAGCCAGTATGGAGTTTTCAAAACACTCGCTTTAAATTAGCAGAGTGTAACAGTCATTATATCGCTTCAAGTGCGCTATGCGATGCTGCTATTGAATCATTACTGGAAAAAGAGCTAACGGTTCAACATGCGGCTTTAATTAAGTATTGGGTGACCGAAAAGCAATGCATCGTCATGGATGAATGCGTACAACTATTTGGTGGTTATGGCTACATGATGGAATATCCAATTGCTAGGCTATATGCTGATGCCCGAGTACAAAAAATCTATGGCGGTACCAACGAGATCATGAAAGAGTTGGCATCGCGTTTTATGTAAAAACTATTTTACGATACCAGTACTTTATATTGGTATTTAATATTTATTATTCAGAACGACCTTTCAAGGAGGAAAGTATGCTCGGACAGATGATGCTACGGCCATTGTTGATTAGCCACTTAATCGATCACGCTGCCAATTACCATGGCGATACGCCCATTTATTCACGTGAGACTGATGGTAGTACAACCCATACTGATTGGACAACCATCCATAGTAATAGTAAGCGCCTCGCAAATGCTTTAGCCAAGCTAGGTATGGAGGAGGGTGATCGCTTAGCGACCATCGCTTGGAATAACCGTCGTCACCTTGAGATATGGTACGGAGTGTCTGGCTCCGGCATGGTATGTCACACTATCAATCCGCGCTTATTCCCGCAGCAAATTATCTATGTGGTTAATGATGCTGAGGATCAAGTACTGTTTTTCGAAAAGACGTTTTTACCGCTAGTATTAGGGGTCAAAGACCATCTGCGCACAGTTAAACACTTCGTTTGTATGACTGCAGTAGATGAAGAAGTCAGAGCATAACTACCTGAGGTTATCTTCTATGATGATCTGATAGATGATGAGTCAGATGAGTATGAATGGCCTGAACTTGATGAGAATGCGCCAAGCTCGCTATGCTACACCTCAGGCACCACGGGCAATCCCAAAGGTGTGTTATATACCAATCGTAGCACGGTGCTACATAGCTTCGCGGCCAGCTTACCTGATTCAATGAATTTATCGTCACAAGATACAGTATTGCCCGTAGTTCCGATGTTTCATGCCAATGCTTGGGGTTTGCCTTATGCAGCTGCAATGATTGGAACCTCATTGATGCTACCAGGGCCAAATCTAGATGGACACAGTTTAGCGGCTATGATTGATGAGTATAAGGTTAATATTGCGGTTGGCGTACCGACTATTTGGCAAAGCTTACTAGTAGCGGCCAAAGAGACGGGTACTAAACTGCCTAGTCTTAAGCGTAACGTCGTTGGTGGCTCAGCTTGTCCGTCGTCTATGATTAAGGCTTTCCGTGATGAGTTCGATTGCAATACCTTACATGCTTGGGGTATGACTGAGACCAGTCCGCTAGGGACCGCCAATCAGCTGAAGGCCAAACATAGCGAGTTATCAGAAGAAGATAAGTTAAAGATACGTCTAACACAGGGTCGTCCGCCTTTTGGGGTTGAGATTCGTATTGTTGATAATGAGCAGAATAATAAGCTGCTTCCTAACGATGGTAAGACCTCGGGTAACGTGCAAATTCGAGGATATTGGATTGTCGATACTTACTTTAATAGTGAAGAGTCGGCACTTGAAGCAGACGGTTGGTTTGATACAGGTGACATTGCAACGATTAATGAGGATGGTTATTTAAGCATCCGTGACCGTGCTAAAGACTTAATAAAATCAGGCGGTGAGTGGATTTCCTCAGTGGAGCTTGAGGATATTGCTATGTCACATCCGGCGGTAGCTATGGCGGCGGTCATCGGCGCTAAGCATCCAAAATGGGATGAACGTCCAATAATTATTACTCAGTTGGGGGTTGGTGAGGAGTTAACGGAGGAAGCCTTAATTGCTCATTATGAAGGTAAGCTTGCAAAATGGCAGCTTCCTGACGCTGTAATCTTTGTAGAGGCCGTTCCGCTTAATGGTACGGGAAAAATGCTCAAAAAAGATATGCGTGAGCAGTATGGTAATTACCTTATTGAGTGCGGTCTGATCGATTAATTAAAGTCGAACGATCGTCTCTCCAATACCCTTATATAGGCTTATAAACCCTAAAAGGAGTAGCTATGAAAACCAGAATTACCGAACTGCTTAATATCAAATACCCAATCATCCAAGGAGGGATGATGTGGGTTGGCACTGCTGAGATGGCTGCTGCTGTCTCAAATGCTGGTGGCTTAGGTATAATCACTGCTCTAACCCAGCCGACCCCTGAAGCATTAATCAAAGAAATTGAACGTTGCCGCACGATGACGGATAAGCCTTTTGGCGTCAATTTAACCATTTTACCTTCCATCAATCCACCGCCTTACGATGAATATATGGATGCGATTATCGATAGTGGGGTCAAGATTTTAGAAACGGCTGGAAGCAATCCAAAAACCTTTATCGCTAAAGCCAAAGCCGCCAATTTAATTACGATTCATAAGTGCGTCACTGTGCGTCATGCGCTATCGGCTGAACGTCAAGGCATCGATATTATATCGATCGATGGCTTTGAATGCGCAGGTCACCCAGGGGAGGAAGACATTGGTGGTCTGATATTGATTCCTGCTGCTGCCAAACAGCTTTCCGTCCCTATCCTCGCTTCTGGCGGTATCGGCGATGGTCGAGGACTGGCGGCCGCTTTGGTATTAGGTGCTGAAGGCATCAACATGGGCACGCGTTTTTGCGCCACTGTCGAGGCGCCAATGCACGATGATATCAAGCAAGCCTTGGTCAATGCCACAGAGCGTGATACCCGTCTGATCTTTAGAACGCTAAACAATACCGCGCGCGTCCTCAAAAATGCCATATCAGAAGAAGTCGTCTCAATGGAGCATCAAGAAGGCGGCGTTGAATTTGCTGAGATACGTCCGCTAGTCGCTGGTGCGCGTGGTCAAGCCGCACTGAATTCAGGAGAGGTGGATAACGGGGTTATCACCGCAGGTCAAGTTGTCGGTCTTATCGACGATATCCCTACTTGTGTCGAGCTCATTGAACGTATCGTCGCTGAGTGTGGTGAGCGCTTATCTGTTGCTTCAAGCTGGATGAAGTAAAATCTATAAAGTTAAGCCATATTAATTTGTTTGAATAATGGTAAACCCTGATATTAACAACATCACCTGAGAAAGTTAAAATTCATACCTAATCCCTACATGCTATGCAAGTAATAGCATGTAGGGATTTTCCGAAAACTTAGACAACAAAAAAACCCTTCAAGCCTAATAGATTTGAAGGGGTTTTTGTTTTTCAATATGTGGTGGGCCCAGTATCAACCACATAACATAAATAAGGTATTGATTTAACTGGATTTATTTAAAAATATTATTACTTATACCAACAGTTATACCAACAAACGAATTGGCGCATATGCTAAATACTTAATTAATATAGTAAAGAAACTGACCTAAAATATTATTGTTATATATTGTTAATATAACTCGCTCTTATGAATAGAGTTATCACAAACTCTAATGTCATTAATACTGGCCAATAACTATTGCAAAATAGCAAAACGTTTATATACATAACTGAGCTATACTGAAGAAACCGTATAAATTATAAAGCTAGTTTATTAAGACCTTTGCAATTTACTAAAAGAATCAAACTTTTCTATTTGATTGTAATCAACAGACGACTTAGTTTTACGAATAACAGATGATAGTTGTTCTGCATTTATATTACTCTCATCCAGTAGTGCCAACTTAGCGGTTTCATTAACGATATATTTAATATCGCTTGATGTATAGCTCGATAGTAAAAGGGCTATACTATCGAGATCTATTGAAGGATCTGTAGGTCTGTCTTTTAGTAAGAGCCTTAACAAAGCGATTCGAGTAGTAACGTCAGGTAGTGGGATATAAATTGTTTTGTCAATTCGTCCAGTACGCAATATCGCGTTATCAATAACACTTGGTCGATTGGTTGCCATTATAACAAGTATACCTTTTTCGCTACATTCAGTAAGTTGTGAAAGAAACTCGTTAACTTCCGCTGAATAATGCTGGTCCATATTGGCACTATCTCGGCTCGGTAAAATAGCGTCCACTTCATCTATAAAGATAACAGAAGGTGCCTTATCATGAGCTTGTTTAAATAACTCTCCTATTTTTTGTTGGGTGCCATGCACGTAAGGACTAGCAATATCTGAAGGCTTAATCTCAAAAAATGTATGATTTAACTCATAAGCTAATTGCTTAGCGATAAAAGTTTTACCACACCCAGGTGGTCCATAGAATAAAACCCCATTTAGTGGCCTAATTCCATATTTTTTATAAGCTATTTTATTTTTTAAAGGTTCAACAATATCTGCTTGTAACAGGGATTTTAATTCATCCATACCTGCCACTTCACTTAGACCAAATTTTTTAGAAGTAGGGGGCAGGGTAGTTTTTTTGGTAAGTTCAATTTGTGAACTAGAAAAAGCAAATTCATAGTAACTTTTAATAAAGCTATTAAGCTGTTCGACAAAACGGTAATTATTAGTACTATTCAACGTATCGAAAATTATAGCCTTTAGTTCGTTAGGTATAAACTGAGTAAAAGTACTCGACTTAGAAATGGCGTGTTGATTTCTATGAGACTCAATTTGAGTGAAAACAGTCTTTTTATCTTCATACCAATCGATATCGTATTGCCAAGGTAGAACGCCAAACAGGCACCGATAAAGTAGGGTAGCTAATGAATAGTTAATATTAGAAGTATCAGGGTTATCCAGATAAGCTAAGTATGATCTTGACACTTTTCTAGTACTATCTTTGAGAGTATTATTGATATTGAATGCGGCTAAATAAACAATAGGCTTCTCTTCTATATAGCTTAGATAAACATTATCAGGTGTGACATAGGGAAAAGATAGTATCTCCGCACTAGCGCATATATCAGCAATATTTTTTACTAATCGACATGCTGTATGAGTAGGAATATAGACTTCACGTTTTAACATGCTATCTAATGTCTCGCCAGCCACAAAATCTTGCGTATAGTAATAAGCTACCCCTCCTTCTACTAAGATTGAGGTTAGTTTAGATGTTTTTAATAGATGTTCTTGGTCTATAACTGAGTATTCATTAAGGTTTGCTTTTAAACTCTCTAGATTTATAGATGCTACACTAGATGGTTTAATGATTTTCAAAAACTTAAGTTCATCAGTTTTTGTTTGGACTCTATAGGTTTCTGAAATATCATTAGCCCGCAAGAAAAACTTGACGTCATACAGACCGTCAATGCTTTCGTTACGATTGAATATATACTGTGTCATAATATTAGCGACGCAGCAGGCTAGTATCGACGTTTTCCATCTCAGCTCGGCTTTCAGGTGTCATTAATCTTGCAACTGAAATGACAGCGTCTTCGAGTTGATCTTTACTTGGATCAGTCTGTAACAAACGTTTTAGCTGTTGAATGCCTGAGAATGCAGCACTTTCATCCGTCCAATCTATGTTGTTAAATTCCTCATCCATATAGACGATGAAGCCAATCCAAAAGCTGATGTCTTCAGTCATAATACTAAATTTTAATGATCCAATATCTTCTTCTAGCTTTTTCGCTCCAACAATGTCTTGTTTTGCGACAATTTGGCGGGTTTGTGACTCAAAATCATAAAATATATTACGTGTTCGGGCATTGCCATTTTGTTCATTTATTTCACGCAAAGATTCTAAGGCGTTCTCCAATGCCAACTCTGCTTTAGGCCATGCGTCCTGTTCTTCATAATTTTCCAGCTCTATCAAGGTTTCTTTTAATTGTGAGCTAACCTTTTCTTTCGTATCGCGGTCTTCGCCCCGCTCATCTAAGAGTTTTTCTGCTTTATCAAGTTCTTGTAGCTTTCCTTCAGCGTCACGATTACCAGTTGAAGCTAGGCCACGTGCTGTTGTTCTTGCTTGATTGATTTCACGTTTTAATGTAGCAGTAGGGGTATCTGTAGATATTTCTGATTTAATCTCAATATCGAAGCTTTCATCTACTGCTGGAATATAGACAGATAATTTGCCACGCCTTGAGGCATCAATATTTAGAGTGATTTCAATATCGCTACCTTTAGGTAAAAAGCTCGGTAAGTCAGCACCTGTAATTCTAAATTCGCCAAATATTGAGTTTAGAAGTGCTTTTGAACCCTCTTTTCCATACTTCATTTCATATATAGGGATAGATATGACATCCTCTTGTATACCGGGACGAATATCCTGCATGGTCTTGAATGTGCTTTTTCCTTTAGCCGGCAGTGTCTTATTCTTCTCTAAACCTGATAGAGGCCAAACTCCTTGCTTAGTAGAGAAGGTGTCATATATCTCTAAACCAATACTTAATGGCAAGGTAGCGCTGGCTATTTTAACACCTTGAATGATGGTTAAACTACTCGGTTCGCAGGCAATAGCATTACCTTCAGGCGTAAACAGTTTAATTTGAAAGTGGTTTGTTTTACCTGTATTAAGTTGTAGCTCCAAAAGCTCAACATCATTTTCCACCGTTAATCTTCCAGATGACCAAGCGCCATCACCACGGATGACCTCTAAAGTAAAGGTAGCTGGCAGGTCAGTGGTCGATCCTTCTCTATCTATCCTAAGGCCTAAATGCTCTGCAGTCTCTACCGTTGTTTCAGGGTATTTAAGCGTTAGTTGTGCTTTGCTCATATCACGTTTTTGTAGATCTCTAGGAATGTCTTTCGTAGAGGCAAATAATGTAGCACCTTTAGCAACTGCAGTCATAGGGTCAATACTGGTATCAATATTTTCTGTGATTTGTTCTTGCAACATACGGCGAAGTGTCTGTTGAAAAGTGGGCCCCCCTACTAAAACAAAGGAGTTTAAATCTGAGCTAGATAAATTATTTCTTTTTATTAACTTTAAAGAAACATCAATTGCTTTTTGAAATATAGGGCTTACGACTGCCTCATACTGATCTAAAGAAATCTCAATCCCCGCCTCTATATCTTCTCCGTCATCATCTTCGCCTAAATCTTCAATAAACCCATCCCATTTGGTTTTAGTCGATAGGGCTATCTTAGCTTCTTCTGCATAGTGCTTTAGAGCTTCCTGCAAAAGTTTTCTTCCTTCAGGTGTAGATACTGTATCCGTTAGTTCATACTGTTCTAATAGCTGAGGAATTAATAAATGATCAGTGATCGCATTATCTAAGTCTTTACCACCCAGATGGTTATCGCCTTCTGAGTCTACCACCTTCATAATACCTTCATCTATATGCATCAATGCTGCATCAAAGGTACCGCCACCAAAATCAAATACTAACCAATAACCATCAGTACTATCTGGTTTAATGCCATAGGCGATAGAAGCAGCAATGGGCTCTTGTAGTAATTCACAATAACCAAAACCAGCCAATTCAGCGGCTCTTTGTGTGGCATCGAGTTGGCGCTGTTCAAACATAGCAGGCACAGTAATGACAGCAGCATTTATGTTCTCGTCTCTCACATAACCTGTTAGCTTTTTAAGCACTTCTGCTGATAATTGCTCAGGACTATATTGTTTATCCATATTTTCTGACACATATTGATAATCTGTGCCCATATTACGTTTAAACTCTTGATAGCCATTGGGTGGTGTGCTTTTGCGCTGCTTAAAATTTCTTACAGCATCTCTAGTTATACCCTGCTTAGCACTCAAGCCAATGAACATTGTTTTTTTCCTGTTAAATAGTACACAAGATGGAGTAGTATCCATCTGTTGACCTTCATCAGATTTTATAATGTTTGGTTCACCGTCTTCCATCATCGCAATTGCAGAGTTGGTTGTACCTAAATCAATACCAAAATCAATTTTTTGACGCATGTTATGTTCCTTAATAAAATTTATAATAATGTTTCATGTGTTCAATAATAAGGCTTACCCAACACTCACTTCTACATCAGCCATTCGAATCATTTTGCCATCGTAGTTCACTTGTGGATATACCACCTTAGTAATAATACTTTCATCAACATTTACCTCATCACTTGGCACAAACCGAGCTTGGATAGACATATTGTCGGTATAGTTCGAACCCAAATAATCAATAAGTTCATATCCTTGATCTTCAAGCTCTGCCTCTAATCGCTCTAATGATTTACTTAATGATTTTATACCTTTGGTATCGTTAGGTAGAGCTTGCAGACGTTTTCGCATACGGTGTATTTCGTCAGCCAGTTTTAATGCTAAAGTATGGTCCATCTCCACATTATTAGATACATTGTTTTCTGTATTTAAATGCGCTAAGTTTGAGTCTGCTAACGCTTGACGTTCTAGTTTTATCTGTTCTAATATGGCGAGAAGTTGGGTTGATAACTCCATGTCGGACTGTACGATATTTTCTTCTGCTTGCTGCACATTAGTTAGAGCTGACTGCACTTTGTTATTTAAAGTAGTATTGCTTTCTTGTTGACGTTTTCGTAAAAGATAAAAGGCTGCTGCTAGCAAACCTAACAAAATTAATAGACCTGCTAAAGTTGCTAAAGTTCGGTTGCTCAGTTGCTGAAAAAGTTCATCATTCTTTTTTTGTGTATCGGTACTTAACGCTTGAATCTGATTTTTAATATCTGTATCAGCAGCTGTAGTATCTTGAGTTAAGACGGATAGAGATTGGTTAGTTTGGCCTATAGAACTCTCAAGAGAGGTTTGCTGCTCTGTTAATGTATCTAACTGTTGTTCGGAAGCTTTTTGAATAGCTTGATACTGTGTTATATACTCTTCCAAGTTAGCTTTGGACTGTTTTCTTTCTTGGTCATGTTGGTCAACTCTTTGACTAAGTAACCTTATTTGTTCGTCTTGTTGTTCAATCCTATTTTCTAGAGCTACTAACGACTGTACACTCACTTTGTCTTCAGCGACAGGGGCTGCAAAAGCCAAGTTAGAGAATGGAATAACTGCTATATATAGAGAAAAGATAATTGCCTTATGCATACTACTGACCTTGAGATAAGTTTAGTTCTTTAAACAAGACTGCTTTACCAATTATAATAAATTTTAACAATAGCTTTTTATCTAGCAGGAGTCTAATAAAAAGCTGACTATAGCAATAAGTATTATCCAACCAATAATGGTACTTAAAAGGGAAGACTCGGGTTCCTGATTCGTATCAGAACTAGAGGACTGATGCTTATTATTGCGAATATCGTCGACATCAGCTTTTTCTGATTCTAGATGGTTCTGAAAGCCAGCAAGTGCATCTTCAGTACCTTCATCGACAACATAAGACTGCAATCTATCGATTATGTTAATACATTTTTGTAATTCGTTAGATAACTTGAAAAGATCTTTATTACTAGTGAAACCTTCCATACTTTTTTTATAAATTTCTATACAGAAATTAGTAATTTTGACGACAAAAGAAGAGGTTAGGTTTATTAGGGTTTCGTCATAATTTCTAGTATCGTATGATATGGTGGTATATGTATCATAGTAAGATTCTTGTAGCCGTCTAGCATCTTCAATGGAGTAGATGTCAGTTTGTAAGCATTCTAGCAAAGGCTCATAAATTTCAAATCTTTCTTTATCTTTTACATTGTCTTCTAAGGTCGCTTTATTTTCAGTGATATTGTCTTTAGTTTCACCATAAGCAGGTAGCTCGTCTGCCCACTCAATAAGCTCGGTTGCTATTTCTATATTATCCAGCTCATTGTAAGCAAAAATAGAGCAACGCTTAGCGGTTTCTGCATATTCATTGACCAGATGCTTAACTTTATAATTATCAACATAAAAGTCTAATTCATGAATTAAGCCTTCATGTTGTTTGAGTTTTTCGACTTCTTCATAAAATCTATATTCTTGCTTATCTTCTAAGATTTTTTCAACGTCTTTGATTATATCTTCAATAAGATTAAGGCAAGGCAATAGGATTTTAGATTCAGCATAATCTTTTGCGTATTCAGGATAATTATAAAATGCTTTTAATAAGGATAAATTATGGTTATTAAAAGAGCTATGGGTTGAGTTTGAAGCATACTCAATAAAGGAGTCGATTATTCCCTCCGTGATTCTACTAGAATCAACAGTATTTTTTGAAGCTCTTAAAACATCAGCCTTAATTTTATCGATATGGGTAACTACTGAAGCGTATTGGTTAATCATGCGCTGAAGATTGTCATAACTCATTCTTGGTGCAGATGCACTAAGAAATGACAGTATACTGGAGTTAATTAACCATGAGAATTTTGGCTCTACACTTTTTCTTACCTGTTCGTCCCATATTTTTTGAGCTTTGAGATAGTCTTCTTCTTCAATAGCTTCAAGAGCAAACTCATCCACGGCATCATATCTATAAAACCAAAAGAGCGCATTTAAAAGTCGATCATTATCACTTTCTAGATGACGAGCAGCATCCTTAATTGTAGTAATATCTCTGTTGACGGGTATATTAGACGAAGTAAAGTCTAAAGGATAGGATGGCACCTTACCGAACTCGATAAAAGTACTCAAATCATTTTTACGTTTTTCAAGCTCTTTATTACTGACTGGGCTTACCAAACCTAAAACCCTATAAGGGTTAGATAAAATTTTGTTCACTGAAAATAAACCTTATAATTGTTTATTACTATAATATAGTTGTATATTATCATATGTATATCAGGTATATGATATTACAAACCCCGATATTAATAGCGTCACCTAAGAAAAGTAAATTTCGTACTCCAGCCCTCTACACTATATAGATAATAGTATATAGAGATTTTCCGACTTATCAGAGTACGATTGATTCATGGCATATGCAGATATTAATGATATTTTAAACACCATGATATTGAGAGGGCTATTACCTGATTATTTATAATGTAGATTATTGTAGGTTAAATGATCTCTAATATTGAGCTCGGATTCGGAACTGAATCCTTAACTTGATTCAAATTTAGTATTCATCTAGCTACTCAACAATCATATTTACTCTTATACGCTGACCTATTTTATTATGTCACTACAATCTTTCTATTAACTATTTTTGACTTGATAACGTACTGGACGATTGAGCTTCTTCACAACTTCATCGTCGATAGCGCGCTTAAGCCATTCAGTTAACTGAGATTTATGGAGCTGAGTACTTTCAATCAGCTCGTCGATAGTGATTGGATCCTCAGCCAAGCGTTGAAGCTCAGAGATAAACAACTTATAAAAATCTATAGGTTCTAATGGCATATTGTCGATTTCGACAGCATCTGTTGAGTCAGCCTCATTCTCAGCTTGTAGCTCAATAGCTGTTCTATTGATTTTTACTGCGTTAACGCCTTCCTTAGACTCAGGTGTGAGCGCAGGTTCAAACTCTGTTTCAGTAAACAATTCAGGCTGTGCATATGTGGAAAATAGATTACCTTTAGGTTCGCTTACCTGATTCACAGGTTCCTCTTTACTGTTCATTAAATCTGTAATTGTGAAAGCTTGAATATCCGCTTCTAACCAGTTGCCACCTTTGGCAACCAAATCGGCATTAGCTGCATCTTTGTCTGTGGTTTGTTTAATCCATAACGGCACCCAAGATTTTTTCAGGTTTTCTTGTGCGCCGCTGAGTGTGCCACCTTTTTTTCCAGAATGAATTACCAGAGAACTATCCGCTAGGCAGTAAATGTATTTGTTACGAGCCATGGCGTTACCGACATTAAACCCAGCTTCAGGGTAGAAAGGCGATATCAATACAACATGGCCATCCATCAGACCCTGTCGCCACTTACTACTGGTTGCAGCTCTTAACAGGCGATCAGCTATTACACCTACGACCATACCCCCTTGTCGCATAGCCCCAATCATCACTGTCTCATCGACACCACGTGCACCACCAGAGATAATGGCGATATTTTCTGATGCTGCTTTACTACCTATCTGGTCTGTAAAGGCGAGGTCTGGATCACTAGCATTGCGCGAGCCGATCACTGCTAAGCCACCTGAATTTAATAAGTCTTTATTTCCGCAGCCAAACAATACAGGAGGGCAGTCTGTTTTCAATCGCTGTTTTAATCGCTTCGGATATTCCGCGTCAGAACGTGTTACTACCCAAAGGCCTGCACGTTGCCATTTCTCCATAGCCAGTGCAAGGCTATGACCACGCTTCAACAATTCAATGATACGCTCCGCACTGATACGCGTATCATGCCAGCCTTGCAGCAAGGATTGAGGATCGCCAACCAATAGGTCAGCTGGTGTAATAGACTTTTCTTTTAACCACAAGGCAAAGCGACCCCATTCTGCATTACTTAGTGGCTTAGCACTTTCGTTACTGGATTTTGAAAAATAGCTCGTTAGTAGCAAGGTTGCTTGGGCTGTAGGAGATAATAAGTTAGATGCATTCATGAGTCTTTCACCGAAGATGAAGCAAGCGCAATAGGGTACACCAAACCGCTACCTGCTTGCTGTAAAAGTGCCGCAATTACTGTGAGTGTCCAACCAGAGTCTACAATATCATCTACTAATAAAACCGGTTGTCCATCATAAGACTGAGTCACAGCAAATACACCATCCAGATTGCGACATTGGTGGAAGCGATTTTGCTGGCCCTTTTGTGCTTGATTATCTTTAACTTTACTCACGGCATCTACAAATGGTAAACCTAATCGATCAGCCAAACGTTGTGCAAAATCCGGTACCAACTCAGAATGATGGCGTGACGGTACGCAACACACCCACTGAGGCGCTGGATTGGGCTGCCAACGTTGTTGAATCATTTCTGCTATAGCTTCAACTAATTCATCACTAAATCGACCTGCATGCTTATTGTCGGCAACCATCTTCCCCCAACCTGCATCACCCCAACGGGACAAAACACGGCCTTCTTGTGCGCGAAGTTTCTGGGGTAGATTTCCGCGAAAGCCATAATCCAGAAACGCATTGGCTGCAACTTGTGCTTTTGGGGTAATCACCATTTCTGCGTGCTTAAGGAAAGTACCTGCACGATGTGCCAAAGTAGGATCAACCAAAATATTGATAACAGGTTGACCTAAGCAAGACGAACATTTACCGCACGGTGTAGGATCTAGATCGTCTAGCGCACGGCGTAAAAATGTCATTTTACAATTAGTATTATCCAGATATTTCTGCACTTCTTGCCATTCCTGTACACGTTGTCCTGTTAAGTGAGTGATTCGGGCATGGTCCATTTTATAGGGCACTGGTGTCCTAACCCAACGGCTGCCATCTTTGATTACTGGCGCCGGACTTTCGACACTCAGCAGCTTCAGTACTTTTTCAATCTGGCTATGACGCAGATTAGTTTGCTCTTCCATACTGCGAATCGACAAGCCGTCGCTGTTTTCCAATACCTGTAAAATCTCATTCACTTGCACTTCTGAAGGAAAAGCCGATTCTCGGAAGAACTCATGAATATTATGATCTTCCATACCCGACATCAACATACCCACAGCATGATCAATACCGCGACCAGCACGACCCACCTGTTGGTAATAGGCAACGATAGAGCTTGGCGCCTGATAATGAATTACAAAGCTTAAATCAGGCTTGTCGTAACCCATACCTAGCGCCGTGGTGGCTACTAACACCTTTAACTGGTTATTGAGAAGCAGATTTTCTAGATGCTGACGATAGGTATTACTGTCTTCAAAGCTATCATGTGTAACACTGCCGTGGTATGCCTTGGCATCTATATCATTAGCGACCAGCCACTCGGCTACTTGCTCAGCATCCCTTACTGTTAAGGTATAAACGATACCTGTACCCGGTAACGTAGGTATCACCTGTGCTAACCAAGCTAATCGTGAAGCCTGATCAGGCAATATCATGGTTTGTAGAGCGAGACTTTCACGAGTTAGTGGACCACGATGAATATTGATATCACCCAGCTGGGTTTGTATGTCTTCGATTACACGGTTGTTAGCTGTCGCTGTAGTACCCAGTACTGGCGTGTTGGAGGGTAACTGGCGTAAGATATTTGTAATACGGCGATAATCTGGGCGAAAGTCATGACCCCAATCAGAAATGCAGTGCGCTTCATCAATCACCATCAGAGCAATGCGGTCAGCAATGGGCTGTAATACCGTTTCGATAAAGCTGTCGTTAGCTAAGCGCTCAGGAGAAATCAACAAACAGTCTATTTCATTATTAAGAATGCGCTGAGTCACCGAATGCCATTCATCGATATTCGTAGAATTCATGGTCTCCGCTACTATACCCAAACGCTGGGCTGATTCGATCTGGTTGCGCATCAGGGCGAGTAGGGGCGAGATAATAATCGTTGGCCCCATACCTCGGTCACGAAAGATTTTGGTACTGATAAAGTAAACCGAGCTTTTACCCCAACCGGTACGCTGCACCACTAGAAGTTTCTGTCGAAGATTGACCAAAGCATCAATGGCTTCCCACTGTCCATCACGGAACTCTGCTGTCGGGTTTGCCAAGGCAGTTTGCAATAGTTGTTGGGCTTGGATCCGGTTCATTATCACTCCTTGATTTACACGTTTAGCTCGCCGCTCATAAGTTTGGGTAGTAGGAGGTCACGAGCTTGAGCGAGCTTCTTGTTCTATTCTTTTAACTCGTATGCCTGTTCGAATATGTTTTCTACCTGAGTCTTAGACCCCAATTTATTCTAAAGTACCTGATAAAGAATAAGATTTAAGAAGTTAACTACAAACTTTGTATTTTGAAAACTTGGCTACATTTTTAGTAACTAAGCTCTAGTTAGGTAGGCTGTCAAAAATATTAAAATATAGGTTTCTGAACCAAAAATACTTTGTAACGTTTCTGGAGTGGCTTGCTCAATCGCCCATATAGCACCTTGCAGTGCTGATCAATGTTAACTGTAGTTTCACGAACGTCTTGCCAGCGCGCCCCTTCTGGAATTTAGAAATAGTGATTTTCTGCAAAGGCGGCGTACTCTATATCGCCATCTGATTCAACTAAAGCTTTCTCAAACTCTTCATCGAACATACGCTTAAAGAATAGTGATGGGAAGATATACTACTTGTAGTCGCCTGTATTGATGGTGCCGCGCATAGTAGTGGCGGCGTCCCAGTTGTATTTCTCTAATTCTTGTTGGGTCATCATATTGATGCTTACTCGATAAGCAAAGTGGTTTCAAACGCTTTATAAATACTCTCAATCAAATGGGCTAAAGGAATAATGTCATTATGGTAAACATCTAATTGTGATAATCTCTCGAAAGGTATTCTTACGTTAATATAATAACCGAAAGAAATATTGAACAAGGTTCTATTTGAATTTAAAACTTTATCTTGCCACTGACACTTGCTTTTCCAATCGAAGCTTATGTGCTCATCTAACAAAGCTTCGGTCTCTTTCCAAGCCTCCCTTCTGACTCTACCCGTGTATTTATGAAAATTACGTTTGGTATAGAGGTTTTTTTTAAAATCATCTTCGTCTAGCCAAAGACCAGTGATGTATGATTGCCCCATTAATTTGATATGGTAGTTTTTCTCTATAGCGTAACATTCACCATCAATATTTAATTGAGGGTTAAATTGGGGTTCATTGCGAAAGATATGATAACCTTGACCTTTGGTATTACCAGGGTATATCTCTACTACAAGATCGCCTGTTTTTTTATCTACATTAAATAACACTTCGTTAGCCCACCCCTTTGTAAATGTGGTGCCTAATCGGTCTCTATAAGCGAGCTTTTCTATTGCTTCGTTATTATCACAAAACTTTATAATTGCTGATTCAATTCTTCTAAAAATAGATTTAGCGTTAACGTTTTTTAGAGACCCGATCGGTGTCTCGGGTAACCAGCTAAAGTTATGTTCTTTGACTAGTTGGATAAAATCGGTGAGGAATCGGTTTGTATTACCTGTCGTCTTTTCAAAACTAGCGACTTTGACGGCTATCGCCATTAATTTTTTCCAATTCAAATCAAACGGCGTAATTGCTTCTTGGTTATTTTCGAAAGGCTTATTCTGCTTATTGAAAATATTGAGTATTTGGTTATAGAGTTGAGAAGTGCAGTCGATGTTATCTCTTTTAGCTTCTACAACAATGAGTATATTGTTTATAGTAATTACTAAATCGCAAATTGGATCATACTCAGAATTGTGATTTTGTTGCCAAAAATTAGACATAGCACTTTCGCTCAACGAAACGGCGAAGACCTTGTCAAACTCTTCAATTAGACTGGTCCTCTTTTGGATCTCTATTTGTACCTCTGTATCGCCATCAAGATCTTCAAATAACCTGTTGTACAAATCTGAGTCATCGATGATTGTTTTCAGTACTTCATGGAAAAACAGCGCGTCTTCTTGTAAGCATATTGCTAAAGCTCTCGTTAAGTCATTTTCTAGTTGATAGCTTCTATTTTTCTTAGTGTATGTTTTAAAAATATTTAAGTGCTTATTCATCATAGAAACCTAGTTAGTATAGTTTTAAACTTATCTTCAGCTTCAAGGCTGGCTTGCCATGCTTGTTTTAAATCAGCCATAGCTTCTTCAAACCCCAATATCACACATACCACCTGAGTATTTCGTAAAACCTTAAAAGCGCTGCTAAGTCATTTCTGATTTGACTTAGCAGTACTTTTCTTTGCTAGGTTATGCTAAACATACAGTTCTTTATTCTATTGAGGCTAATAATAGCACACCCCAAAAAATGATGATATTAACACCTAAGCAGTAGAGTTCGACCAATTTTTATATACTGACAAAAGTCGGTATATGATTTGTTCTATATAATATACATCCATAGGCCTTGTAAAATAACCCGCCTAACAATTAATCATAATTATTGAAACGAACAATTGAATTTAGAATAGTACATAACCTAGAAAATAATTTATTAAGTAGTTCATTATACTTACGTAATAGTTACAAGTAATGAGCGAATTAATATGATAGCTGCTTTGAGTAATGAGTATGACCCTTCTATTGGAGAATTAGCACAAGCTTGTGCAATAACCTTCAAAGGTAACGCTAGTAATAATCTGCAACAAGACGCTTTTTTCTTTTTGGATAATTGGTATCAAGAAGACTTAGGCGTGATGGCAGTGACATCAGTCGAGCTTCCTTTTTGTTTAGCAGTATCTGATGGCGTGGCAAGCTCTAATTACTCACAACATTGCTCCAAGGCGGTGGTAAAAGCAATTAGCCGGTTGTGGAGTCATAATACAAAGCCAACGGCCGATGCTATTCATCAGCTGGTTAATCAAACCAAGCATTCATCTAAGCGTCATGGTGCCGCGGCAACCCTCGCAATGGTGGTTGGAGAGTTAAATAGTGATGGAATAATAAAAGTAACAATAACGCATGTAGGTGATAGTCGTGTTTATTGGCTGCCCAAAGGCGCGACACAATGGCAGTGTCTGACACGCGATCATAACTTGCTAAACGAACTCATTGACCAGCAGGCACAAGAAGAGGGTCACCAAGCGAATTTTTCTGACTATAACCGAGAAGGGATGGCGGGAAGCTTATATAGCATTACTGAATGCTTTGCATTGACCACTGATGACAGTTATACAAGCAGTGAAGCACCCGAAAGTATGTCTCGAACAATTGAGATTAGTATTGGTGATTATATCTTGGTTTGTACGGATGGTATTCATGACTTAGTGCCAAGTCATGATTGGCAACCTGTCAGTGCGGAGACAGATTTACAGGAATGGCTAATCACTCTTAAAAATCAGGTCTATGATTCAGATGGTAATGCATATGATAATGGCACAGCTATTTTGCTTCGTTTTGATTGAACCATTGTTTTAGTAATGAAGCTATAAACTTATCATTGAACGATTTAACTGAGAAACCCATATGCCCACGCACCCAATCGCAAGCTATACAAAGTCAGCACGTCTATTTGCGTTATATCAATGTCTGCCTAGAAGTGAGTCTGATGCTGTGTCGCTGACAGAGTTGATGATTGGTTATGGTGATAATTCAGAG
>NZ_JABRVQ010000014.1 GCF_013248965.1 Psychrobacter okhotskensis | reverse complement strand
ATTGTGAGCCTGTGGGTCCGACGACATTGAATCCTGCAAAAGAGCCAGAAAAGATGAGATTACAAGCTGCTTAATTGGGCTTGATGGTGACAACTAGCTTGAAAAACTCCGATACTATCAAATTCCTAAACCATCAAAACCTCATATGATTGCGTTTGGTGATTCTCTACCAGCTAGTGCATGGCAGACTTATACGCTCTATCCAAAGAAAATTATGGCGGAGGTTGAACAAGCTAAAAACCCTGAATATACACCTGCTTTGGTTCCTAAGGTTGTTGCTAAAAAACTTATTCTTTTTTATCTAGAGATTAATCCTGATGGAAGTGTGAGTATAGGTGATGATACGGTATACGGATATACAAATAATACAGAGGCTTATCGATAGAATTAGATTTATAACCCCGTACAGAATCTTTATAAGCCAGATACCGTGTATGTCTGGCTTTTTTGCCGTAATTTATGATATCAGTTTATCTACAACTATTAACTATGATACTAGGGCGTGTCTTCATTTCAGAAATGGCGATAAAAATGAGATAAATTGCCGTCAAACAAGAAAAATAGCGTAGATAATATCGGGATATTAACAAGCTATTTGACGATATTTGGCAAGATTTAGCCATTTTTAGCCCATTTAGATGACTATCGAGTGAATTGAAGACACGCCCTAGACTACCTATCGAACAAAATAAATGTAGCGCTTGATGATAGTAGATTATATTTAAACAATAAGGATACATTATGAAAGCTATAAATTTATTGTTAGCTAGCGTTACATCGCTAATAGCGTTATCGAGTTGTGCAGCTTCTAGCGTATTAGGCGTCGGGGGTACAGAGCTTGTAGTGGATCTATCACAAAAGAAGATCATGGATAGAGAAGACCCCATGTTTATCGTAAGAATGACCCCACAGCTTTCTGGTAAATGTGATAATGATTTAGACGGTACAGAACGTTATATATATTGGAGTGGTCAGTGCGACTTTGGAGGGTACAAACCTGATAAGGTAGTCATAGAGTATGCTAAATGGAAACCATACTATCAAATTCCTAAACCATCAAAACCACATATGATTGCGTTTGGTGATTCTCTACCAGCCAGTGCGTGGCAAACGTATACGCTCTATCCAAAGAAAATTATGGCGGAGGTTAAGCAAGGTCAGGATCCAAAATATAATCCTCTATTAGTACCTAAAGCAATTGCTAGAAAGAGCATTCTTGTTTATTTAGAGATTAATGCAGATGGTAGCGTTAGTATCAGTGATAATACTCAATATGGCTATACTAATAACACAGACGCAGTTAAATAAGCTACACCGTACGACGCATTCTTTGAGGAAGCCAGATATGAAATATGTCTGGCTTTTTTTGGTATTGGCTATAGCGTCGATAACACTTTCAAAAGTGTCTTACACGCTGTGGCAATGAATGAAAACCGTTATCAGTTCTCTCGGCGTTCTATTTATAACGATCATGTAGACGCAACTTTAAACAATAATATGACTAACAGTGATGGCAACTTCCGCCTAGAAAAGGGATTTATGGGAGCACACTCTGACATCGGTGGTGGTTATGCCGAAGGCGACTTATCCAATGCAGCGCTAATGTGGATAGTTAAGCATGCCAAAGAAGCAGGAATAAAAGTTGATGACTCTATCATAAATAGAGAAAAATATAATCAGGTCAATGATCCTGTTGTCCATGATAGCGTTGCTCGCTTTAAAGTATTTACTCCAGGTAGCGAGTTCCGTTGGGCAAATGATGCGTCAAAAGGTTATAAAGAAGCCAGTATCTTTAAAACACAAGATCATCTGGAACTCTCATGGGAATATATCAAAGACAATTTTGAAAACCCTGATTATAAACGATTTGATATTATCAAAAAGCAAACGGAAGAATTTTTGGCAACAGGTGAGGCGTTTAGAGATGGTAGTTTAAAAGGTATGGTAGCATCTCATCCATTTCAATTTAATAGTAAGATGAATAAGTACAAAGAGCTTAAACAAAAAGGTAAAAGCGAAGGTTATGATATTCTAATTGATACTAAAGAAAAAGGTAAGATAATCCGCATCACTGACTATTTGAACTGGGTCAATTGTCATTATGGTTTAAGTTTATCAACAAGTGTGACTATAGATTTAAGATTACCTTCCGAACAAAGCACATGCAAAAATATTTAAACATTATATTCGATAAGTTAGGAGTAAATGATGAAATATTTAAAGTTAATTTCAGGAAGTTTCATAACTTTGGTGATATTATCAGGTTGTCTTGCAACAAATCTAGTGGGAGTTGGAGATACATCATTCACTATAGATCTAACGCAGGATAAAATTCTAGCTAGAGAAGATCCTACGTTCATTGTAAAAATGACGCCTGAATTATCAGGTAAATGTAGTGATGATAGATCTGGCACAGAAAAATATATTTATTGGGGTGGGCAATGTGATTTTGGTAGATCTCCACCACAGAAAGTAGAGATTCAATATGCTAAATGGAAGCCTTATGATCAGATTCCAAAGCCTTCTAAACCCCATATGATAAGATTTGGTAATTCTCTGCCTGCTAGTGCATGGGAGACTTATACCATTTATCCGAAGCAGATTATGGCAGAGGTAAAAAATAGAAAGAAACCTGATAATACCCCTTTTACGCCGAAAATCGTTGCTAGAAAAAGTATGATGGTATTTTTAGACATTGATGCCAGTGGCAAGGTGACGCTTCGTAATGATGCGCAGTATGGCTATATTAATAATGTTGAGGCTTATCGCTAAAATTGAATTAATAACCGTTTACGTAGATTTTATAAGCCAGACATGTTATGTGTCTGGCTTTGTTTTATATGGAATTATCTATAGACGATACGTTTAAAAGCGTCATTCATGCAGTAGCTATGAATGAAAACCGTTATCAATTCGCCAAACGTTCTATATATGAAAATGTAATAGAAGCAGGGAACAAAAATGACAAAAAATTAAGGGAGTTTCCTAAAAACTGTGTAACTGCTTATAATCCACTAACAGGAGAATAAGCAATGACTACTCAATCTGACATTAAAAAACTAGCCGAGCAAATGGCTGGTAGCATGAACAGCTTTGATGACATCAAAGACTTCCAAAAGCAGCTCATGCAATCCTTTATTGATACTGCCTTAGAGGCTGAGATGGAAGAGCATCTCGGCTACCCTAAACATGAGAAGGCAGACAAGCCCAATAAGCGCAACGGCCACACTAAAAAGACCGTCCGCAGTGACACAGGCGATCTTGAGATATCCACCCCAAGAGACCGCGGTGGCAGCTTTGAGCCTGTGCTGGTCAGTAAGCATCAAACCCGTATCTCAGGTCTTGATGACAAGATCATATTCCTTTACGCCAAGGGTCAAACCACCACTGAGATCGTAGAGAGCATTAAAGAGCTCTACGATGTCGATATCTCCAGTAGCTTAGTTTCAAGAGTCACCGATAATATCTTAGACGACATCACCGCTTGGCAGAACCGGCCGTTAAGCAGTGTTTATCCTATCGTCTATTTGGACTGCATCGTCGTGAAGATACGTCAAGACAAGCAGATCATCAACAAGGCTATCTATCTAGCGCTAGGTGTTGCTCTTAACGGTAAAAAAGAGCTGCTTGGTATGTGGTTATCAGAGAATGAGGGCGCTAAGTTCTGGCTGGGCGTTCTCACTGAGCTACAAGACCGTGGCGTACAAGACATCTTAATCGCTTGTGTTGACGGTCTAAAGGGCTTCCCTGATGCCATCAATACGGTTTATCCCAACGCTCAGGTTCAGCTGTGTATCGTGCATATGGTGCGTTACTCCATGAAGTTTGTACCATGGACGGATAAGAAGGCCGTAGCGGCTGATTTAAAGGCCATCTATGGCGCTGATACGCTTGAGATGGCAGAGGCCAATCTTGAGCACTTTGATGAGGTGTGGGGCGAGAAATACCCGCACGTGGTTAAGTCTTGGCGCAATAACTGGGAGGGCTTAACGGTGTTCTTTGAGTATCCGAAAGACATCAGAAAAGTGATTTATACCACCAATGCGATAGAGTCGCTAAACAGTGTGATTCGGACAGCGGTGAATAAGCGTAAGGTGTTCCCCTCTGATCAGGCAGCATTCAAGATAGTATATCTGGCAACCCAGCAGGCGTCTAAAAAGTGGTCGATGCCCATCCGTAACTGGACGTCTGCTTTAAATCGCTTTATGATTATGTTTGATGATCGTATTAGTAAGCATTTAATCTAAAGGGCAGTTACACAGAATCTGGGATGGTCTCCTACAGACCCTATATTACAGACAAAAAAAGCCCCAATCTTAAGATTGGGGCTTTTCGAATCTGGTAGGCGTAATCGGATTCGAACCAACGACCTCTACCATGTCAAGGTAGCGCTCTAACCAACTGAGCTATACGCCTATTTAGGTTGAGCATTTTAGCAAGTTTTTCAGACTTTGCAAGTCTTTTTTATAACAATGTTAAGTTATTATTTTAATAGCGAGCTATTGTCTGTCGTGACTTAGTCCAATATAGCTTTATTTGAATGATATTAGCCAGTTTTATTGAGTAAATGAGCACAAAATAAGCAGTCATTTCCTATGATATGTGGCATTATCAACTCAGCAGTATTTTCTATGCGTTGCACTGAAGCGCTCTATTTTTGAGGTTTTTGTTGTACAACCACAGCCGATAGACTGTGGTGATATGCGCCGTACTTATTTTAATGACTGCATAAAGTTTCGTAATAGAACAAGGAATGTTCAATGGTAGATTTAACGTTTTTAACCACTCCGAAAATCGTTTGTAAGTCAGGCGGATTCGGCAAGCCGCCAAAATTGGCAAAGAGTCGGACGCAACTGTGGTGATAGGGCTTGGGGGTGGCAGCTCGATGGATACTGCAAAAATCGTTGCGCTCGCTATTCATTCGACCCAGTCGTTAGATGACATGGTGGGTAACGAGCAAGCAACAGGCACTCGATTGCCCCTTATTGCTATTCCGACCACGGCAGGTACTGGCTCAGAGATGACCTTTGTCTCGGTGTTGACTGGTGATAAAGGCGACAAAAAAGCCATTTATTCTTCTAAATTGTTGCCTGATATAGCACTGCTCGATGCTGCGCTTACCTTGGGCATGCCAAGACATGTAACGGCTGCCCCAGCATTGGATGCGATGGTGCATTGTATCGAAGCCTATACCAGCCGTACCAAGAAAAACCCCATATCTGATGCCCTCGCAGTCAAAGGTCTACAGCTTTTAACGCAAAACTTTATGACGGTGCTAGAGGACGGCAACGATATAACAGCGCGGGAAAACATGTTGTTAGGCTCAACCTTAGCGGGCATGGCCTTTGTCAATGCGTCGGTCGCAGCGGTGCATGGCTTATCTTATCCGTTGGGTGCCAAGTTTCATGTGCCCCATGGTCATTCTAATGCCTTAGTGATGGGGCCAGTCTTTCGTTTTAATATCGAGGCCGCAAGTCGCCATTATGCTGAGCTTGCCAGTGTCATTATGCCGCAGCGTCAGTTCGCAGATGAGCAAGCAGCGGCGCATGCGTCCGTCGATGAGATAGAAGGCTATTTAAACAAAAGTGGCTTGCCTACGAGGCTAAGTGAAGTGGGAGTGACGGAAGCTGATTTATTACCGATGGCGACCGAAGTGGTAGAAAAAATTGCTCGGCTGATCGCTACAAACCCGCGTGATATGAGCATAGAAGAGGTACGGCAGATGTACCAGAGTGTCCTATAGCTTCTTATCTATTTCAACCCTTAAACCGATATACCTTTGATTAATGACACTTTTGATCAGTTAGACCTTTGAGTAAGCAAGGCCGCTTACCTTATCAGCCTCATCAACCACAAGGAGTACTCTTTATGAGTCAACGTGAATTCACTACGCTAGCCACAGGTTTTACCTATACCGAGGCCCCACGATGGCGGGATGGTAAGCTTTGGATATCAGATTTTTATACCAAGTGCGTATACTCGATAGATTTGGATGGCACGGTAACGACCATTGCCGAAGTACCCAATCAACCCTCTGGCTTGGGCTGGCTACCAAATGATACCTTGTTGGTGGTGTCTATGAAAGACAAAAAAGTCATGAAAATTAAAGAAGATGGCAGTCTAGAAGAGTACGCAGACTTATCTAGTATTGCCAAAGGCTATTGCAACGATATGTACGTCGATGACCACGGTCGCTGCTATGTGGGCAACTTTGGTTTTGACTTGATGAACGGCGGCGATATGGATACTGCTTGTCTGATTATGATTGATATCGATGGCACGCTAAAAGTCGTCGCAGATGAATTATACTTTCCTAATGGCACGGTCAGAACGCCGGATAAACGCACCTTAATTATCAACGAATCTTTCGGTAATAGAGTGTCCGCCTTTGCTATTCAAGACGATGGTACCCTTGGCGAGCGCAAAGACTGGGCGGTATTTGGCCCCCTTGCTACCGGACCTAACTTCGGTGATTATGCGCAGGCTTCAGTGGTTGCTCCAGATGGCGCGTGTATCGATGCTGAAGGAGCGGTATGGATATCAGACTGCTTGGGTCAGCAAGCAGTGCGAGTCAAAGATAACAAAATCGTAGAGACCATTGATTTATCACCCTTTAATGTAGGTACGTTCGCTTGTGAATTGGGCGGCGTAGATGGCAAGACCTTGTTCTTATGTGTGGCACCAGATTTTGAAGAGCATAAACGTACTCAAGCGCGTGAGGGAGAGATTTGGATGACTAAAGTAGCGGTTGGTGCAGCCTAATATCTGCTGAGCTGTTGGCGCATGTACTATGCTACAACAGCTTTTTGCTGTCAGAACTACTAGAATTAAAACAGACTAGAATGATGCAATATAACTTGCATCATTTTTTGTTGTGCCTCAATAGGGTTGATGTTTTACTATGAATAGACTGGTTTACGTTAAAAATGTTTATCCCATAATGAAGTCGGTATAAGCGGCAGTTATTGGGGTAGTTTTTAAATGAGCATAGTCATAAAAATACAGGTAATTAGGAGTTTGATATGGGCTTGTTAGTCGATGGTCAATGGCAAGATCAATGGTATGACACCAAAGCTAGCGGTGGTCGCTTTCAGCGCGAAGATGCTGGATTTAGGAATTGGATAACGGCAGATGGTCGTGCAGGTCCATCTGGTGTAGGTGGCTTTAAAGCTGAGCCTGATCGTTACCATCTCTATGTCTCTTTGGCTTGCCCATGGGCGCATCGCACCACGATTTATCGTAAGCTCAAAGGTTTAGAGGACATGATTTCACTGTCTGTCGTTCATCCGTTTATGGGTGAGGAGGGCTGGACGTTTGCTGAGGGTAAGGGTGTGATTGCCGATCCATTGAACAATGCAACCCATGCTTATGAGATCTATGTCGCGGCAAAGTCCGACTACACCGGGCGCGTGACAGTGCCAATATTATGGGATAAAAAAACCAAAACGATCGTTAGCAATGAATCGTCTGAAATCATTCGTATGCTCAATTCAGCCTTCGATGAGGTTGGCGCACGAGCAAGTAATTTTCTACCGTCAGAATTATTAGCAGAGATTGATGAGATTAATGCCTTTGTTTATTCTGCGGTTAATAATGGTGTCTACAAATCAGGATTTGCAAGCACGCAAGAGGCTTATGAAGAAGCAGTGACTGAGCTGTTTGCTGCGCTAGATACCTTAGAGGCGCGTTTGGCAAATCAACGTTACTTGGTAGGGCGCACGATAACCGAAGCCGACTGGCGCTTGTTCACGACCTTGATACGTTTTGATGCCGTTTATGTTGGGCATTTCAAATGTAATCTGCACCGCATCGTTGATTACCCAAATCTCTGGGGCTATTTGCGTGATTTATACCAAGTACCAGGTATTGCTGAAACGGTCAATATGACGCATATTAAGCAGCATTATTACACCAGTCATGCCAATATTAACCCGACTGGTATCGTACCGGTGGGTCCTATTATTAATTTTAATACACCACAAAATCGTGAGCATCTATCGTGACTGAAAAGTAATACAGATATATCAGCAATACTGTCGCGTTTTTAGGATATTTTGCCTATAGCTGACTGTTGCGTTAAGTGACAAGTAACGTGAGCAAAAGCCATTTACCTGCTACGGAAAGGTCATAAAAAAATCGCCCCAGCTGACTTAAGCCAGCTGGGGCGATTTTGTGTTAAAAGACATTGAATCGGCTTATCATTTTTCTTGAGCTTGAGCTTGAGCTTGAGCTTGAGCTAAAAATGTCTAAGCCTACATAATGGTACCTAACAGCGCTTAAGCATTGTTTAGCTGGCGTGCTGCCTCTAGCGCAAAATAAGTCAAGATACCATCAGCACCAGCACGGCGGAAGCCAATCAGAGATTCTAGGATAACATCATCACTTAACCAGCCATTTTGAATGGCGGCCATGTGCATGGCATATTCGCCAGAGACCTGATAAGCAAATGTCGGTACACCAAAGGTATCTTTGACTTCACGAATAAGGTCTAAATACGGCTGACCGGGTTTGATCATCACCATATCAGCGCCTTCATTGATGTCCATGGCGACTTCGTGTAAAGCTTCAGCGCGATTGCCGAAGTCCATTTGATATTGCTTTTTATGACCACCTTTTAAGTTGCCAGCACTACCAACGGCATCACGGAACGGGCCGTAATAGGCGGAGGCGTATTTGGCTGAGTAAGCCATGATGGCTGTATTGACAAAGCCTTCTGACTCAAGCGCCTCACGCATGACTTTGATACGGCCATCCATCATATCGCTGGGTGAGATAATATCAGCGCCAGCACGAGCGTGGACAAGCGCTTGCTTGACCAATACTTCGATGGTCGAATCGTTCATGACATAGCCGCTGTCATCGAGCAGACCATCTTGACCGTGTGAGGTGTAAGGGTCTAAGGCCACATCGGTCATCACCACCATTTCTGGCAATGCATCTTTGATGGCTGTTACTGCGCGCGCAGCGAGGCCATTTTCATCATAGGCTGATTTGCCATCAGGTGTTTTTAAGGCGTTATCAATGACAGGGAAGATATCAAGGGTCGTGACCCCTTCTGCTAACAGTTCTTTGGCGTAATCAATTAGCAAATCAATTGACAAGCGTTCGACACCCGGCATACTGGCGATCGTCTCGCGCTGGTTGTTGCCTTCTAGTACAAACACAGGGGCAATAAAATGCTTGGGATGTAACTCTACTTCGCGAATCATCGCTCGCACATTATCGTTATAACGCAAGCGGCGCAAGCGAGTGGCAGGGTATTGGCGGTTAAAGGTATAGCTCATAATCATTCCTTACTTATGGTTGTTTTACTCATTATTGTTGTACATCACTAAAAATAGATTTTGTTATATAGTGCGTGATGTATTGATATTACTTTTCACTGACTATATTTGCTGCTCATATCGTGCCACTACTATAACCAAAGACAGCTGGCGAAAGCAAAAAGCCCTACCAAGTCGGCAGGGCTGATTGTATTTATCGACTGTCAACGTAATGCGTAAGCAACGTCATCAAACAAAGGTTTCAGAATAGCCTAAGGCTCATTAATCTGAGTCACAGGAACTTGTTCAACGCCAGCTTCTTTAAAAGTCGTCTCCTCAGTAATCACACCCACTGCCGCGTCTGTTTTGCCATCGTTATTGACATCAACGACAGCCCTGGGGTTAAAGGTAGTGATTTCTGATGGTTGTGACTGCTTAATCGCTTGAGCTTCTTGCACAGAAGCTACTCGTGCAGAGCTAGCTGCATCAATCGCGTTGGCTGCTTTGGTTTTGTTGCTATACGCAGGGAAATTGACCGCTTGCACCAAGTTGGTGTGTTGCGGCACAGGAATCACCGTTGGCACATCAAGGTTAGCACCGCCACCAAGCGCTTGGTATAACTCAATTTGGCTGACGAGTTTTTGTAGTTCTAGATCCAAAATTCCTTGTTGGGTCGAGAATAGCGAACGCTGGGCATCGAGTACATCTAGATAGTTTGAGATACCGGCTTTAAAGCGTGCATCGGCAATTTGATAAGTCTGCTCAAAGTTATCTTGTAGACGATACTGTGCTTCTAGCTGCTCACCCAAGGTGGCGCGTGTCGCTAGTACATCCGAGACTTCACGGAATGCCGTTTGAATAGAGCCTTCATAGTTGGCAAGCGTTTGCTCACGTTCAATTCTGGCCACATCATATTCTGCATCTAAACGACCTGCATCAAAGATTGGGACACTAATACTTGGGCCGAATGACCAGCCGACAGCGCCGCTCTTGAATAAGTCATCTAAGCTACCGCTACTGACACCAATACTACTCGCTAGGCTAATAGAGGGGAAGTAAGAGGCACGTGCCACTTCTATATTGGCACCAGCGGCTTTTAGGTTGTATTCCGCTTGCAGGACGTCAGGACGATAGCGCAACAACTCACTTGGTAGGCCAGCATTAAAGATTTTCTGGCTAGTGATATTGCTAACGGCAGGCGTTGGAATCAGCTCGTTAGGAATCGGCGCACCAATCAAATATTGCAGGGCATTGCGCGAGGTCAAGATACTGCTCTGCGCCCGCAATACGGCAAGTTTAGCATTCTCTAAAGAAGCACTGGCTTGCAACGAAGGCAGTCTAGGATCAATCCCTGCCTCAAACCGTTTGGTCGCAATGAATAACGATCGTTCACGACTCTCAACCGTGGCTTCTGCCAACTTAAGCTGCGCTAAGCTATAGCTTAGATTGGCATAGCTTTGGGCAATGTTACTGATCAGACTGATCTGCGTCGAATCTTTGGCTGCGGTGGTCGCCAAGAAATTTTGCAAAGCTTGGTCTTTTAGACTAGCAATCTTACCCCAAAAATCCAGCTCATAGTTGGCCAACCCTAGGTTGACGTTATAACTACTATTGGGGTTTTTGTCCGTTCTGTTCTGTGCTTGGCGCGTGTAACCACCACTACCATTGATGGTCGGCAGATCGTTAATATCGGTGATTTGATATTGCGCTCGTGCTTTTTCGATAGCTAGGCGTGCGCTCTCAAAGTCTTTATTGTTCTCTAATCCTAATGCAATTAGCCCTTTTAGGCGCTCATCACTATAGAAGTTCTGCCAGCGTTGTCCCGCAATACTAGGCTGGGCTGCGTTACTGGCCGTTTCCTTATCAAAGGCACCGTAGCTTTGTTCGATAGGGATGTTAGGCTCGGCAAGTACAGGACGGCTATCGGCTTTTGGAATGGTATTACAAGCCGCCATGCTCATCGCTAAAGCCGTTAAGCTGATTAAGCGAACACTATTTCTGCGCACTCGTGCAATAGTTGGGCTCGCAAATCTAGCAACCAGCGCTGCCTGTTCGCCTGACATTGGGCGCACATGAGCAGTAGTTGTGACTACCGCTGCTGAGTTAGTAGTAAAAGGTTGTGAACTCATTGTGTATTATCTCCAAAGCTTGCAGGCTGATAACTCTCAGAGGGAGTTGGGTTCTGCGGACCAGGCGTACCATTGTCATCGCCGCCATCGCCTTTATCATTTGGCTTGTTGTTGGCATATTTGTACGGGAACGCACTGCGTACCCAAATGTAGAACATCGGGATAAAGAAGATGCCTAACAAGGTTGCCGTTACGACACCGCCAACCACACTGGTACCGATGGCGTTTTGACTGCCTGAACCTGGGCCGCTCGCCAAGAATAATGGCACAACACCCAGACCAAAGGCAAGTGAGGTCATGATAATTGGACGCAGACGTTGGCGTGCCGCCGTCATGACCGCATCTTTTAGACTATAGCCTTCCTCTTGATGGTCTTTAGCAAACTCGATAATCAAGATGGCGTTTTTAGCCGATAGACCAACCACCGTCAGTAGACCTACTTGCAAGTAGATATCGTTGGCGAAGCCTCGTAACCACGTAAATATGACTGCCCCGAGTACCCCAAGTGGAATGACCAATAGAACAGAGAAGGGGATAGACCAGCTTTCATACAAAGCTGCTAGACATAAGAATACGACTAAGATTGAAAGCGCGTAAAGCATCGGTGCTTGAGCACCTGACTTTTGCTCTTCCAATGACATACCTGTCCACTCGTAACTGATACCCTCAGGTAGCTTTTCGATCATCGCTTCCATCGAGCTCATCGCTTCACCAGTACTTAGACCGGGCGCGGCGGCACCTTGAATATTCATCGACGGTAAGCTGTTATAGCGGGTCAGACGCGGTGAGCCTGACTGCCATTCACTGGTCGAAAAGGCATCGAACGAAATCATGTCGTTGCTGTCATTTCGCACATACCATTTGCCAATGTCATCAGGATTGGTACGGCTGCTTGCCTCACCTTGAACAAAGACGCGTTTAATACGACCACGATCAATGAAGTCATTGACGTAGCTTGAGCCCCAAGCGGTCGAGATGACGCTATTGATATTACCTAGCGACAAGCCATAAGCAGCGGCTTGCTCTTGGTTGATGTTCACCTTTAACTGCGGTGAATCTTCTTGACCGTTTGGACGTACACCAGCGACTTGATCATTCTGTCCTGCCATACCTAAGAGCATATTACGTGCTTCAAGTAGGCCATCGTGACCAAGGTTACCATTATCTTGAATCATTAAATCAAAACCACTGGCATTACCAAGCTCAGTAATGGCTGGGGGTACAATCGCAAAAACTTGTGCTTCATTTAACTGGGTAAAGAAGTAACCCATTGCCCGACCAGCAACAGCTTGGGCCGTATTTTCATCACCGGAACGCTTGTCCCAATCTGACAAGCGAACGAATGCGAGTCCCATGTTTTGGCCTTGACCAGCAAAGCTGAAGCCTGCAATGGTAAAGACAGAGGCAATGTTATCGGTTTCTTGAGTGTCGTAATAGTTTCTGACTTTATCGAGCACTTCTTGCGTTTCATCTAATGTCGAACCGGCAGGAAGCTGAACCAAGGTAAACATAATACCCTGATCTTCTTCTGGTAAAAACGAGCCGGGAATACGTAAGAATACCACCACCATGACGCCGATAATGGCCGCATAACCAATCAAATATAGCCATTTGAAACGAATGCTTTTACCAACAAAGCCCTCGTATGAACGACTAAGCTTAAAGAACGAGCGGTTAAACCAGCCAAAGAAGCCTTTTTGCTTTTCGTCCTTGCCCTTTTCATGGCTCTTGCCACGTTTTAGTAAGGTCACGCATAGCGCAGGGGTAAAGACAAGGGCAACCAATGCCGAGAGTACCATAGCGGTAATCAAAGTGATGGAGAACTGGCGATAAATCACACCTGTTGAGCCACCAAAGAACGCCATCGGTACGAATACCGCTGATAAAATCAGGGCAATACCAATAACGATCTTACTGATTTCCCCCATCGATTGAGTGGTCGCGTCTTTGATAGAGATATCGGGGTCTTCCTCCAAGATACGCTCAACGTTCTCTACCACGACAATCGCATCATCGACCAGCAGACCGATGGAGAGAACCATAGCAAACATGGTCAAGACGTTGATACTAAAGCCTGCAATATACAACACTGCAAAGGTACCCAAGAGTACGACAGGTACGGCAAGGGTCGGGATAATGGTGGCACGCCAGTTCTGTAAGAAAATGAACATAACGATAAATACCAACACAATCGCTTCAATGAGGGTCATAACGACTTGTTCGATAGACAAGCGTACAAAGGGTGTGGTGTCATACGGAACGACTGAGGCTAGACCAATTGGGAAGTTTTTTTCCAGCTCAGCCATACGTGCGCCGACGGCTTCACGAGTCTCAAGGGCGTTTGCGCCACCAGCAAGTGAAATACCTAAACCGGCTGCTTCTTGACCATTGTATAAAGACACAACGCTATAGTTTTCACTGCCAATCTCGACATCTGCCACATCGCCTAAGCGCACTTGTGCGCCTGAGGTATCTGTTTTTAGTAGAATGTTTCGGAATTCTTCAGGCGTTTGAAGATAGCTTTGCACCGTGACCGTAGCATTGATAACCTGTTGGTCAGTATCAGCAGGTGCTTGACCTAACTGACCGGCAGATACTTGCGCGTTCTGCGCTCGTATCGCATTGACCACATCAGAGGGCACCATGTTATAGCTACGTAGGCGTGAAGGGTCAAGCCATACACGCATCGCATAGGTAGAGCCAAAGACTTGAACTTCACCCACACCCTCTACACGACTGATCGAATCGACGACATTAGAGTTAATATAATCGGCAATATCTGCCCGATCCATGGTGCCATCTTCAGAAATAAATGCTTGCACCATCAAAAAGCTGCTAGACGATTTATTGACGTTGACACCTTGACGCTGAACAGACTCAGGCAAGGAGCTCATCGCTGCTTGCAGTTTGTTCTGTACTTGTACTTGAGCTGTGTCAGGATCTGTGCCGTTTTCAAAGGTAAGCGTCACTGAAGCGCTACCATTTGACGAGCTCGATGACGACATATACATCAGACCATCGAGGCCTTTCATACGTTGCTCAATGATCTGTACGACTGAGTTTTCGACGGTTTGTGCGTTAGCACCAGGATAGCTTGCACTGACCGAAATAGTCGGCGGTGCAATACGTGGATACTGTTCGATCGGTAGATTAATAACCGATATCACCCCGATGAGCATGACCAAAATAGCCATAACCCATGCAAAAATAGGGCGATTAATAAAAAAACGTGACATAGTATATCCCTAAGTCTTCCTATCTTTGAATGGAATTAGTTAGCAGCGGTTTCTGTAGGTTTCTTAGCAGAAGTTTCGTTACCAGCTGGCTTATCCACCGTTTTTGCAGCTTGCTGAGGCGTTTTGGCGTTTGGCGTGCCTTGTCCTTTTGCAGATGGTGCTGGATTGGCGTTTTCGAGTGGCTTAGCGACTACCTCTTGTTCAGGTTTGACTTTTGAGCCGCCAATCACCACCACTTTATCACCTGCTTTTAGACCGTCAGTGACAACCCACTGTCCGTTGTAAGTACCATTAATAGTAACTGGACGTACTTGGATTTTGTTGTTTTCATCGACGATATAGACTTGCGTCTCACTCTTAGGTGTACGTGTCACTGCGCTTTGCGGGACTAATGCCGCATTGGTAATGACACTTTGGGTCAAGCGGGCAGTCACATACATACCTGGCAGCAAGATGTTGTTGCTGTTTGGGAAGATGGCACGTAAGGTAACCGCGCCAGTTGACTCATCCACTTTTGCTTCAGATAGTGCAAGCTTACCGCGTACCGGATAGACCGAGCCATCCTCTAGTACCAATTCAACCGAGTTCATACCGGGCTGCGCTTTGCCTTCCGATATTTGCTGGCGCAATTTCAACAGCTCAGACGAAGACTGACTGATGTCGACATAGATAGGATCTAAGCGCGAGATAGTCACCAACGGATTGGCTTGACTGGCACTAACCAAAGTACCAGCCGTCACATTTGAGCGCTCTGTGCGCCCTGAGATTGGTGCCCGTACGATGGTACGATTCAGATCAAGGGTACTGGACTCTAAACCTGCTTTCGCGGTTTGAATGCCCGCTTTTGCGCTTTCGATACCTGCTTGCGTTTGACCGACAGTCGCTCGTGCACTGTCTAATGCAGCTTGTGCAGTACGGACTTGCGTTTGTGCTTGATCGTATTGTTGCTTCGAGATAGCATCAATCTCCACAAGCCCTTGTAGGCGCTGGAAGTCATTAACCGCTTGAGCTAATGACGCTTGGCGACTGCCCAATTCAGCTTTGGCATTGGCATTATTAGCCAGTGCTGTCTGATAATTGGCTTGTGCTTGAGCGACCGCTGCTTCACCACTAGTAATAGAGGTAGCGTAGTTGTCCGTATTGATACGATACATCGGTTGGTCTTTTTTGACATTACCGCCCTCGCGGAACAGTACTTCGTCAATGACGCCGTTGACCTGTGGACGAACGTCAGCGGTTTGATAAGCCGCTGTACGTCCAGAAAATGTTTGTACTTGAGGTACCGTATCGAAAGTGACAGTTTGGACGTTGACGACGGCAGGCGGCATCTGCTGCTGTGCGGCGGCATCAGCGCCAGCGGCGTCCTCGTTTTTGTCACAGCCAACCAGTACAGCTCCAGATAGTACAGATGCTATTACAAGCGCAAGATAAGAGTGCTTCATCAATGTCCTCGGCAATATAAAATAAATAATGACAGTATAAAAAGTTTATAAATAAATCTTAACGTATTAAATTCTTTAAAGAGTAAATATATGGGTAGTCTTGAGGCTATGTGCCTCGGCATATTTTGCTCATCGCATTGTTAATAAAATCAGTTTTAATAGCACCAATTTTAGTAGCGGATTATGACCAGAATATTCGGTCGCTAAGGTTATATGCGCAATAATGAGGCAAGATTTTTAGCGTCATAGATGTAGGCAAACCATAAAATTGATTAGTAAATTTAATCAGTTATTATAAACTAATGGGGTTACCCCATAGTCAAGTACTTTAGAATAGGGTTTGCCAGAAAAAACAGCGACTTTAGTTGTGAATCTTGCGCTAAGTGCCGTGGTTACAAGCGACACACCAACGAATAACCAAAAAAGTCATCTAGAGGCTTCGATGACAAAAAATGTTAACTTTTGTTATAAAAGTCATATGAGACGGTTATTCCTACCTGTTTGACCTCAAAAATCCCATGTGCAACCAAAACCTTTATTTTAGCAACCGTTAAATGTGACCATTAAATAAATGAGCCAAAACCTGTATCGAAGACGACTTTTATAGACACAGATATGGGCACAGCGTAAATGTTAGCAGTCAGACTATAATAAACGTGCGCTGGCAAGTTCTGTTAATTGGTGCAGCCCTTGGCGATAACGATTGTCAGGCAAGGTACTTAGCGCTTGTTGTGCCAGCTTCGTTTCTTCCAAAGCGCGCAGCTTACAATAGTCTAATGAGCCAGAGGTGCGTACCAATTCGATAAGCTGCTCTGCATTGGGTGTTTTGCCCGTTTGTACAGCGACACGTAATTGCTCATAGCCTGCTTTATCACTGTCTTTTAATAATTCAAGCGCTTTAATAGTCGGTAGGGTTGGTTTGCCTTCGGCTAAATCATCACCCAAGTTTTTACCCATTAGCTCACTATCACCGCTGTAATCGAGTACATCGTCGATAATCTGGAAGGCATTACCGAAGTGCTGACCAAAATCGCCCAGCGCGGTCATATATTCTGTTTTGTCTTGCAAGATAGCTGCGCCTTGGGTCGCCATCATAAACAGACGAGAGGTTTTGCCATCGATAATATTGAGATAATCGGTTTCAGTCGCGGCAGGGTTATGCTGATGTTGCAGCTGCAATACTTCACCTTCGGCAATATCACAAGTCCCGTCTGAGAATACCTGCAGTAGTGGCAAGCTTTGAAAACCAACCAACAAGTTAAAGGCGCGGGCAATCAGATAGTCACCGACCAGTACTGCTGTGGCATTGTCCCAAGTGGCATTCGCCGTTGGCTTACCACGGCGCTGCCCTGACTCATCAATCACATCGTCATGCACTAAAGTTGCCGTATGCAGCATCTCAGTAATGGCTGCCAAATGCATGGCCTGCTGTGATGGTGCATCATTGAGCATGCGCGCACATAACAAGGTAATCAACGGGCGCATCCGCTTACCACCTGCATTAATCACATGCTGTGAGACGCTCATCACCAATTGGACTTTTGAGTTCAGACTACCGAATACTTGCTTGTCCATAATTTCAAAATCATCCGCCACGATATTTTGGATATCAGCATAGGTCAGCGTAGATTGAGAAGTAGGAGAGATGTTATCTAAAGGGGTACTGGTCATAATAAATAGTCATATTAATGAAAATAAAAGGGTGGGTAATAGCCCTAATCTATAGCTAGGATAGCTACCTACCTAGGGTTATTGTCTGGCTTATAATAGCATAGCTAGGCGTCTCAATTGTTGAATAAAGTAAGACATGACGCAGAGCATCGACTCTAAAACTGCCTGTATATCTCTATTAAATACCAAATAAAAATGATAAAAACAAAAAAGAATTATAAATAGTTTTATGGGGCATTATCAACAATGGCTGCTTAAGCAAAAGCGATTGATAAAAGACTGTAAGCAACTGATTATATGCGTTATAATGGCCGCTGTTAGATGTAAGTCAGTATTTATTACTATTAGTAAGCATTTTGCTTGAGTGGCAGATTCGATCGACTTAACCATCAGTCACACTGCCATTCCCTCTATATTAATAGATGTAGTAGTATTAGCGCTGGTTTAGTGTAATCACCTTACAAAAACAAGAGGCGCGGCTTGCTTTTATGAGCAAAAAGCCGTAAAATCTTGCCTTTAATTTTTCCCTGTCGTGTTCGTCATAAAAGCGTTGGTATAATATCATCCACGGCACACGGGTTAAACGGAGTCAGACAATGTACGCAGTAATCAAAACTGGTGGTAAACAGCACCGTGTAGTCGTCGATGAGCTTTTAAAAGTTGAATTACTAAAAGCAGAAAAAGGCGAAACAATCAAATTTGAAGATGTGTTGATGGTTGTTGACGGTGAAACTGTCAAAATCGGTCAGCCTATCGTTGAAGGTGCTAGCGTAGAAGTAGAAGTGGTTGAACATGGTCGCGGCGAAAAAATCCGTATCATCAAGCACAACCGTCGTAAGCATTATCACAAAGAGCAAGGTCACCGCCAATGGTACACCTTGTTAAAAATCAAAGCGATTAATGCCTAATTATCCACTTAGCAATTACTGCTAAATAGCGCACTAAATGCTTAAGAGTTGTCGCATTAGCGATAAGTCACATTAACAAGGAGATTTTCTCATGGCACATAAAAAAGCTGCCGGTTCAAGCCGTAACGGTCGTGATTCAAACCCAAAAATGCTCGGCGTAAAAATCTTTGGCGGTCAAGCCATCGTTGCCGGTAACATCATCGTTCGTCAACGTGGTACAGAATTCCACGCAGGCGAAGGCGTTGGCATGGGTCGTGACCATACTTTATTTGCACTGAATGACGGTGTGGTAAAGTTTGCGACCAAAGGTAAATTCAACCGTCGTTATGTTATGGTTGAAAGCGCATAATTGCCCATCTAGGTTGTTTTATTCTTTTCGAGTAAAACAATCTGATGACTAAAAAATCCTCTATTACCGTTTGGTAGTAGAGGATTTTTTGTGTCTGTAAGCCAGAGCAAGTCTAAGCTTGTGAACCAATCGACCCTATAAGGTTTTATATAAATATCTTGATATAGTGTGTAACAGAGGTGGTTACAAGCGCGTATGGCAGGCGTAGTAATGATTGCAAATCATGACTAGGCGCGTAATGAAAAAACTGGCACACTGTGCGCATTGCTTAATAAGGCTGGTTTTATCTAGGCTATTAAACAGTATTGAAAACAAAAATTTTAATAACAACATTTATTTTTTAGCGATTACGCATTTTGAGAGAGGATTAATAATGACTTTACTAAATAAACAAACCACGAGCCTAAAACAAAAAATGATGGGCGGTGCTTTAGCAGGTGTGTTGATGACCTCACTTGGTGTCGCAGCGCCGATGATGGCACTCACACAATCAGCGACGGCTGCCCCTGCGGATAACTTGACGGCTGCTAAGCGTTTAAATACACTGTTAGCCAATACCAAGAGTATGACGGCTAACTTTAGCCAAACAACCAAAGGCGCTAATAGTGGCACGTTTTCTGGCTCTATGAGTGTGCAGCGTCCAAACAACTTTCGCTGGGAGACAAAGTCACCTTCACAGCAGCTAATCATTGCTAATGGCAGCTCGATGTGGGTTTATGACAAAGATTTAGAGCAAGCGACTAAGCAAAACGTCGATAGCCAAGTGGGTAATACCCCAGCACTCTTATTATCAGGTGATCCAAGCAAAATCGATAAAAACTTTAAAATCACCCAGCCGTATGATAATAAAAACTACTATGTGCTTTATCCAAAGTCGGATAGTGCCAGCTTTAAGAGTTTATCAATGAGCTTTAGTGGTGGTAAGCCAGTCATGATGGTGCTAAATGATACCTTAGGTCAAACGACCTCTATCAAGTTTAGTGGCATCAAACTGAACCCAAGCATCAGCAGCAGCCAGTTTAAATTTACCCCGCCAAAGGGCGTTGATATTATTAACCAATAATTAATAATCAGTACTGTTAATCTAACTGTAGTGATTTAGAAAAACTGGTTTAAAAATTTGCTTCAAAAAAAGGACAAGCCTATTAGGTTTGTCCTTTTTTATGGTCTTAAAAATAGTATACAGTTCTTATTGCAAGCTGTTTAAGAGCGTACTTTGAGGCTAAGAGAGCGCTTTAATGGCTGCCATATCTGGCATCGGTGGTAACTCATCTAAATGATTCAATCCAAAGGCATCTAAGAATTGTGGCGTGGTATGTAGCAATGCTGGGCGACCCAAGGTTTCCTTATAACCTTTCTCTTCAATCCAGCCTTTATCGAACAGCTGACGCAATATATTACTCGATAGCGTGACACCGCGCACGTGCTCGATGTCACTGCGGGTCACTGGCTGCTTATAAGCAATCACACTCAGTGTCTCAAGTAAGGCTTGGCTAAGGCGCTCTTGACGCTGCGGGAATACACGCTGAATCAAGCCACTGTAGCTATCCGCAATTTGTAGGCGATAACCACTGGCCGTCTCATGCAAGCTTAGTACACCTGTATCCAAGCGCTGCTGTAATAATGCCAAAGCTTGTTTGAGATCTTTGCTAGACACAGACAAGTGCTTCTTTAAATTATGAGCGGTGAGTGGTGCTTCGGATGCATGAAGCAGCACTTCAATATGTTTGCTCATCTCTGCTAAATGTAGATGCTGCGTATCTGTCATTTTACATATTCTCTATTAAAAACCATTAAGCCAACCACTGTAACGTTAATGACCCTAGGTGGCTGTCTTCAGCAGATTCATTACCAGTAGCAGTATCGTTAGGGTGACTCTCTAAATCAGCGTTTATAACACCAACTAGCTGGCGTTTCATCAGCTCGAGCACGGCAACGAAGCTAACCACCACACCTATCTTGCCTTGAGTTTTATCTAATAGCCCATAAAACGAGCGCGCGCCATTCATACTTAATTGACGGCTAATACTGGCGATACGGTCAGCAAGAGGAACGGCATCGACTTTAATGGTATGCATCTGATAGTCGGGCTGTAACTGCATTTTAAATAAGCTATCAATCAACAGATTTGGCGAGTAATTGGGCAGCTCGGCATTCATAATATCTTGACTGGGCATACTAGCCATCGCCAAAAACACATCGCGCTCAAGACGGACCAGATTGTCCAAACGCTGACTGGCTACTTTGATTTGCGCATACTCTTCGAGGCGCTCAATCAGCTCAGCTTTTGGGTCGCGCTCATCGCTTGGGGTCTCTGGCTTTGGCAATAATAGCTCGGTCTTGATCGCAATCAACGTTGATGCCATCAGCAAGTAATCACCGGCCAATTCAAAATGATCGGTATCTAGCTCACTGATATAAGCCAAATATTGCTCAGTGATGGGCAATATCGGCATTTGGGTCAGATCAACGTTGTTTTTCTTTACCAGATATAATAAAAAATCTAATGGTCCAGCAAATTGCTCAAGCCAAATGGCAAATGCTTGCGGCGGTACATACAAATCTTCTGGCAGATGCTGCACCGGTGTCTGATAAATACGCAGTGACATATCATTGATAGCTGAGCCATCTTTAGCCCTTCTAGCCTCTTGAGTTTTTACAGCCACAAAATTTTGCTGAGCGGCTACAGACAAGGTATCTTGTGATACAGCCACTTCTTGATACGCTAACTCAGTTGCCAAATTTAGCATTCGTCTTGGTCACAACCCGATTATTTAAGTTTGGCAAGTGGACGGATACCAATGGCACGGCGGGTTTTGTCTAGTTGCTTACGGCTATGGCGACGAGCTTTGTCAGCGCCCATTTGTAAGATTTCTTCCAGCTCTTTTGGATTGGCCATTAGCTCTTCATAACGCGCACGGAACGGGGCTATCTCATTATTGATTTTATCAAACAATGCTTGTTTGGCATCACCCCAACCAATACCGGCAGCATACTGTGCCCGCATATCAGCAATCTCTGTCGGCGTGGCAAAGGCCTTATAAATCTCAAAAATAGCAGAGTCGTCAGGATTTTTTGGTTCCTCTGGCAGTTGTGAGTTGGTCACAATTTTCATGATGGCTTTGTGCATCTGTTTTTCAGGGCTAACTTGTGGATTTAGCTCACCAAATAGCGGAATAGTATTGCCATAGCTCTTACTCATCTTACGTCCATCAAGACCCGTCAATAGCGGCATCTCATCATCGACCACCGCAGAGGGTAGCGTAAATAGCGGCTTATATTTATGATTAAAAGTTCCGGCAATATCACGCGCCATTTCAATATGTTGAATTTGGTCGCGACCAACAGGCACATGCGTGGCATTAAACATCAAGATATCCGCAGCCATCAGTACCGGATAGCCAAACAGACCCATCGTGATACCTTGATCGGGATCAACGTCAGTTTTTTCGTTATTAATATCGACAGATGCCTTATAAGCATGGGCACGGTTCATAAGACCCTTGGTACATGAACAATTGAGTATCCATGCAAGCTCCGGTATCTCTGGTACATCTGACTGCCGATAAAACGTCACACGCTCAGGGTCAAGACCGCAGGCAATCCAAGTCGCTGCAATGGCTTTGGTCGATTCATAAATGAGTGTAGGGTCATGGCATTTAATAATGCCATGATAATCGGCCAAAAAGAAAAAAGCTTCATCATTACTGTTCTGAATAGATTGAATCGCTGGGCGAATGGCGCCTACATAGTTGCCTAAGTGTGGAATGCCTGAAGTGGTAATGCCAGTTAAAATGCGTTTGATTGGTGTTGAATCTGTAGAATTTTGGCTACTAGTATTAGGGCTGTTATTATTCATGGAAAATCCGTTATTTATTTATAAAAGTTTTGTTTATCAAATTATTATCAATGTAAGATATTTATATGCTGGCAATGGCACAAAATATTAGCTGCAAAGTATAGCAAATTTTCCCAGCAATTTTCTTAGGAATAGGAGTCTACTTATAAATACCAGTCCGACCATTAGGACCATTTTTGAAGCGGCGATGGAACCACATCCACTGAGTCGGATCAATACGAATCAATCCTTCTAACACTTCATTGACGCGGGTGGCATCAGCGACCTCATCTTTACTGGGATAATTGTCTAATTCTGGGGTAATGGTCAGATGATAATGGGGGCGCTTACCACGCGGCAGATTATCAGGCGTCTGCCGATAGGTATGCAATGCCATGATAGCAGGTGGCTTGTCTTTGCTACCTAGCTTTGCCATGCGTCTTGAGGCGGTGATAGTCGCTGCTGGCACACCAAAAAATGGTGCCATTACCCCTTGTTTAAGACCATAATCTTGGTCAGGAGAATACCAAATAACATGTCCGGCTTTGATCGAATTGACTAAACTGCGCATGTCTCGGCTAGAAATTTGTGTACCGAATATATTGGTGCGACCATTATAAATAAACCAATCAAGGAGTGGATTATTCTGCGTGCGATACATACAGTCTACAGGGAAGAATTGTGCACAAAGTAAGCCGCCCAAATCGAGCATGGTATAGTGAGCGCCTAGTAGAATGACCGGACGATTTTCGTTTTGGGCATTAACGAGATGCTGTAATCCAGAGATAGAAACGGTACGAGTAAAGATATTTGGTCGGAACCATGCACATAAGGTTTCGAACACACCAATACCTTGGTTGACAAAGACTTGCTTAGCCATCAGCTCGCGCTCGACTTCTGGTTTCTCTGGAAAGGCTAGCCTTAAGTTAATCAGCGTATCACGTCGCCGCGATCCTGCTACTTTATAAATCAAGATACCTACTTTGCGCCCGAGCCAAAACTGCCAACGTAATGGCAGGTATATCATCGGTAGAAAAATAACCAGCAATAACCAGATAGCCCAATATTTAGGCAGCAAAAACTGCCATTGAAAAGACTTTTTATGCGATTGCGCCGTACGTTTATGGGTTTGAGTAATCGTTGGCGTGCCGATAGGAATAGCGGGTGACTTCGCTGCTTTCCCATGCTGCGCGGCAGTTGGCGCTGGCATATCGGTCTTTGATGACTTGCTTGGATCGTATTGTTCGGGCGCTTTCATAATATCCTTCTGCGCTATAAATAACGGCGTATCATAAATAGATAGGTAATATGATGGGGTAGCGTTAGGCGCTTTGCAAGCAACATTTTCGCAAAGTGCGGCAATAAGAGCGGTGTGCAACGCAACCGCTTACGCCATACATCGCTTGTCAATAAAGAGATGAGTGGGCATAAAAAAACCCCATAAGCTGTGACCAGCTTATGGGGTTTTGCAAATCTATTCTTTTGCTTAATACGGTTAAATCGACTCTGAGAAAAAGACGATAACCACAAAAAGCAAAGAAGTAGTTTTGATTAACGTTTCGAGAATTGTGGACGTTTACGTGCTTTACGTAGGCCCAATTTCTTACGTTCAACTTGACGTGAATCACGAGTCACAAAACCAGCTGCTTTTAGAGCAGGTTTGTTGGCTTCGTCAAGCTCGATCAATGCACGCGTGATGCCGTGGCGAATAGCGCCCGCTTGACCACTGATACCGCCGCCTTTAACCGTAATAAAAAGATCATAAGCAGTAGGTGAGTCAAGTAATTCTAGAGGCTGACGAACAACCATGCGTGAGGTTTCGCGGCTGAAATATTCATCAAGTGGCTTGCCGTTAACAACAATGCTACCAGTACCTTTAGCTAAAAAGACACGAGCAGTAGAAGTTTTGCGGCGACCAGTTCCGTAATTGCGTTCCATAAGTGTATCCTTAGATGTCTAGTGCTTTAGGTTGCTGTGCTTCATGTGGATGTTCAGTACCCGCATATAGTTTCAGCTTCTTGATCATCGCATAGCCAAGAGGACCTTTTGGAAGCATACCCTTAACCGCTTTGTGTAGAACATCTTCAGGCTTATGTGCAAGCAGTTTACTGAAGTTGGTTTCTTTGATACCACCTGGATAGCCACTGTGACGATAGTATTTTTTATCTTGCGCTTTTTTACCCGTTACCGTGATTTTGTCAGCATTGATGACAACAATAAAGTCACCAGTGTCAACGTGCGGCGTAAAAGACGGCTTATGCTTGCCACGTAAGCGAGTAGCGATTTGAGTGGCTAAGCGACCAAGGGTTTTGCCGTCAGCATCTACGACATACCAGTCATGGGTCACTTCAGCTGGTTTTGCACTAAGTGTTTTCATGATAAAACCTTAAAATTAGAATTCGTTGAGAGTTTAGCTGGGAACGGGGCTCTCAAAAAACAGACTGCACATTATAAGCAGTAGCGCCTACGCTTGCAAGCTGCATTGGGGTTTATTTTCGCCTTATATACATTAAACTGCAGCGTTGGCCAGTTTTTTAGCGGTTCTAAACATTTGTAACGTTTGTTAATCGTTTTTATTAACCAAACAATTATGACGATGATAGCTGATAAAGTCCAGCGACAACTTGTCCCACTTTGGTTTGTTTGAGGCAATCAAAGCTGATTGGCGCTTGTATCATTGATGTTTCATTGAATATATTCGCTAGCTGATTCAATTGTGCTGCTAAGTCTTTATCGGCCTCTAAATAAATAAGGGTCGTGGGGCTAATGAGCGACTGGCTGATAAGCGTCGTTAAAATCGGCTGCCACAAATCTTCAGCATAGGGCGGATCGATAAAGACAATATCAAAAGGGCGCGAGACAAGGTGACTTTGCATCAATACTTGCTCTGCGGTGCCATTGATAATCTGATAGGTATCAGCGTCGAGGCGCAACTGCTCAGCGCTTTGCTGCAGCATGTCGCTTTGTGCTCGATTCATCTCGATAAAGGTGCAGTGTGCCGCACCACGAGACAGTGCCTCAAAGCCTAAAACGCCACTACCGGCACAGCTGTCGAGCACGTATGCACCATGAATATCAGCAAGTAACCAATTAAATAGGGTCTCCCGCAGGCGATCAGGGGTCGGACGTAAACCTTCGGCATCGATGAAGCTGACGCTGCGCCGTTTAAACTGTCCACCGATAATACGTACCTGACCGGCAGCCGACGATTTTGCTTGATGAGACGTTTTACGCTTAGTGCTATGCGATGTTGCTACTTTTTTCATGGTCACCGTTCTTATTCTTTATGGGTCTTTATTCGCTCGCTGTCGTGGGTGCTGCCTGCTCTGCTAACGCTGCTTCTTTGTCGCGCAGGGCATCACGCATGACTTTTTCAAAAGCTTTTTGGCGTTTGATGACTTTTAGTTGATCAGCTGTTGGTGGCAATATAGGATCATTTTTGCGTTGTAATACCCAATAGTCAAATAGCGCGCGACCAATAGGTGCTGCCACGGCACTACCGCCGCCACCGTTTTCGACCAACACGGCAAGGGCGATTTGTGGGTCTTCTACTGGCGCAAAACCGTTGAACCACGCATGATCCCAGTGGCGCTTGTCTATCGCAGACTTATCATAACGTTTGCCTTGAGCGATGGATTTTACCTGTGCCGTACCAGTCTTACCCGCGATACGATAGCGCGGCGTATAGATACCACGTCCCGTGCCACCTTTCACCACACTTTCCATCGCATCATGCATGCGTAGCCAATCAGAGGGTTTGCCGTTATAGTCGATTTTGCCATCGGGTTTGGTGATGACCTTGACCTCTGCTGCCCCATCGCTGCTTTTCAACAGATGCGGGGTAATGTGATAGCCCTTGTTGGCAGTCATCGCTGTCGCATTGGCGATCTGTAGCGGCGTGGCTAAGAAATACCCTTGACCGATGCTGACTGAGATCGTCTCACCCGGTAGCCAGCCTTTATCGTACGTGTCTTTTTTCCATTTTGGCGATGGCATAATGCCTGACTTTTCATTGGGCAAGTCAATGCCAGTCTCCTCGCCAAAGCCAAAACGTACCATCCAATCATGCAGACGCTGAATGCCCATCTCATAGGCCAGCTTATAATAGTAGGTATCAACCGACATCACGATAGACTTTTTGAGATCGACTGTGCCGTGACCACCACGTTTCCAATCGCGAAAACGGTGGGTATCTCCGGGCAGACTGAAATAACCAGGATCATAAATAGTGGTGTCCCAATCACGCAGACCGTAATGAATCCCGCCCAAACCTTCAAAAGGCTTGATAGTAGAGCCGGGCGGGTAAGTGCCCTGTAATGCCCGATTATATAGTGGCTGATCCAGATCGTCCCGTAGTGAGCCATAGTCTCTAAACGAGATGCCAGAGATAAAAGGGTTGGGGTCATAGCTTGGATTACTGACAAAGGCCAGTACGTCACCGTTTTGCGGGTCTATCGCCACAATAGCGCCGCGACGACCATCGAGCTGCTGCTGAGCGACGGTTTGTAAACCGTAATCTAAGCTCAGGGTAATATCATTACCTGCAATCGGCGGTTTGGTGTCTAGTTGGCGAATAATATTGCCGTGAGCGTCTGTCTCTACCGATTGGTAGCCCGGTTGTCCAAGTAAAATATCTTCATAAAAATCTTCAATACCGATTTTGCCAATGAGATCCGTGCCCGCATAGCGATCTTTGTCAATGCGCTTGCTTTCTTTGTCGTTGATACGGCCGACGTAACCAATGACGTGGGCGAACAGCTCGTCGTAAGGGTATGAGCGTGTCAACTTGCTCTGGATAGTAACACCGCGAAAGAAAGGCTTGCGCTCGCTGAACTGCGCCAATTGTGCTTCGGTTAAATCGATTTTAATGGTCACTGGATCGTTTTTACTTTTGCTCAGACGTGCCAAAATATCCGTGATGTCTTTATCGGTAAGCTCAAAGATGGGCGCGAGCAAATTTAAGGTACGTTCTGGGTTTTCGACCTCATCAGGGCTGAGCATCGCCGTAAATACAGGCTGATTGTCCGCCAGTATCACCCCATTACGATCATAAATATAACCACGGCTTGGCGGTGCAGATATCAGCTTAATGCGATTGTTGTCTGCCTGTGTCGTATATTTATCATGAGCATAGACTTGCAAATAACCATAGCGTAGTAGCAAACCACTCAGACCCAAAAATATTAGTAGCCCAAAGATAATGATCCGGTGCGCAAAAATACGGTTGACCTGTTCGGTGTCGGAAGCTAGCGGTTTATTCATATAAAATCAGTACTCAGGCGGTCGGCGAAACATCAGAAGCGGGATAAAACGGTGGGATAGTCAGTCTAAGCGCGATGAATATAAAGGATAAGATTAATGATTTCAATCAGATACAGTGCTATGCGCAATCATTAACTTGCAATGACTGGTGTGTTGAATTTCGCTGCAAATTAATCACAAATTATAACAGAACAAATGCGAGGGCGCAGTACTCTGCGATTTATTTTATCGTTGGCATCATGAGTGATTGAGATAAATGGGTTTGAGATATTTACGATTATGAGGATGATTCTTTTACGATTACTTTCACAATACCAGTGAGGCAACAGAACTTGTCATCTCTAGTCACAACTTGGCTAGGGTCGACGTGTGCTAATGAATAGCAAGTATGCTAAAATCAGGCGATTTATTTTATATCGTCAATTCTATATAGCATTGACGCGCTGTCAGAGTCGCGCAGGCTATTATAGAGTATTACTTGCATTGATAGGACTTGCACTTATCTGTCTTATATTCAAAAATATTAAATCAATTAAAAATATTTTAAACCAATTAAAGGTACCTTGAACGAATTAACAGGGTCTTGAACCGGTTGGTTATTAGTAGTTATTTTGGGGGAACGTCTTTTGAGCGTTCTTAATTTGCTAAGCATATTTTATTAGCAACGACAATCATCATGTCAGGGACAAACAAAGTCATGGACGCAACTTCATTGTGGCAAACGATAGCTGAGCACCCAGAGTTTTTTGCCATGCTAACCATCCCACCCGTGACGGCATTCGTCACTTGGATACACGTGTGGATGGCGCTCAAAATGCTGTTTTATCCTGTTAAGTTTTGGGGTATTCGTATTCCGAACTTTCCGTTTTTTGGCCTACCGGGTATCGGCTGGCAAGGTATCGTGCCGCGAAAAGCGGGCAAGATATCTGGGGTAATTGTAGATCAAACGCTCTCTAAGCTCGGTTCGCTTGATGAGTTTTTTAAGGCGATGGAGCCGGATCAAATGGCAGTTTTTATCACTGATACCGTGGATAAAAACCTTGAGCCACTGATTGATGAGATTATGCTCGACCATTCGCCAGCCCTCTGGGGCAACTTGCCCTATGCCTTAAAGCGTCGCGTCTACGCCCAAGCACACAAAGAGTTGCCCAGTATCATGCAGTCGCTGGTGACGGATTTGACTTATCATGTCGAAGACTTGGTCGATATGCGTAAAATGATTGTTAATACCATGGAAAACGATCGGCGCTTAATGGTCGATATGTTTTTGAAGGTAGGCCAAAAAGAGATTAACTTTATTTGGCATATCAGTGCGCTGATTGGATTGGTTTTCGGTATTGTGCAAATGTTCATTTTTTTGGTGGTGCCGCAGCATTGGACCGTACCTTTCTTTGCCGCTATTTGGGGGTTTCTCACCAACTGGATCGCCATTTGGATGGTGTTTAATCCAATAGAGCCGCACTTTATACCGTATGTGAAGTTTTTTGCGCTACAAAGTCGCTTCCCGTTCATTAGGCCGCAGCTGCCGCATATTGGCCAGTATCGTTTTCAGGGCGGCTTTATGAAGCGTCAAGAGGAAGTCTCTGAGGTTTTCGCTGAGATTGTGGTAAAAGATTTGGTGACGCTTGAGAACATCATGAATGAGATGATGTATGGTGACCGTGCTGCACAAACGCGTGAGCTCATGAAGTCGCACTTATATAAAGTGTTAGAATCGCCGGTCATTAGTACGACGTTAAGAGTAGGGCTGGGTCGCCGTGAGTATGGGCAGTTAAAAAATACTATTATTGATAAATCCATCGTCGCGACCATGGTGCCACTACGTGATCCTGAGTTGAATGAAAGCCGTGCCAGTAAGATATTTGGGCTGTTCCGAGATCGTATTCGCGCATTATCGCCAGATGAGTTTCAGAACTTATTACGTCCGGCGTTTCGGGAAGATGAGATGACGCTTATCGTCTTGGGTGGACTGACTGGGTTTTTGGCAGGTTGGTTGCATCTGGTGTTGGTGTTTTTCCCAGCGATGCAGTAGGGCAGTAGGGCAGTAAGTAACTTTTTTTACAGACTTAATAAAAGCACAACCAGTGTAAGACAGCTTCTTTGTATTAATAAATCGTATTAGTACATCACGATAATAGTAGCGGGTTTTATGGGCTTCTATAGCGATTAAAACCTCTGTTTGTAACCGTAAACTATGACCGCATTAAGGACTATATAGCGTTCGCCAGTGGCTAATAAATGCCATCGGCGACTCTTAGATAGTATCCAAGGTAAACAAGGTTAGACCATATGTTAATCACAGAATTGGGTTATTTTGCCTTGCTGGCCGCCTTTATATTGGCGATTTTGCAAGTGGTGTTGCCAACTATTGGCGTCATGCGTGATCACGTTGCTTGGCAGCGTTTGGCACCAAGTTTGGCATGGGCACAGTTTGCTGCCATGATTACCTCATTTGGCGCTTTGATGGCCGGCTTTTATTACAATGACTTTAGCTTGGTCTACGTCACCCAGCATTCTAATACCTTGTTGCCTTGGTACTATAAGCTATCAGCAACGTGGGGCGGGCATGAAGGTTCGTTGTTGTTATGGATGACCATCATGGCCACTTGGTGTGCCTTGGTGTCATACTTTAGCCGTGGTCTGCCGCTGTCGATGCGTGCGCGGGTATTGGTGATATTGGCTGGCGTACAGATGATGATGCTGGCGATGTTAATCTTTACCTCGTCGCCGTTTGATCGTACTTTGCCAAACCTGCCTGTCGATGGCGCGGATCTGAACCCTGTTCTACAAGATTTCGGTCTGATTATTCATCCGCCGATGCTATATATGGGCTATGTGGGCATGGTCGTGCCGTTTGCGTTTTGTATGGCAGCATTATGGGAAGGGCGCTTGGATGCCGTTTGGACGCGTTGGTCGCGTCCATGGGCACTCGCTGCTTGGGGTTTCTTAACCATTGGTATCGCGCTGGGTTCTTGGTGGGCCTATTACGAGCTTGGCTGGGGCGGTTGGTGGTTTTGGGATCCAGTAGAGAACGCGTCACTGATGCCATGGCTTGCCGGTTTGGCATTACTACATTCGTTGGCAGTGACCGAAAAGCGTGGTGTCTTTAAGGCATGGACGATTATGCTGGCGATTTTTGCCTTTGCGCTGAGCTTACTTGGCACGTTCCTAGTACGCTCTGGCGTTATCACTTCGGTGCATTCGTTCGCCGCTGATCCAACTCGTGGCTTAGTCATCTTAGCTATCTTAGGGGTTATTATTGGTGGCGGCCTGTTGATGTTCGCAGTGCGCGGTTGGCGTTTGACGGTCGAGAGTCAGTACCAGCTTATCTCGCGTGAGTCATTCTTAGTCATCAATAACGTCATTATTCTGATTGCTACCTTAGTGGTCTTGCTGGGTACGCTATATCCTATCATTGCTGATTCCTTTAATTTGGGTCAAGTATCGGTAGGCCCTCCTTACTTTAATGCGCTATTTGTCCCCTTAACGTGGTTGTTATTGATTGCGATGGGTATGGGCTCTAATATCCGCTGGAAAAAAGACAAGCGCCCATTACTTGGCGTTGGTATGGTCATAGCTGTTAGCAGCTTAGTATTGGCAGCGATTATTGCTTACTTTGTCCACCCGTCTTCTATGCTCAATATTGGTGTCACTTTGGCCGTTAGTTTTTGGGTATTGTTCTGGATGGTCGTCGACTTTAAAGACAAAACCAAAAATGCACCGAGTTTCTTTAAAGGCTTGGGTCAATTGCGTTTGAGCTACTGGGGTCAGCAAACGGCACATATTGGTGTGTTGATAGCGGTTATCGGCATCGCCTTCACTAGTAGCCTAAGCATCGAGCGTGATGTGGCATTGGGCGAAAATGATAGCGTGCATGTGCAAGGTTATGACTTTACTGTAAAGGATTTTCATGAAGTCAGAGGCAGTAACTTCGATGGTATGCAAGCGGAAGTGGAGGTGACCAAAGACGGTCGCGCAGTGACTACCTTGTATCCTGAAAAGCGTACTTACGTGGTGAGTATGATGCCGATGACTGAGGCGGCAATTGATGCCAGTCTCATGCGTGATGTCTATGTCGCACTTGGCGAACCAATTGCTGAAGACAGCAACCAATGGGCGGTACGTATCTATGTGAAGCCGTTGATTCGTTGGATATGGCTTGGTGCTATTATCATGGCTCTAGGTGGATTGCTAAGTATGCTAGACAAGCGTTATCGCATCAAAAAGCCTAAGACTGTCAGCCAAAATGCGATGGATTCAGCAGGCTTTGTGACTGTAGCAGATGTGGAAGCACCGGCAGTAAAGATGGGGGACAATTAGTATGAGTACGTCAAACAACACCTCTAACCAAAATGCTAATAAGACCATCAATAAAAAGCAGCTAAAGATATGGTTTCTGATTCCGCTCATCGTTTTTGCAGGCTTTGTGGTTATGCTCTATATGCGTTTGGGCCAGCCGACTGAAATCGTCACCAATACTGCTCTTGAGCGTCCGGTACCTGCATTTGAGCTGCCGTTATTGTCAGATACCAGTCGTATTATGACCAACGACAATCTGCCTGATCAGCCGTTTTTGATGAATATTTGGGGCTCTTGGTGTCCCACTTGTATTATCGAGCATCCTTTTTTAATGCAGTTAGAAGAGCGCGGCGTCAATTTGGTTGGCGTCAATTACAAAGATGACATCGGGGATGCGCTAGGATATCTTAACCGCGGCGGCGATCCCTTCTCGATGTCTATTCAGGATTTGTCGGGTCAGTTTGCGTTAGATTTAGGTTTGACGGGAGCACCTGAGACTTTCGTGGTCGATGGTGAAGGGGTTATTCGTCAGCATATTATCGGTGAGATTAATGAGAGTAATTGGCAAAGTCGTATCACGCCTTGTCTCATGGTACTCAACGAAGCCAATAAACGCAATGTCAGTCCCGACCCCAATCAGGTCAAGGAGGCGTGCAAATGATAACGATGCCTATAATGACTATGAAGACAATGACTATGCCGACAAAGCACATGAAAACTCTGACCACAGCATTGGCTAGCTTCATATTTGCGTGTTTGCTAAGTATAAGCCTTGGTATAACTATAAACATGGGCATAAGTATGAGCGCTTATGCCGCCATCGATGTTTACGACTTTGACTCTATACAACAAGAAGCTCAGTATCGAGGTCTCATTGAAGAGTTTCGTTGTCCAAAATGCCAAAATCAAAACCTTGCAGGTTCTGATGCGCCTATTGCCCAAGATTTAAAGCAAAAAACCTACAATATGGTCAAAGATGGTCGGAGTGATACCGAGATTCGCAGTTATATGCAGGAGCGTTATGGCGACTTCATCAGTTATAAACCGCCTGTCCGTCCCTCAACGTGGATACTATGGTTTTTTCCACCATTATTACTCGTGCTTTTAATAGTTGGTTGGTTTTGGCGAAGCAAGCGCCATCAGCGTGTTGCTAGTGGTCAAAGCGGCGTGACGGTAAATAATGGCGCTGCTGCATTGACGGTAGCAGAACAAGCTGAACTTGATCGCCTGTTATCACGTGCTGATAGCAAAGATAGCGTCAACAGAACAGATCATGACATCACCAGCATCGAGGACAAAAAATGACCCTATTTTCTACTGTTGGCTTATTTATTGCCCTAAGCTTACTTATCGCTTTAGTTCTTGGTTTTATCACCATAATGCCGTGGTTAAGAGCCTCACGCGCAACAGATAAGCCCGTGGACAATCAGCTACTCGATATTAATATCGCTGTCTTTCGCGCTCGTCTAGCAGAGCTAAAAACTGATAAGGATGCTGGCACGATTGATGATAGTCATTATCAATCCCAAAAGCTTGAGCTTGAACGTCAGCTTTTAGATGCGCAGCGCGTAGTGACGCCGATGATTGCGCCCGGTATCAAAAGCCGGTTAATCATTGTAGTCTGGGTGCCAGTGTTGGCAGCGATGGCGTATCTGATGGTCGGTGATCGCACGCCTGTATTTGAGCTGTGGGCGGCCGAGGATAAAGTCGGTCAAGTTGCTGATGATTTATTGGCAGGTAGGATTGACCAGCCGCCAGCTTGGGCCATCGAAGATGGTCAACAGTTGATTAGCGCTATGCAGACCAACGTCTATCGCCATGCTGATGATTATAATCGCTGGATGCGCTTGTCCGAGCTGTTCTTATCACTAGAAGCGACAGATTCTGCACTAGAGGCTTTGTCGCGTGCCTATCGCTTAGCGCCCGATAATGAAGAGATTGCGACGACCTATGCGCAGATTAGCTTTTTTGCTAATAAAGGGCAATTAGATGCTAATAGCCGCCGCGTTCTAGAAGGAGTGCTGGCCAAAAATCCACAGCATGAAGGCGCGCAAATGCTCATGGCAATGGGTGAGGCACGCAGTAGTAACTTTGATCAAGCACAAGGCTGGATTACGCGTCTGCGCGCTAGCATTGCAGCAAAGCCAGGGGATCATACGCAAGCGCTGGCCAGCTTGGATGAGCTGAGTGCCAATGTGAGCGCTCAGCAACAACAAGCGTCTGAAGGTATTGACGTTACAATAACCATCAATACTAGCTTGTTACCGTTGGTCAAAGCCGATGATGTCTTGTTTGTAGCGATACGCGATGTCAAAGGTGGTCCGCCGTTTGCTGCTAAGCGTTTGCCAATTAGCGTGATTAAGCAAGGTGAGGTTAATATCAGTCTAAGCGATCTCGATGCCATGATGCCGACACGGACACTAAAATCTGCCCGTGCGGACAAGGTACAGCTGGCCGTCATTGCCCGTATTAGTCACAGCGGTAATGCAGTCGCCGAGTCCGGCGATTTATCAGGTAATCCTGTGGTGATTAGCGCTGAGCAAAATCAGGTCAATGTCGACATTAATCAACAGGTTCCTTAATCTTTATTTCTATGTTTTTTACTTTTGATACCAGCGCTGTTGCCCATCCGAGCAGCGCGCAATAGCATTATTTGAACAGCTAAGTCATGGCAACTTATCGCTGTAATACTGAAAATACTTGAGCTTTGTAAAGCCACAAGGTAAGGTAGCTTTGCAATCAACCAATCTCTGAGTTTTATTTGTCCCAAAATCCCAATTATTAAGGAGAGTCGTGTAATGATGCGTATTATTTTGCTAGGTCCACCAGGCGCCGGTAAAGGTACCCAAGCCCAGTTTATCTCTAAAGAATATGATATTCCGCAGATCTCAACGGGTGATATGCTGCGTGCAGCAATCAAAGAAGGTAGTGAGCTTGGCAAACAAGCCAAAGACATTATGAATGCTGGTGGTTTGGTTTCTGACGATCTCATCATTAACCTAGTGAAAGAACGTATCGCTAAGCCTGATTGCGCGAATGGTTGTATCTTGGATGGTTTTCCACGTACGATTCCGCAAGCCCAAGCGCTTGCTGATGCAGACGTCGCGATTGATCATGTGATCGAAATCAGTGTCCCTGATGACGAAATCGTCAAGCGCCTATCTGGTCGCCGCCAACATCCAGGCTCAGGTCGCGTCTATCATGTCGATCACAATCCACCAAAGGTCGAGGGTATCGACGACGTGACTGGCGAAGCGCTTATCCAGCGTGAAGATGACAAAGAGTCGACCATTCGTGATCGCTTAGCGACTTATCATGAGCAAACGTCAACGCTGGTTGGTTTTTACCAAGCCAAAGCTAATGAAGGCGGCGATGTTGGTAGTGCGGCGCCTAACTATGACAAATTCGATGGCACCCAAGGCATTGATGACGTAAAGCAACAGATCTTATCTGCCTTAAAAGGCTAATTGAGCCTAACGCTTGCTTGCTAATTTTATAGAAATAACGTGATTGAAGACCCTGCTGATTGGCGGGGTTTTTTATGGCTAAAAATTAACAATGATAAAACTGGCTGAAAATAATCAAGACCAAGCCATAAAAAAAGCCGCTTACTCATGACGAGTAGACGGCTTTCTTATAACTCATTTTTGCTCAAATACTTACGCGTTACCTTGAGCATCTACTTGTGCTTGCTGTTGGCTCTGTGCGTAAGCTTGGTCAAAGTTGACAGGGGCTAGTAGCAATTGCGGGAAGCTACCACGTGTCACGATGTCACTGATGACTTCACGAGCATATGGGAATAGCACGTTCGGACAGTATGCACCTAGGATTTGACCGATTTGATCTTCTGGAATGTCTTTTAGCAAGAAAATACCCGCTTGATGCACCTCAGCGATAAATGCCGCTTCTTCTACATTTTTTGCAGTAACGCTAACGGTCAAAATCACTTGATAATGATCGTCGTCTAGCTTTTCAGCATTGCTTGATAGATTGATATCAAGCTCAGGGTTCCACTCTTTGGTGAATACGCCTGCGCCTGGTACTTCAAGTGACATGTCTTTGACATAGATGCGCTCTAGTGCCAATTGTGGTTGTGCTTGTTCTTCAGCCATGATAATTCCTCTAAAAGTTAATCAAATGAGTGGGCAAACAATAATTGTAATATAAATCGAGACTATGTTTCGAAGTTATTTTGAAGTTATTTCGATATGATCTCGATGTTTTTTACCAATATTTTTTATTTGCCATTGTCTCTCTTTATGCACGTTATACATGCGGTATTTGCACCTGCGATTCTGACACAGGTGGTTTTCACCAACGTAAAGATAGCACAGGTAAAGAGAGACCGTCAGCAAAGTTAGCAGATTAACCTGCTAATAGCTCGTCAAGTTTGCCCTGTTGATTCATTTGATTCAGCTCATCAAACCCACCGACGAAAGTGTCACCGACGAAAATCTGTGGCACAGTGCGGTAGTTATTGGTTTTTTTCATTAGCGCTTGGCGTTCTTCGCTGCTGATGTCATGCATGCCGACTTCTTCGTAATCAACGCCTTTAGATTTTAGTAGTTGTTTGGCGTTTGAGCAGTAAGGGCAGATAGGGGTGGTATAAACTTTAACAGATACAGTCATGGTAAATCCTTATTTATTGGTTTTTGGCGACAGTTTTATTATAAACACTCATGTTATAAAAAATATTATAATCCGTCACCAACGAGTAAATGGCAAATGTAATTGCGTATGCTCATTATAAAGTGGGGATGGGTAGGATAAATTCAAGCCAATCCAGTCCAAAAGCTGTGACAGTAGCGTAAATGCCACACAAAAAAAGACACCCAATAAAGAAGTGTCTTTTTTCGAATTTTGCGCTACTAGCAGTGAGAACGAGCGCGTAGGCTAAACAAGCTATTTAATTCAGTAATTTTAAGCAAGTTATGCAAACTACTTATGCAAGCTCGGTTTTGCCTTGCCTTTATTTTTAGACTTGGCATCTTTTACACCGACCAATGGCATGCCAGCACTTTGCCAACCGCCCACACCGCCTTCTAAGCGGTAAACACTGTCTTTGCCAATCATTTGGATGGCTGCGCCTGCTTGCACGCCCATATCGCAAATGATGATGACTGGCTGCTCAATTGCACGAATCTCTTCGATGCGGTCTTTGAGGTCAGTAAAAGGTATGTTGCGGCTGCCTTGGATATAACCGGTCTCAAACTTCTTTTTGGCGCGAATATCGATAAGCTGCGCGTTTTGCGAGTTCACCATCATCCCAAGGCTATTGGGCGATATTTTCTTACCGCTACGTTTGTTTTCGATGGCAAAGAACAGTACGGCAAGTACGGCCAATATGCCAAATAAAAACGGGTGGTTGCCCACAAATTCTAGCGCACGATCCAAAACATACCTCCAAAAATAAGTGTTCTATTAAGCTGAGAAGACAGCCTAACGATTGCGAACAAGGCGCTATTATACCGATAAGGCCATCTATAGTAAACGTGTGATGCTCAACCTAGGGTTCAGCGCTTAATAAGACAATGTATGAGTAAGACAATGCTTAATAAGGCTTAGTGTCCGCTTCTTCTCTTAACGTGACCAAGTTCTCAACGCGGCGCTGCAACACTTCACCATCAGCGACCGCTTGCCATAACGCGCAGCCTTTGCTGTTGTGAGTGTGCCGACAATCACGGAACTGGCAATCACCTGCCAGTGGCGCAAGCTCCACAAAGCCTGAAATGATATCATCTGGCGTCAAATGCCAAATGCCATATTCGCGAATACCTGGGGTATCAACGATTCCGCCTTGGGTTAAATCTTCGGGCTGGAAGGGTAACAAGCGGCTCGTAGTGGTGGTATGTTGACCAAGCTTTGAGTTCTCCGAGATGATATTGACGATTTGCCCAGAGGCTGGTAATAGCGCATTGATTAAGCTGCTTTTACCGACACCAGACTGACCCGCAAAAATCACCAATTTTTTATCGATGTAGCGCTTTAGCTCATCTAACCCTTCTTGCTCATCGCTATCAGCAATATTTTCTGGGCAGTCAACAGAGGTCAATACACTTTCATAACCAAGCGCCGCATATTGCGCCAATAATTCACTAGTATCGACGCCGTTTTCTTGCGCCAGTAAATCAGCTTTATTAAGGACGAGTAGAGGTCTTACACCCGCATGATGACAAACGACCAAATAGCGATCAATGAGGGTCGGTGCAGCAGCAGGTAGCGGCGCAAACACAATGGCGAGAATATCGACATTGGCAGCGACGGGTTTGAGCTTATGATAACGGTCAGGACGCGAAACCAGCGAGGTGCGCGGTTTGACGGATTCGATACGTCCAAAGCCAGTGTTAGGGTCGGCGTTCCAGCGTACTTGGTCACCAGCGGCCAACATCGGCAAGTTGGTACGTACGTGACAACGCCAAATATCGCCTAGCCCCAGCTCCTGCCAAAACGGCTCAGGGTCGTCAGGCGCAACCTCCGGCTGCACTGGAATGACAGCGGGCAAGCTGGTCACTTGTACTTCTAATTGCTTACCATAATGCGCCATGACCACGCCATCCATCAAACTGTCATCGATGCTGTCTTGACTGTCCAGCTGTTGTTTGTCGATGCGACGAATCTGTTGTTTAGTCAGCTTGCGTTGCCGGATTAATGCCATGGGAGTGTGACCTATTAAAAAAATATTGCTAAGTGTAGCGTGAAAATTTGCTAACATACAGCCTAAAGCGCTTGTGCCAGACAGTGGTTTTGTAATGTTTGAGTTTTTTTAGGCGTTACGAGCTAATAGGCGCATCGCCATGTCATTTGCACATTGCCAGCTATTGATGATTTATTTAAGTAACATTGCTACAAAATTGTCTCAGCTGCAAAACTGTCTCAAACTTTATTGACCATAGGATATTTTATGACTACCGGCGACCATCCCAATAAAATCAAAATCAAAAATCAAGGTAAAAAAGGGTTGGTATGGATTGACCTAGAAATGACCGGACTTGATACCATCAACGATGAAATCATCGAGATTGCTACCGTGGTGACGGATGAGGATCTCAATGTCCTTGCCGAAGGGCCTGTGTTTGCGATCAAGGTATCGGATCAAGTGTTAAATAAAATGGATGACTGGAATACCAAGCAACATGGCCAATCAGGCTTGGTTGACCGTGTACGCCGTAGTACCGTGACCTTGGCAGAAGCAGAAGCTGAAACCATTAAGTTCCTTAATAAATGGGTCGATAGTGGTAAGTCGCCCATGTGTGGTAACTCAATCTGCCAAGATCGCCGCTTTATGGCGCGTCAAATGCCAGAGCTTGAGCGATTTTTCCACTATCGCAACCTGGATGTCTCATCGATTAAAGAGCTGTGCTTTCGCTGGCGTCCTGATATTCTCAGAAATTTTGAAAAAGGTGGCAGTCATTTAGCCTTAGACGATATTCGCGATTCTATCCGTGAGCTAAAACATTATCGTCAGCATTTCTTTAAACTCATGCCTTAGGATAATGGTGAGCAGAATAACGGTTCGCAGAATGTGAAATGTGAAAAGCTATAAAAAAGGGTCTGTTACTTATGCAACAGACCCTTTTTCTTTTAAATGAAGGGTACTTGATGAGGCGAACTCTACACTGAATATTTAAATTCAAACAAGCCAAATTCAGTATTGTTACCTTTAGAATGGTTGCTTGCTGAATCTTCACCTTCTGTCGTAATTGCGCCAACGACCACCACGACTTTGGGTTGACGTTTGTCTTCGTCGAGCAAGCGCCAATCACCAAGAACGTAACGGATTTTGTCATTAGCCGTCTGATGAATATCTGGACGATGAGTATGTCCGTGTAATAGCGCATCGTGATTATTCACTGCGGCTGCCACTGATTTTTCATTAACGTCCATAATATGCGCCGCTTTATTGGCGTTATTTTTTTGACTTTTTTTACGCATGTTCTCTGCGATAGCCAGGCGTTTTTTTAGCGGTTTATTCAGCAAATACCACTGGATTAACGGGTTACGCATCACTTTGCGAAAAAACTGATATTTCTTATCATCAGTACATAGCGCGTCGCCATGCTCTAAGCGATAATTCTGCTGTCCAACCGCTACAGGGTAAGGCTCGTTAATCAGCTCACCGCCAAATAAATTGCAAAATGGCTGCCCTAATAAAAAGTCACGATTACCATGCATGACTAAAATCTCGCAACCTGCGATCCGTAGTTTTTTTAATTTGACAATTAATGGTGTGAGCCAATGGGTTTGACGCTCGTCTTCTGATAAGGACAAATAAACATCATCACCCAGCCAAACCTCAAACCAATCGCCTAAGATAAACAAACGTTTTAACGCAGGCAGAGCAAGGCAATCATCGAGCAGCGCCAAAAAAGCCTGCACTAAGGCAGGCTCTTCCGGTGATAAATGCAAATCGCTAATCAATACTTGCCGCACGCTATGAGGGCGGGTGGTAATTAGGTGGTCAAAACTTTGCATTTATCCTTGTCCTAATGTAGTAAACCAAATATAAACCTATTATGGCGTCAGACTCGCTTACTGTACTAGTCGTACAATTTTCGCTTGTCTTCCTTGTACTAGATTCATATTTGTTTCACTATAGATTATTAAAAATGTACTCGTTCAAGTTGCTTATTCAGAAACAACTTATTCAGAGACTATAGTCGCTGAATTGATAATGACTGGCTCTTTTGGTACGTCAGCATGCATGCCGAAACGACCCGTTGGTACGCCGCGCATTTTTTCGATGACGTCCATACCGCTGGTTACTTTACCAAATACCGTATAGCCCCAACCCTGCATGTTTTTGCCAGAGTGGTTTAGGAAGTCGTTGTCTTTGACGTTAACGAAAAACTGGCTGGTTGCTGAATGCGGATCTTGCGTACGCGCCATCGCAATCGTACCTTTGTCGTTTTTTAGACCATTGTCCGCTTCGTTTTCAACGGGTGCGTTGGTTGCTTTTTCATTCATTTCGGCGTCCATTCCGCCGCCTTGAATCATAAAGCCATCAATAATGCGATGAAAAATCGTGCCGTCATAATGACCAGACTTTACATAGTTTAAAAAGTTCTCTACCGTTTTTGGTGCTTTTTCTTCGTTGAGTTCGATAACGATCGCACCCATACTGGTGTCAAGTTCTACTACTGGTGGCATGTCTACCATGGGATAATCCTTTTTGATTGCAGCGCCTAAAATGACGCTGTTAAGTGGTGGATAAAAAGTTGGTGGTTAAAAGTTAGCGTTAGTCTAACGGCTTTTTTGTCGTCTGTCATGTATCAGGCTGTTAATGCATTTGCAAAAGCTGATAGAATAACGCAACTTTCCCTTTTTAATGGTTTTTGAACGCCAGTGTCAATACGTTAATTTTGACACCCCAATTTTAATAACTGAGTTTTTGACCATTTATTTTTAATACCTTAATGCTAACTATTTGATTTTATTGGTTAGTCTTAACAGCTTGGTTTAATTTTTCATGGGGCGTGATGGCACGCGGCATGAATGGACAATTTGCGTTAGGAGCAATGCCCGATGAGTGAGCACTCAAACAACAATGTACAGAAAGATGAACAAAAAAACGACTTTATTCGTAATATCATTCGTGACGATGTCAATGCGCAAAAATACCAGCAGATTGTAACCCGTTTTCCGCCTGAGCCAAACGGCTACTTGCACTTGGGTCACGTTAAATCTATCTGTCTAAACTTTGGCGTCGCTAAAGAGTTTGGTGGCATCTGTCATTTGCGCTACGACGACACCAATCCAACCGCAGAAAAACAAGATTACATCGACAATATCAAAAACGATGTGCAGTGGTTGGGCTTTGACTGGGCAGGCGAGGCGCTACATGCTTCTAGCTACTTTGACCAGTTGTATGCGTGGGCGGTACAATTGATTGAGCAGGGTGATGCGTATGTCGACTTACAAACTCCAGAGCAAATCCGCGATAATCGTGGCTCATTTAATGAAGCCGGCAAACCGTCACCACAGCGTGATGCCAGTGTCGCAGACAACTTAAAGTTGTTCGAAGACATGAAAAACGGTAAGTTCGAAGACGGCAAAGCGGTATTGCGTGCCAAAATTGACATGTCTGATGCCAATATGAACATGCGCGACCCCATTATCTATCGTGTGATGCATCAAGAACATCATCAGACCGGTGATAAATGGTGCATCTATCCTATGTATGATTTTGCCCATCCGTTGTCAGATGCGCTAGAAGGCATTACCCATTCGTTATGTACGCTAGAGTTTGAAGATCATCGTCCGTTTTATGATTGGATCGTCAATAAAATCGGCTTCGAGCAACCACCGCATCAGTATGAGTTCTCACGCCTCAATGTCGACCATACCTTGACCAGTAAGCGTAAGCTCAAGCAATTGGTCGATGAGGGTATTGTCGATGGCTGGGATGATCCGCGTATGCCGACCGTCGCTGGTATGCGTCGCCGTGGCTATACGCCTGAAGGCTTACGTGACTTTTGTGATCGAGTTGGTATCTCTAAAGCGGATGGTGTGACCGATATGCGTCTGCTAGAGTTTAGTATTCGTCAGTCGTTAGACAATACCACGGCACGTGGCATGGCAGTACTTAAGCCGTTAAAAGTCACAATTACAAACTTTAGCGATGCGGTCAGCCAGTGGGAAACGCTCAAAGCAGATAGCGTCAATGCGCGTTTTGACGCTGAGACGCAAACCTTATGGTTGACGCAGCCAAACCATCCTAATGTTGATATGGGTGAGCGTGAGATTCCGTTTACCGAGACGCTTTATATCGATCAAGGCGACTACGAGATTGAGCCGCCAGCAGGTTATAAGCGTCTATCACCGGAAAAACCAGAAATCCGTCTGCGTAATACCTATGTCTTGGCTGTGACTGAGCATGTGCTAGATGATGCAGGCAATGTCGTTGAGCTAAAAGCAACGATTGATCCGGCAACGCTAGGCAATAACCCTGAAGGTCGTAAGGTCAAAGGTGTGATTCATTGGGTATCGGCCAGCCAAGGGGTTCCAGCCACCGTGCGCTTATACGAGCAGCTATTCAGTGTCGAAGATCCGAGTAGCGTCGCTGACGTGCATCAAGCATTGAATCCTAACTCGTTGACCAAGCTAAATGCCGTGGTTGAGCCATCATTGGTCAATGCGGATGCTGGCACACGCTTTCAGTTTGAGCGTGAAGGCTATTTTATCTCTGATAGCGAAGAGCACAGCAGTGACCAGCCTGTCTTTAATCAAATCGTCAGCTTACGTGACAGCTATAAACCGGCTTAATTTATTGCGATTAGCGCTACTAGCGTTTATTTGAGACAATACTAAACAAAAGTAGTTTGCAAGCTGGCCCATTTCTAGTACGCTAGGGATGGGCTTTTTTGTGGATAATACCAAACCCAAAAAATACGATTAGTTTTGTCAAACTTGCTTAGTCTAATAAATATAGTACTGGCATGCGTTTTCCTTACTACTCAAGTTTTTGTGAATGGTATAAGTGTAAATTTTAATCGTAAGGTGTGAGGGTGCAATCATGGCAAAATTTTTAAATAGCAGCGGGACGACGTATCATCTAGAAGAATTGATTAAAAATGCGTCTGACAGATTGATTATTATTAGCCCCTACTTAAAGTTAAATGAGCGTATTAAAGAGCTGTTAGAAGACCGTAATCGTCTCAAAATCGATATCCGTATTGTCTATGGCAAAAATGATTTACATCCAGAAGAGATTAATTGGCTAAAAAACCTGACCTTTATTCGTACTAGCTTTTGCAAAAACTTGCATGCCAAATGCTACCTTAATGAAAATGAATGCATCATTACCAGCCTCAATCTCTATGAGTTTAGCCAAGTGAATAATAATGAGATGGGGGTGCTTATTTATCGTAATGAAGATGCCAAATTATATGCTGATACTTATGAGGAAGCGCAGCGCATTATTCGTATCAGTGATGAAGTGCGCATGTCACTTGAAAAAGTACATGATAGCGATAACAAGAGCGCCCTTAACAACGGCTCTAATAATGGCGCTAATAAAGATTCTAAGAATGGGTCGAGAAATACGTCCAGTATGCTATCTAGTGCTGGCAAGGTAAGCACAGACTCAGTTGCCAGTAACGCTACAGAAGCGGCAACGCCTAATTATTCTAAGCTGACGACGGCGAAGCTGGCGAAAGAGTTGGGCTTTAAGACGCAAGAGTTAAACGATAAGCTCCTTGCCGCAGGCTATCTAATAGAGCAAGAAGGCGAGTTGGTATTGACGGATACTGGCCGTGCGGCTGGTGGTACCAGCAAACGTGGTAAATTTGGCGAGTTTTGTTTATGGGACTCTGGGATGGTGGTATAGATGCAGGTTTCATCGGAGCTTATGCGTTTAGACCTAAATGGCATAAGCGCATTACAATCCGTCACAAGACATTCATAACCAGTTTGTTAAGATGAAATAGGATTTCCTGACGGGTACTCCGTTATTTTTATAGCGCTACACGTCAATGATAATAATAGAGCGCATGACCTTCTTTAGATGCTAACCTTTTAATATTAGCTTTTAGATACTAGCGCTCATCACTAACGATAGTTAAGGAATTAAGCATGGCACATTTACGTTTAGGTGACAGCGCACCGAATTTTGACGCCACAACCACAGAAGGCGATATCAATTTTTACGATTGGGCAGGCGACAGCTGGGTCGTTTTCTTTTCGCATCCTGCAGACTATACACCAGTATGTACCACTGAGCTTGGTCGTACTGCGGCATTAGGCGGCGAGTTTCAAAAGCGCAATGTAAAGGCGATCGCTTTATCAGTTGATGGCTTAGAAGATCACAAAGGCTGGGTTAGCGATATTGAAGAGACTCAAGGAACTGCTGTCAACTTTCCTATCATTGCAGACTCTGAGCGCACAGTAGCCAATCTTTATGACATGATTCACCCCAATGCGGATAATACAGCGACGGTTAGAAGTGTCTTTATCATCGACCCTAACAAAAAGGTACGCTTGACCTTAACCTATCCAGCCAGCTGTGGCCGTAACTTTGACGAGATTGTACGAGTCATTGACGCCATGCAGTTGTCTGATAAATATAACGTCGCTACGCCGGTCGATTGGAAGGACGGCGATGATGTTATCATTCCACCAAGCGTAAAGAATGAAGACATCGCAGCCAATTATCCTAAAGGTCATACAGAAATTAAGCCTTATTTGCGCACCACGCCAGCACCTAATAAATAAAGTGAGCGTTTTTGCAATTGCTTAAAAAATAAAAACCCTATAACTTACTGTTATGGGGTTTTTTACCATTCATATCACAAGCAGCGACAAGGTTTTGCTATGATAAAAACCAATAGTCACTGTGCTAAGCGAGCAATAACAAGCTTCTGCGCTTTGATGATACAACGATAGTCATAAAAATTTACCGTTATCGTTCTTTTCGGAAATAATACTTAAAAGGAATTTACCATGAAAAAACTATATATAACTCGTACTGCACCCAACCCTCGAAAAGCCCTTATATTACTTGCCTCAAAAGGTATCGATGTCGATGATATGGATGATATCGATGTGGTCGACATTGATTTTGCTGCCAAAGAACAGATGTCAGAGGCTTTTACTAAGATAAATCCCATGCAGACAGTGCCAGTTTTAACCCTAGATGATGGCACAGTGCTCAATGATTCGCAGGCGGTTTGTGAATACCTTGACCGCGTTTATGGTGAGCGCTCAGTGATGGGCAATGATGTGGTTCAGCGTGCACAAGTCTGTTCGATGCGCCGTATTGCGGAGTTTGAAGTGCTTTATAACTTGATGTTGGCCTTTCAACACAGCCATCCATCAAAGGCACAACGTGTTGAGCAAGTCCCTGAATTTGTAGCACCATCCATCGCTCGTGCGGTCAAAGCTTTGGCATACTTTGAAACCAGCCTAGAAGGTCATGACTATTTGGTCGGGGATCAACTGAGCTTTGCAGATATCGTGCTATATCTAGGCTTGGACTTTGGCAAAGCATTAAAAGTAGATCCTACTGCCCATGGCGAAAACCTTGCGCAGTTTTATGCGAGAATGCATGAGCGCTTTAGCATTAAAAAAATGGCAAAAGCGAAGCCTACGGAAGCTAATGAATAGTGAACATTTAATCCTTATCTGCTAAAGCCCTAAATATTTTGTGCTGTGTACTGAACGTCCAAATAGGGATGGTTAACAAAATCTGTTGATCATCCCTATTTTTTTTGGACTTACTATGTCCATTTAGAAGGCGGACTTAAAAAACAATTAATAAAACGAAACGTTTCATTACATAAGACAATAGGATCGAGGTTATAGTAGTTAAATTGTACCGGATTGCTGCTATTAGTTTTATCGATATAAATAAAGATAAAAATCTTTATAAGTTAATACAGTAAAAGTAGATATTAGATATAGTCGATCAATATATAGTTTGGAGACAAGGAAAGCGAGCCAAAGTACTACAGCTAGTAGGCTAAGCAAGGCGGACAGCGTATCCAATTTATATAAGATTGACTATAACCTTAGTAAGAGGGATGTAATATGGTAGGTATGAAGACACAACCCACCACAAAATTACTGTTATTGCCCAGTGTATTGGCAGTAATCCTGACATTGGGAGCGTGTCAGAAGAACGCGCCACCTGCCGAAAATGAGGCGTCAGACACTACGCAAAGTGCAGAGGTCATCGGTAGTGCAGCGGAGATTGAGAATGGCGCTGATATTAATGAGTCTGATATTGACGAGACAGTAGACGCGTCTAAGGTCGCCGAACTTAGCCCAGAACAACAAATGATTGCCAACCTCGCTCGCTATCGTTGGACACTCTTGACTGCCAAGGATGCGAGCGCTCAAGCATTAGCACCACTAATGAATATTAACGACCAGGTGACGCTATTATTCAATCAACATCAAGGTCAAAACACCTTAAGTTATAGCGTTGGTTGCAATACGATGAGTGCTGGCTACGAGTTACAAGCCCAGACACTGACGACCGAAGACAGTATGAGTACCAAGATGTCTTGTGGCGATCTTGATAGTGCAGAAAATCTGTTGAATACGTTGATGCAAGGTAATAGTGAGCTGTCTGTGTCTGCAGGTGAGCCTCCACTATTGACGCAAGTGACCAATGATTCGATGACTTTGGTTTGGACGGGTAGGCTTACGGCACAAGCAAAGTACAGTGGTAAAGGCAAGACCGTATTTTGGGCCGTGAATAGTGAAAAAGTGGCTTGTGGCGATGGTGATTCGAGTATGTGCCTGCAAGTCAAGCCTGTCACTTATGATGATCAAGGCCTGAAAACCAGCGAAGGTGAGTGGACGGCATTCAACGGTGATATTGATGGCTACCAGCACGACGGCATGCACGAAGAAGTACTACGCCTACAACGCTATCAAGTCAATGACATCGAAAATCCTGATAATGAGTCAACCGAAGCGTACGCCTATGTATTGGATGCGGTGATTGAAAGTTCTGTGGTAGAGTAAGTTGGTCAACAGCTTTATTTAGATGCTGGTTTTCAAAAACTATTAACAGCATTGGTTTAAACCAAAAACACGCATCATTTGATCGCGTGTTTTTTTATGGAGATTTTCTTTATTTTATTATATTTTGGCTTCTTATCTTATCGTAAGTTACCTAAGTCTTCTTCGGTTAAACGCCAGCGTCCTTTTTTCTTAGAGGCCCCGCGTCCACGCATGGCGCTATTTAGGAGCAATTTGTTCATTGAATGGCTTGAGTGCGCATGACAAATGGCGCAGGCAAGACCATCAGCGGCATCTTGTTGTGGCACGACATCTAAAGACAGTATGCGGCAGACCATCTCCTGTACTTGTTCTTTGGCTGCGGCACCATAACCGCAAACCGCCTGTTTAATCTGGCGTGCGGTATACTCTGATACTTCCAAATCCAGTGCCACCATCGCGGCGATGGCTGCGCCTCTTGCTTGCCCAAGTTTCAGCGCAGAGTCTGGGTTTTCTGCCATGAATACTTGTTCAATTGCCGTATAGATAGGCTCTTCTGCATATTTTAAATGGTGCTGAGTAATACGCGTCAAGCCATTAAAAATACGCTTTAGGCGTTCAGGCATCTCTTTGGTATCCGTACGAATAGTACCCGCATCAATATACGTCAGCTTATCGCCCGTTTGTTGCACGATACCATAACCCGTCATACGTGAGCCTGGGTCAATCCCGATAATAATTGCCATAATCTTCCGTCTTGCTCTCATTTTGTTTAATGGCTTAAAAATAGGCCTTAAGTTTGATAGTATAGCAATCAATCCCCATATACATCATATGTTAGCCATCTTAATTTGCATGGCGCTCAATTTATTGGTTTTTATTTTATAGGACGACACTTTATGGGTCAGATAGTTGGTATTGCCATCGTTTGGTTTATTATCGAGATGCTACTGTGGTATTTAATTGCTCAGTTTATGAGCGGTTGGTGGGTATTCATGTGGTTCATTATCGCCGCTGTCATCGGTATCACCTTTATTCGTAAAGGTATGGCAGCGCTAAATCCGATGGCTCAGCAAATGAAAGCGGGCGGCATGATGAACCCAGCGATGCGTCCACAAGAATCAACCATGCTTAAAAGTGTGGCCATGGCAGCGGCTGGCATTTTGCTACTTATTCCAGGTGTGCTTAGTGATTTGCTCGCGTTATTGGTGGTACTACCGCCGGTGCAAAAGAAGCTCAAAGACTTTGCTAATAATTACGTCATGAACAACCAACAAAAAATGATGGAGATGATGGCCAAACAGATGGGCGGCGGTCAAAACCCGTTCGGCGGTGCAGGTGGTATGGGTGGACAAAATCCATTTGGTGGCGGTATTAATGGTCAAAACCCATTCGGTCAACAACAACAACAAAATCCGTTTGGGGATGTGTTCAAGCAGCATACAACTGTTGACGGCACGGCAAAAAATATACCTAAAGATGTCAAAAAGATTACCAAATCTGCTAATGATGAATAAAAGTTAGTGAAAAATCGAACATAAAAAAGCCCCTTACGTCAGTGACGAGAGGGGCTTTTTGGTGGTTGTTATCAGCTTTTTACAAACTTATAGGTATTAATAAACCTAGTGAATATAAATAGAGAGACAACTAACCGAATATAACAACCGAAGTGCCGCCGTAAGATGGTGACCCATGAACCGTGAAGTTCAGGGCGGATGCGTCATTGCCTCTGCAGGTTTCCTGATACACCGCAAGCGGTGCAGGCATACACAATGAAGCAATAGGTACCACATCCTGGTAAAGCATTATCGGCTCAGGGAATAAACATCTACTAGCCAACACTTCAGAATAGATTTATCTTAACCAATGGCATAGCTGATTGCAAGCGCGGTTTACAGATTTATACGTCTCTTTAGAAATGCGCAGCAATCATAGCAGCGGTATTTTATACAATAACTAATAGAAGAAAAGGCTTGAAAGCGTTGAAACAGCAGGATAAACGCGCAGTTTTTCAGCAATTTCAAGATGTATGCTAATATAGACAACTTTCGACATCCTAATATAGCAGTATAGGCGTTCATTCACTTGAGGAGCGGTAATCTATGACCAGTACCCAGCAACAATCTGAATCTATTGACGACAATCAGGCGCAGCTTGATAGCAAGCAAGAAAGCGCACAGCATAAAAAAACACCGCATGTCTTAATGATATTGGACGGCTTTGGTCATCGTGAAGAAGACAAGGATAACGCCATTGCTGCGGCTAATATGCCGAATCTAGATAAGATCTACCAACAATATCCGCATGGATTGATTTCGGCGTCAGGTGAAGATGTTGGTTTGCCAGATGGTCAGTTTGGTAACTCTGAAGTGGGACATATGAACCTAGGTGCTGGTCGTGTGCTATATCAAGACTCAACGCGTATCTCAAGTGAGCTTGCCAATCGCGAGTTCTATAAAAACGAAGCCTTGGTCGATGCCGTAAAAGCGGCGAACGAGCTTGGCGGCAATGTGCATATCATGGGCTTACTGTCTGATGGTGGCGTGCATTCGCATCAAGACCATATCGAAGGAATGTGTCATTCGGCGTTGGTACACGGTGCCAAAAACGTTTTTGTCCATTGTTTTTTAGATGGTCGTGATACGCCGCCTAAGTCTGCTGATAAGTATATCAATCGTCTGCGTGAGTATTTGAACAAGCTCAATGCCCATTATGAAGGTCGCGTACAGATTGCCAGTATCATCGGTCGCTACTATGCGATGGATCGTGACAATCACTGGGATCGAGTACAGAAGGCCTATGAGCTTATTACGGAAGGTAAAGCTGATCGTCTATCTACCCGTGCTGATGGTGCTGTCCAAGCTGCCTACAAAGCCCGCGAAACTGATGAGTTTATCAATCCGACTACCGTGATCGAGAGCGGCGACACGCCTTATACTGTCGATGATAATGATGCACTTATCTTTATGAATTTCCGTGCTGACCGCGCCCGTGAGCTAGCGCAAGCGTTTGTGCTGCCAGATCATGAGTTTTCAGGTTTTGCCCGTCATAAGCAACCAAAGTTGGCGGCGTTTGTCATGTTGACCAAGTACTCAGACATTTTAGCTGATAGCCCGAAGACCAGTATTGCTTATTACCCAACCTCTCTGACCAATACGCTGGGTGAATATTTGCAAGAGCAAGGTAAAACGCAACTGCGCATAGCCGAAACTGAAAAATACGCGCACGTGACGTTTTTCTTTAGTGGTGGTCGCGAAGCAGAGTATAAAGGCGAGACACGTATTCTTGTGCCGTCGCCAGATGTCGCCACTTATGACTTGCAGCCAGAAATGAGCGCTCCTGAAGTGACCGATAAGTTGGTAGCAGCAATTGAGTCGGGCAAATATGATGTATTGATTGTCAATTATGCCAATGGTGATATGGTAGGGCATACCGGTATCTTTGAAGCAGCCGTGCAAGCGGTAGAGGCGTTAGATGTCTGTGTTGGCCGTATTGAGTCAGCAGTACGAGCAGCTGGCGGCGATATGCTCATTACCGCTGACCATGGCAATGTTGAGCAAATGCAAGACTACGAAAGTGGGCAGGTGCATACCCAACATACCACCGAGCATGTGCCTCTGATTTATATTGGTGAGCAAAAAGTACAAGTACGTAGTGGCGGTAAGCTTAGCGATATCGCACCGACCATCTTGTCATTGATGAATATCACTGCGCCAGAAGAAATGACGGGTGAAAACCTATTGATTCCAGTATCGTGATTCAGTCCTTCTGAGCTTTTCGTCTGTTAACTACTATGATGTTATCAGGGCAGATGAAGCGGTTAGTGCATGAAGAAAAAGGATAAAGAGCAAGGAAGGAAAGGGGAAGGGTATCTACGATCCTTCCCTTTTTTAGGATAGATTTTTAATCTATTTGCTCTAATCTTCGCTGCCTTCTTAATGCTACATTACAAGATATTATTCATCAATTGCCATATAATAACGTTGCATATTTTCTTTTTATTTAGGTGAGTTTTTTATGCATTCTATCTGCCTTAAGCGCTCATCAGCGTCTGAACGACTAAAAAAATCATCAATGATGACCGCATTGATAACGTCGACCGTCTTGAAACCCGTACTCATAGCCAGTTTCATAGGGTTGAATATCGCTGGCATGCAAGCACAGGCTGCTATAGATGACGAGAGCAGCCCGACGGCCAGTCTGCAGCTTATCAGTCTCAATGCTGATGAGTTATCGGTAGAAAATGATGCAGATGATTTGTCTGATATTGCCGATATGTTAGATGCTGCTGACGCGTCTGATGATGCAATAGATAGCGTTGCAGATGAAAGCGCTTTGACTGATGAAGCAGACGATATCAACACGGATATCCCCGCTGAAGTGGAACAAGTGTCACTGAATGCCATCTCTCCTGAGACTTTAAAGACGTTTGTGGCGGTCGTAGATTTGGTACGCCGTGAATATGTGGATACCGTCAATGACGAAGAGTTATTTAACAATGCGATGAGTGGTATGTTGACCAAACTAGACAGCCACGCTGAATTTTTGGATGCTGAGGCCTACGAAAACCTGCGCGCTTTTACCGAAGGGGATGTCGGCGACGTCGGCATCAAAGTGATGTATCGACCAAAGGCTGGCTATTGGGTGGTCACCGAGGTGCTTAATGACTCACCCGCAGATAAAAAAGGCATAGCAGTCGGTGATTACTTGCATCAGGTTGATGAGTTTAAGCTGGATGACGACAGACAAAGCAATGATGTCGAGCAGATTTTGACCGGCATTGCAGGCACACAAGTGGATATTGTCACGTCTAAAGCGGGTCGCCGTAAGCATACTACGACGTTACAGCGTAACAATAATCATCCGCAAGTGATTGAGACACGTCTTGTAGACGGTCTGGCGGTGATTAAACTGCCTGCTTTTCAGAACAACAGTCGTGAAAAGTTGCTGCAAGGTCTCATTAGCCTAGAGTCTCCGGTCTCTGGCATTTTATTAGACATGCGTGATAATCCGGGTGGTGTTCTAACCTCTGCGGTGAGTGTGGCCAGCTTATTTATGGCGGACACCGATGTGGTACAAGTGAGAGGTCGCCAAGATGATTCTCGGGTTTTATCGACACAAGGCGCTGCGATACTCAAGCCATTGCCCGTAGTGGTGTTACAAAACCGCTATTCTGCCTCCGCTGCAGAAGTATTAGCAAGCAGCTTACAAGCACAAAAACGCGCCACTATTGTTGGTGAGGTGAGCTATGGCAAAGGTTCGGTACAGTCGGTGATACCTTTGAATGACGAGCAGGCTGTTAAGCTAACCGTGGCCAATTATGTGACGGCGGCTGGTAATAAGATAGATGGTATCGGAGTCGAGCCTGATGTCGCTTTATTAGGCAATGAGAATACTTGGGAGCAGCAGGCTCTTGATTTACTCAGGGCACAAGCACTGGCGTCAGGTATTCGCTTTGTGAGAAATTCAGCTGTAGAGGATAATACGCTCGAAGATCGGACAAATAAAAAATAAGTAGCTAACGATAGCTCTAAATATAATTGATACCACTCAAAAAAATTACAGCAGCAAAGGGAAAGGGTGCAAGTACTATGCATTGCAGGCTAAGCGATTTTGACACGGCCAATCGTATTTTTGACGTTTGATATTACTTGTTGACCATCATATCGTTACGCTCAAAGCTGCTTATTATCTGCAAAAGCTAATCGGACTGATCTTCATCAATATCGAGCTTTTTCATACGATAGCGTAAAGAGCGAAACGTCGTTCCTAACAGTTCTGCGGCTTGCGTCTTGTTCCAGCCTGTCTGCTTAAGAGCAGTAATAATCAGATTTTTCTCTTGTTCTTGCAGGTAATGCTCTAGCCCTTTGGCAGGTAACTGACCTTCAAAACCGTCTTTAATTTCCTTTAAGCCATTTTGCAAACTGTCTTGTTCATCAAGCGCCGCGTGATTGCTCGTTAATTGCTGCTCTGTAGAATTGGCGACACTACGATTAGGTTCTGCGTTATTAGCCCTCGAACGCTGAATGGTTGAGGGATAATGCTGAGTAATGGTGCGATAAGGATGTAGATTGGTCTTTGTTTGCTCAGCACTATGCGCTGTTGAAGCTTGGCTGACTTTTTCTTTACTGCTGACAGATGTCATTGTTGGCTGGTCAGCTGATTTATGGTTAGATGTTGGCGTTGTATTATCGACTGCATTGGTATTTTGACTTTGCTGAGTATGAATCTCTTGATGAGTATCAAGTTCCGCTAGACCCAAATGGCTGACGTCAATGGTGCAGGTTTCTGCCAATGTCACAGCGCGCTCAAGTAAATTGCGTAGCTCACGGACATTACCAGCGAAATCATGGTGCTGCAAGCGCTCGCAAGCGGCCGCTGTCAATGAGGGCGGGGTGTCTAATTGCCATTCTTCTGCGATCATTGCCAAAAAATGCTTGGCTAAGAGGGGAATATCATCACGGCGCGCATTAAGCGTGGGCAGCTTTAGTTCAATCACATTGATACGGTAGTACAAGTCTTGCCGAAACAGTCCATCTTGTACCAGTTGGTTCAAGTCTTTATGGGTCGCAGATAAGATACGGATATCGACGGGTACTTCTTTAGTATCACCGATGGCGCGCACGGTTTTTTCTTGGATGGCGCGTAGTAGTTTGACTTGCATTGCTAAGGGCAAATCTGCCACTTCATCTAAAAATAACGTGCCACCATTTGCTTGTTGGAACAGGCCTTGCTTATCAGCAACGGCTCCGGTAAAGCTGCCTTTTTTATGACCAAAAAACTCTGACTCCATGAGCTCTGAAGGAATCGCACCGCAGTTTACGGGTACAAAACTGCCATCTCGACGTGGGCTTAAATCATGGATCAGTTTGGCAACCACTTCTTTGCCTGTGCCCGAAGCTCCCGATAAAAATACTGGCGCTTGTGAGCGTGCCAATTTTAAAATAGTGTTTTTGAGTGGGTGCATGACAGCAGAGTCACCGATCAAACGGCTATCCAACATTTGCTGCTCGGGTGAGCATTCAGGTGTGGTTTCTGCTTCGTTATTTTGGTGAATGACCTTGAGCGCATTTTCGACCAACTGGCGTAAGCGTGGCAGCTCAAGCGGTTTATTGACGAAATCAAAAGCCCCTAACTTCAACGCTTCTATAGCCAAATCCATACTACCATGGGCAGTAATCACGGCTATTGGTGTACTAGAGTTATTGCTGATGTCCTTGACCAACTCTAGTCCTGAGCCATCCGGTAATTTGAGATCGGTCAAACAAAAGTCATAGTTGTTTTGCTGCCAGTAGGCGCGTGCCTGCGATAAGGTATAAGCCACATCGCTTTTGATCCCCATCTTGGTTAAGGTGATTTGCATCAAGCGGCACAAATCCACTTCATCATCAACGACTAGCGCGGTTACTGTCATACTTCATCTCATTTTATTATCGGCATCATTATCGACATCGATAGCAGGGGCAATCAAGCGAAAGCAGGTTTTTTGGAGTTCAGGAATATAGAGTAAACGAGCCTGATTGGCTTCACAGAACGCCTGCGATAAATACAATCCCAAACCTGTTCCGGCTTTGTCAGTAGTGAAAAACGGATTGAATAAATGCTGTAAATCACTGGCATTAACGCCCATACCACCATCTAAAATATCGATTATAACATCGTTATCGGCACAATAAATTTCGATTTCCACAAAAGCATGAGGGTGAGCGTAGCTACTGTGACGTAGACCGTTGTTGATTAAATTGATTAATACTTGTTCTAACTGGTGCGTATCGAATGAGATAGTGGGTTGACTATGGACACGCAAAAACACGTCATGATCTCGAAAATAATTGTCCAAAAACACCGGCAACCACTCAGCCAGTATAATCGATTGCTGATTAGCGGTCTGTTGGCGCGACAGTTTTAAGATGTCTTCAATAATACGGTTGACGCGTTTGGTTTGCGCAAAGATCATTTTATAAAGCTCGTGATTGCCTGTCATATCGCTGTCGGTAGCAGCTGTCGGCGCTACTGAGGGCTCAAGAGTAGAGCTGATAGTATTGTTATTATGATCGGCGGCCTTCTTCTCACCTTCTTCGACATCTTCCATCAGTAGCTGACTGGCCTGTGAAATAGCGGCGAGCGGGTTTCTGATTTCATGGGCGATACTGGCAGTCAGTTGCCCAAGCGAGGCAAGCTTTAACTGTTGAGCGCTGGCTTGCTCACGGCGCAAGTCTTCTAGCAGGATAAGCTTGCTGTTATCTTTTAGCGGGATAATCTGTACGCGCAGCTTACCGACGACGGAGGCATTTGCGACAGCAGGCAATTCATAAACAAAGCTACGTGATTGCCCTTCAGCTACCGATAAACAAGCATCAAGAAGTTGCAGATGCTGTTCTCTGAGCTGCTGCTGAAAGTCAGCAAGAAGGGCGGCTTCGAGGTTGTTTTGCTCATAACTTAAATGACTGGGCGTATCAATCAGAGACGCCAGCGGAGGATTGGGGATACTGAGTAGCTGATGGGCGGCTAGGTTTGCCAATACAATCTGCTGTCTATCAATCACTATGACCCCATTGACCATTTGGGTGATGACTTCTTGATTGATTACATTCAGTCGTTCGACCTCTTTGGCATGATGCGCGGCGACTTGTTCGACTTGTACCAAGCGCTGGGAAATAGACCAGCTCAAAATTCCTACTGCCAAAAAGCTTGCTGACATCAGCAAGGCATCGCCCAAATTTTCCAAGCTCATGCTATTGGCAATGGCATAAAAAAACTGCTGGTAAATAACAAAAATAATGGCGAGTAAGGTAATGATGAGCGCTTGCGAGCCATGCAGTAGCATGAAGCTGGCGGCAACAACGACCATATAAAGCATGGTGAGCTGTAAATCAGGAGCGCCATTGGTATACAGCAAAAGGCTCAAAATAATGACGTCTAATACCAGTCCAAAACCCAGCTGACGCCGTAAATGCTTGGTGACTACATAAAATAAGCCAAGCAAAATCAGACTAATAATGACATAAAAACTCAGCGCCGTTTGCTGCAATAGACTTGGCAGTAATAAGCCATTATCAGCTTTGACCGTCACATACACCATCAGCATAAAAAACAGGCTAACGATAAATCGATAACTGCTATAGATCAGTCCCAATCGACGTAACTGCGGCAGTGGCAGCGTTTCATCTTGCTGAAGATAATGGGTAATGACAGAAACGGCTCTGAGCGCAAATTTCATAAATTGGCCGTAATAAAAAGAGTATTAAGGGGTCTACGGTTGAATGAGACCATGACGAATAGCGAGATGGGTCAACTTCACATCACTATCAACGCCGACTTTTTCATAAATGCGATAGCGATAGGTATTGATGGTTTTGACACTCACAAACAACTGGTCGGCAATTTGCTGAGGACTTTGGCAATTAACCACCATCATCGCCACTTGTTTTTCGCGGTCACTCAACAAGTCAAAAGGTGAGTTGGCATTATCTGATAATAGAACGTCAGCCAACTGTTCGGCGACATCTTGGCTAAAATAACGCCCGCCTTGATATATTTTTTTGACCGCGCGTATCATCTCATCAAGCGGTGTGCCTTTAGTGATGTAACCATTGACGCCCGCTTTAATCAACATAGATGGATATGGTTGCGCCGACATACTACTAACGGCCAAAATCTTGATGCCCAAATCCAGCTGAATTAAGCGCTTAGTTGCTTCAAGCCCGCCGATATTGGGCATATTAACGTCGAGCAAAATTACATCGGGGTGCAGCTGTTTGGCCAGTTTAATCGCCATATCACCGCTGTCAGCTTCACCAACGACCTCGATATCAGCACTGTCTGCTAGCATACGGCTAATACCCATCCGCACTAAATCATGATCATCTACTACTAATACTCGTATCATAGTTGTACTCTTTGCTGTCTATCAAAATGAAGGTTGCATGGTGAACGTTAAACCATCTGAAGCAATCTGTATATCTGTAAGAACAATCGAGATTTTTATTATTTTATAATAGGATTGGCAGAGCAATTATTTCTATCCTCTACTATCATCATATATTGCTCTAGTGTTAATTAATATTGCTAGAATCTAATTTGAATGTAGCAAAATTTCAAGTAAGTTAAAAAATACTCATCTAATTGATTTAGTAGATTAAACTTAAATGCAAACCATGATACACTAAAAATACAAAAACTCTATGTGAGTACCTACAAACATAACCACAAACGCTACGTACGTTGTTGCTATTAGTTAGTCTGTAACTGACTATCTATTGAATAGCAGCGCGACAGCAGGGGGAAGAATGAAGCTCTTACCATTAACCAAACAGCAGCTAGTTGTTGCTATGATTTCATTGAGTCTGGGCAGTATTGCGCAAGCTGCACTTACGATTAATGGTAGCGCTGATACTGGCTCTAGTGCTCGTATGAGTTGGGGCGGTGCTGATAGCTTGTCTGAAGCACGTAATATCATGTATAAGTCTAATGATTCGACCATTAAAAAAGTCGATAATGGCTATGGCACGACCAATATTACGAACAGTAAGACCAGTAGTTTCGGTAGCAGCAACAACAGCTATAATAACGCCAATAGCTATAACACCACTTATCGCGGTAGCTTTGGCAGCAGCAGTATGATTCCGATTAGCACTGACTCGCGCAGTGTGGCGGTGATCGATGCCGAAACTGGTGAATCTATTTACGAAAAAAATGCCGACGTCGCCCGCCCTATGGCGAGTATCACCAAGCTAATGACGGCGATGGTGGTGTTAGATGCTGGTCTTGATATGCGTGAAGAGATTACCCTAGATCCTGAAGATTTCGTCGGTCCAAAACGCGCCAGCTCAAACCTTAAATCTGGCGATCGTTTGAATCGTGCTGAAATGCTATTAATGGCATTGATGAAATCAGAAAACCCTGCTGCCAAAAGTCTCTCGCGTAACTATCCAGGCGGCTATGATGCCTTTATACGAGCGATGAACCGTAAAGCGCAAGAGCTTGGCATGACGACGGCTTATTTTGGTGATCCAACGGGTCTCGATAAACGTAATGTGGCTTCGTCAAATGACTTGGTAAAAATGGTACGTGCTGCTGGTAACTATGATGTAATCCGTCGCTTCTCTACGACTAAGAGTTATGACTTTTACGTGGCCAATTACTCAAATGGTAACCGTACTTATAAAGCCAACAATACCAGCTCTCTAGTCCGTTCAGGCGATTATCCAATTGGTATCTCAAAAACCGGCTTTATTAATGAGGCAGGTCGTTGTGTGGTAATGGAAACCCGTGTGAATAACCGTCCTGCTATTATTGTCATTTTGGGCGCAAACAGCTCAGCGACGCGTTGGGGTGATGCCAAAAATATCCTAAACAGTTTGGTGACTCGCCGTACAGTGTAAGCGGATTGGTTTAGTGGGTATAAAGAGGCTGTTATGTAATGTAACGGCCTTTTTATTGTGTTAAATTTAGGACGTGTCCTAGGAAAATTATATGACTCAAGCATCGATTATCACACCAGCACCAAAGCTATACTTATTGACCAATGATGATGAGTTTGCGCTGCTGTATCGCAAGTTAGAAGCAGCACTAGCGACAGGGTTTATCGGGCTGTTACAAATTCGTCGTAAGCAAGTCCTGTCATTGCCTGATGGTGACGCACATTTATACGAAGAGGCTAGACAGATAGCTGAGTTGGCTAAAGCATACAATGTGCCAGTCGTCATCAATGATGATATCAAGCTGGCTGCCAAGCTTGGCGTTGGGGTTCACTTAGGGCAAGAAGATGGTGAAATTAAAGATGCCAAGCAAGATCTATTAGCAGATCAAATTATTGGTCGCACCTGTCATGGCAATGTAGAGCTGGTAAAAGGAGCGCACGCTGCTGGCGCCAGTTATGCTGCAATGGGTGCAGTATTTGCCTCTACGACCAAACCTAAGGCAGCCGTTATTTCGCGTCAGCAGCTGGTCGATGGATGTCAGCAGGGTATTGCACTATGCGTCATAGGCGGCTTGACTGCAGAAAATATCGTTGAGCTGGCAGGTTTGCCGATTGCTTATGTGGCAGTAGTAGGGGATATTATGGATTTGCCAGAACATAAAATAGCTAAACGTTGTCAACAGTGGCAGCAGGCGCTCAACGAGTGGAGTACACCTGCTTAATAATAGATATAATGCTCGAATAAACGATGAGATGCTCTAGCGAGATTTATCAAAAAATACGTTATTTAGCATGATCCATACATAAGGTGGCATAAGGTAATGCTTGTAAACGTTGCTCTTCAATTTGCTTGCCGCATACCTCACACTCGCCATAAGTGCCATTTTCGATACGGCTCAAGGCATTTTCGACATAGACTAAATTTTGGCGCGCTTCATCTCTCAGACTTTGGCGCATATCGTTCTGACGATAGGAGATGGCTTGATCTTCCCAATGCTCGTTAAGGTCATCTTGTGGGTTTTGGATATGATCTTCTATTTTATCAATCCTTGTTTCATATTCTTTTTTAAGCTTTAACAAGTTTTGCTTGGCATTATTGACATCAATAGTCATTTTATTCTCCTGAGGTTATTGTTATTGTCGAGCGCAATTATTATAAAATTGTTATAAATAGGCACTTTATTATAAAGCGTCTTTCTATCATAAACAGCCTGACTATTGAGTACCACCACGAAATGTTACTGACTTTTAAAGTACTTAAAACGAACTTCAGGTAGCAAGCGCACGATATGGCTGCCGCAGTGCCCCGTTAAGGTAAGCACTATCCCAATCTTGATGTCGTCACAGTTTTTATGTCGCTACAGTCGCCAAAATTTATAGCAGTTCCTTGTGAGCAATCGTTAGAAAACTGGTAGAATACACCGCTTTTGAAGATTGTCAGACCTATTTTATAAACTAACATGAGCAAAGCCAGCCGATAGAAGAGATACGATTATAAGAAATGGCTGGTCATACCCCTTTTCGAAAAATCATTGAATGAAAAACCATTGAATAAAGCCATAAAACGATTGATTAACAGACAGACTGATGCATAGGAGCAGGTAATGAATTTTTTGCGTATGAGTGAGCTTGATTTAAAAGAGAAGGTTGTATTGATTCGAGAGGATCTCAATGTGCCTATTAAAGACGGCAAGGTTACGAGTGCAGCTCGCTTGCAAGCAAGTTTACCTACGATTAAAATGGCGTTAGAAAAAGGCGCGGCGGTGATTGTCTGCTCACATCTCGGTCGGCCAACCGAAGGAAGTTTTGAATCGATCTACTCTCTAGCACCTGTTGCTGACTATTTAAGCGACAAATTGGCCGCGCCCGTTAGTTTAAACACAGACTATCTGACTCAGGGTGTTTCAATCAAAGCAGGTGAAGTGGTACTACTAGAAAACGTGCGCTTTAATAAAGGCGAGAAGAAAAACGATGCCGATTTGGCGCACACTTATGCAGATTTGTGCGATGTGTTTGTGATGGATGCTTTTGGTACTGCTCACCGTGCACAAGCGTCAACGGAGGGTGTGACCCAAGCGATGCATCAAGCCGACAAGACAGTCTGTGCAGGACCATTATTGGCCGCTGAGCTTGATGCCTTGAGCTTAGCGCTTGAAACGCCAGCGCAACCGATGCTAGCCATTGTTGGTGGCTCAAAAGTATCTACCAAGCTAGAAGTACTACACAGCTTGGCAGAAGTGTGCGCCCAAATTATCGTTGGTGGCGGTATTGCCAATACTTTCTTAGCAGCACAAGGTCATAGTGTTGGTGCGTCTTTATATGAAGCAGATTTGCTCGATACCGCTCGTGACATTATGACTAAAACTGAGATTTTATTGCCTGAGTATGTTGTTGTCGCTGATAAAAATGAGATCGATTTTGCTGACTTTACTGGCTCATTACAACAAGCCACTGCTACCATCAAGTCAGTTGATGCGATTGGCGACAATGATATGATATTAGATATCGCTCCAGAAAGCGCCAAGCAATTGGCTGAGGCTATTACTAATGCAAAGACCATTTTGTGGAATGGTCCAGTGGGGGTTTTTGAGGTGGATGCTTTCGGTCATGGGACGCAAATAGTGGCAGATGCAGTCAAAAATAGTCAAGGTTTTTCAATCGCTGGCGGCGGTGATACTTTAGCTGCTATCGATAAATATCAAGTAGCCGATGGCGTGAGCTATATGTCAACGGGTGGTGGTGCCTTCTTAGAGTTCGTAGAAGGCAAGGTATTACCTGCCGTTGCTGCATTACAAATTAGAGCATAACTGCTTAACGATACTTCAGCAATTGAGTAACATTAGATGTACAACCTATGATGAGCATCTAAGTTACTCTATAAAAAGTTAGGCTATAAAAATAATAGGGTGACTGTGGTATTTGTCTTATCATTCTTGTTTAACTTGCTAGTATGAAAGCACTAAGTACGAACAGGCACGGATTATTATTAAGTAGTAATTATTTGTTTCTATACTGAAAATTATTATTGCATGTCTAATTTGCACTCTATAAAATAGCGCAAATCATGTATTTGACATGCTTTATTTACGAGAGGTTTATTATGTTAAAACGCCATTTATTACTTGCTAGCGTACTTGCTGGTACTTTTGCAATCACTGCATGTAGCCAAGAAACGCAAGAGAAAACTGAAGCTGCTGCTGAGTCAGCGGGTGATGACGCTGCTGCTAACACTGACGCTGCCGCTGCTGAAACAGAAGCCGCTGCTGCTGAAGCTGAAGCTGCTGCACAAAATGCTGGTGCTGAAGTCGCCGAAGGCGCTGATAATGCTGGTGCCGCTGCTACTGATGCACTAGCAAATACTGGTGAAGCGGTTGTGGTAGGCGCAAATGAAGCCGTATCTGCTACTGCTGGCGCGGTTGCTGATGGTGCAGCTGCTGTTGAAGATAAAGCTAGTGAAAATGCCGTAGAAGCAGAACAACAGTACTAATTAGTAGTTTTGATTTTAAGCATCGGTTATAAATACCAGTTGCTATATAAGCCCTCAAAATATTTAGAAAGCTTTGGTAATCGCCAAGGCTTTTTGCGTTGTATCGATTAATAAATTTAAACATCCAATACCGTGAATAATTCGTGAACCCAAACCTGTCATCTCAATAAATAGTCGTGCAACCGCTACGAAGCACGATCAAAATTTGCTATAATCGGCGCGTGCTAATTGCTAATCAAAATCCTGCATTTTTTCCCACCCGTTCTATAGTGCTGCTTGTCGATTTAACGACCTTGCAGCGAGGATAGAACACTTGTAATCACCACATAGTTACAAGTATTTATTTTAAAATCTAATCAGAGAGCGTTTTATGTCCTTAATATCTTTACGTCAACTTTTGGATCATGCTGCTGAGCATAGCTATGGTGTTCCTGCTTTTAACGTCAACAACTTAGAGCAGATGCGTGCAATTATGATGGCGGCCGACGCCTGTGACTCACCTGTCATCGTCCAAGCCAGTGCTGGAGCACGTAGTTATGCAGGGTCGGCGTTTTTACGTCATTTGATTATCGCAGCTATCGAAGAGTGGCCACATATCCCAGTAGTGATGCATCAGGATCATGGTATGTCACCTGCTATTTGCCAGCGCTCAATTCAGCTTGGCTTCTCATCAGTGATGATGGACGGCTCGCTCGGTGAAGATGGCAAAACGCCAATGGACTATGATTATAATGCCAGCGTGACTCGCGAAGTCGTCAAGATGGCACACGCATGTGGCGTGTCGGTAGAAGGCGAAATTGGTTGCTTAGGTAGCCTTGAGACCGGTATGGCAGGCGAAGAAGACGGCTCTGGAGCAGAAGGTATATTAGATCACGAGCAGCTATTGACCAGTGCTGATGAAGCTGAGCAGTTCGTTAAAGACACCAACGTTGATGCGCTAGCCATTGCCATTGGTACCAGTCACGGTGCGTATAAATTCACGCGTCCACCGACGGGCGATATCTTATCCATTGAGCGCGTAAAAGAGATTCATGCCCGTATCCCTAACACCCATTTGGTCATGCATGGTTCGTCGTCAGTGCCGCAAGAGTGGCTTAAAGTCATCAATGAAAATGGCGGTGATATTGGTGAGACTTATGGTGTACCGGTTGAGCAAATCGTTGAAGCGATTAAGCATGGTGTCCGTAAAGTCAATATCGATACCGATTTACGTTTGGCATCAACAGGTGCAATCCGTAAATTCTTAGTAGAAAACCCAAGCGAGTTTGATCCCCGTAAATACTTTAAAGCGTCTATGGTTGCGATGTCAGATATCTGTACCAATCGTTTTGAAGCTTTTGGTTCTGCTGGTCAAGCACATAAGATTCGCCCTATTAGTCTTGAAGGTATGGTCGATTTTTATTAGTAGATTTGACGTTAAAAAGTACTTATCGAATAAATGATTATTGAGATATTTCGTTCTGCAGCTGGCTGAATTTTATGATAATTCTTATAAGAGATAGTGGGTTATGATTGGATTGATTAGCGGACAAGTGCAGTATTTGATGGCACCGACTGCCTGTGTCATGACCACCTCTGGTGTCGGCTATGATATTGAGCTACCGCTACCGTCATTTTGCCAGTTGCGTCTCAACGAGCAGGCGAGCATTTGGACGCATTTTCATGTGCGTGAAGATGCGCAGCTGCTTTATGGTTTTATCGATCGTAAAGAGCGCGATGTCTTTCGTCAATTGATTAAAATAAATGGCGTTGGCGCAAAAATGGCATTAGCCATGCTATCGGCAATGTCAGCTGCTGAGCTAAAAATGCACGTCGAGCAAGAGTCAGAGACGGCATTAACCCGTATCCCGGGTATTGGTAAAAAGACAGCACAGCGCCTATTGATTGAGCTAAAAGATAAGCTGAAAAATATTGAAGTCGATAGCGGTCATTTAGAGTTTGCTATGCAACCTGCTGAGGTGTCTCACGAGGGCAACATCATCGCTGAGGTTGAAGGCGCTTTGATCAGTCTTGGCTATAAAGAAAGAGAAGCTCAGCAAGCGATTAAAGCTGCTAAAAGTAATGGCGATACCTTTGCCGATACCCAAGGTTTGCTAAAAGCCACGTTGCAACAGCTCTCTGGCTTTTAATCATTCGACTTACGAGTAGCAACAACATCTCTTAATATTAAACAGATAAGCGACATTCATTGTCGCTTATTTTTGTTTTAGACTGTGTTTTATTGACTCTCTGCTTTATGATGTTTTGCATGACTTATGCGTAGCGTTTGGTTATGCTATTTATACCTAATTTTTTAATATAATGATAAAACATATGATGCAAGATCGTTTGATTAATCCATTCGAGGGGGCAGGTGATGCGCCTGACTCCAATATTCGACCGGCATTATTGGCTGAATACATTGGTCAGCCGGTGGTGCGTGAGCAGATGGAAGTTTTTATTGGTGCGGCACGTGGTCGTGGTGAGCCATTGGATCATACACTGATTTTTGGTCCACCAGGTTTGGGTAAAACCACGCTTGCCAATATTATTGCTCGTGAGATGGGTGGTAATCTGCGTTCTACCTCAGGGCCAGTGCTTGAGCGTCCAGGTGATTTGGCAGCGATGCTGACCAATTTAGAAGAAGGTGATGTCCTATTTATCGATGAAATCCATCGTTTGAGTTCGGTCATTGAAGAGATACTGTATCCAGCGATGGAAGATTTTCAGCTAGATATTATGATTGGCGAAGGGCCGGCGGCGCGTTCTATCAAGCTTGATTTGCCGCCCTTTACTCTAGTTGCGGCAACCACCCGAGCAGGTCTGCTGACGTCGCCATTGCGTGATCGTTTTGGGATTGTGCAGCGCTTAGAGTTTTACAATATAGCTGACTTGACGACGATTGTGAGTCGTGCCGCCCGCTTGATGCGTGTACCGATGAGTGAAGACGGGGCGGTAGAGATCGCGCGCCGTGCACGTGGGACGCCAAGGATTGCCAATCGTTTACTGCGCCGTGTGCGTGATTATGCTGAAGTGAGAGGCGACGGTAGTATCAATGGTGCGATTGCGGGTAGTGCACTCGATATGCTGGCCGTTGATAGACGTGGTCTTGACCATCTGGACAGACGTTATATTGAGATATTACACGAGCGTTTTGATGGTGGTCCAGCTGGCGTTGAAGCAGTCGCAGCGGCTATGGCTGAGGATCGCGGTACGCTTGAGGATGTGATTGAGCCATACCTCATTCAGCAAGGTTATGTATTACGTACGGCGCGTGGTCGGGTATTAACGCAGATGGCGATTGATCAAATGCTTTAATAATGAAAACAAAATGCGCCTACTTTTAATTTAAATCATTAAAAGTAGGCGCATTTTTTATGAAGGATATAAAGCTCAAAAATATGCTTAAGCTAGAACCCGCCAAATAACGACAATCATAGCCAATAAATAAAAGATAGGCGCAAACCAACCGACTTGTGTAGCGATGGCAATAAACACGGCAAAACCTGACAGCGCTAGCCAATCACGGCGACGATCATTAAGCATGTCAGCGCGTATCTGCTGTATTTCTCGCAGCTGACTGTCTTGGCGCGACCCTTGTGAGGCAAGGCTTTGTAGACCTTGATCTAGTAGCTTAGGAATATCAGTCGTTGATAATAAAATCTCTGGCAACTGCTGGCGTAAGTGTTGCAAGTTACGCATCGGATCGAGCTGCTCTTTAATCCAGCTACTTAAAATGGGCTTGGCGAGCGACCAGATATCAAGGTCAGGATATAAATCACGACCAAGTCCTTCGACATGCACCAAGGTTTTAAGTAGCAGCATTAATTGCGGCGGAATACTCATATGGTGGCGACGGGCGATATCTAAAATCTGCATTAACACACCAGCAAAGTCGATATCATTAATAGATTTTTGCAGCATCGGGCCGACAGTACGTTTCATATCGCGCATTAAAGCATGCTTATCGGTATTGGGCGGTATCCAACCAGCACGGCTGACGATATCAACCATCGCCGTAAAGTTGTTATTCATTACCGCCAACAGCATACGCGCGACGATAAGCTGATCGTCTTTTGATAGCGTACCCATTATGGCGCAATCAAGACCAATATAGCGTGGCTCATGACCCAAATCTACCGCTGCCATATCTGCAGTGAGTGTTTTGACTGGCGGCGTTTCTACAAAGACATTACCCGGATGCATATCGGCATGAAAAAAGTTATCGCGAAATACTTGGGTAAAAAATATCGTTAAGCCTTTCTTTGCCAATGCTGCTCGGTCATAACCAAGCTTATCAAACACCTCAACTTGCGAGATAGGAACGCCTTGGATACGCTCCATCACCATGACGTTTTTGGCCGCATCATAAACTTCAGGCACATACATCAGTGCTGAACCCAAGAAGTTATTACGCATCTGCGTGGTATTGTCCGCCTCTAACGTTAAATCCAATTCATTCAGCATCACTTGGCGATAGTCTTCGACAATATCAACGATATGGATGGCACGCGCCGCTTCGATACGCGCCGATGCCCAATTGGCAAGCTCACGCAGTAGCTCAAAGTCAGAGATAATGGTAGTACGAATATCAGGACGAACCACCTTTACCACTACTTCACGACCATCATGTAGAGCCGCCGTATGTACTTGAGCGATAGAAGCTGCTGCTAACGGCTTAACATCAAAGCGGGCAAATAGCGTGGCGATAGATTGACCCAAACCATTTTTTGGGTCTTGAATTTGGGCAATAGCAACGTCCGAGTCGAAAGGCTTGACTTTGTCTTGTAGCTGCACCAATTGCTCGATAATCTCAGGCGGCACCAAATCGCGGCGCGTCGAAAGCAGTTGACCCAGTTTTAAAAATAACGTACCCATGTCTTCAAGCGCATACTTAATCGCATTGGGTTGATGTTTTTTACCCCACGCTGCCGGATGCAAGCGAATTAAACGCGCCAAAGGTTGCAACTGCGGTGCTTCTTCAACTGAAAAATGAGTATCAATACGGTAGCTGGCAGCGATACGCCAAAGCTCAAGCAGTCGAGCGTGGTGAGATAATAACATGGGCAAGATTACTCTAAAGAAAGTCAAAAATAGGGTGGGCGCTGTGTTTGTCGATAGATAATGCTGTCAATAATAGGTTTTAGCTATCATCGACGGCATAAATTATTGATGAAACGAGTTGTTGAGGAAACTGGCTTGTTCCTCTTTAATAGCAGCAAGTTTGGCCTCCTCACGCTCAACATCAGCACGCAGCTTCAGTAATTGCTGCTTTAAGTCATTAACTTGGGCGGCTTCCATCGGGTCAGGAGCGACATTACCCGCCACGTCATTGGCCCAGTCGCTGACATCATCAAAAGCGCGTTTGGCACTATGACGCCAGCTGCCTTTGAGTTGTGAGATGAGCAGATGCAACTGACTGGCCATTGGCTTACCGATAAATGGCTCGAGCTGTCCTGCGACATCTGGGTCAAAGCCTGCGACCAGTTGTTTAAGCTGCATGAGCACTTTGTAATCACCCGCGATAGGCAGGTTGCCCTCAGTGCCGCGCATCAGATTCAGCAATTGCGCTGGATTGTCTACGGTAATGGTACAGTCTGGACGACTATGACCGATCCGAGCGCGCTCCATACTGGCTTGTTGGCGCTCGTTCATACGGCCGCTCGTCTCAAACACGCTGTCTGTCGTCACCGGCTCAAAACGCAAACGCTCATGGGTGAATAGAATATCCAAACGAATCTCAGGCATTGCCATATTCAGTCGCAACACTTTGCCAGCAAGCGGTGCCAATCCTGATTTGGTAATCTCATCACTCGCAATGGCTAGGTTAATCAGCTTTTCGGCACCTGCCAAAAGTAAAACAGTCAGCATAAGGCTCTCACATGTTTGGTTGAGCGCCATAAGCCTGGCGCATATTTCAATATTGGCTGTTATGACTATGATCAAACGCCTACCTAATGACGGACGTTTTTACATTATGAAGAAGCTTGTTTGTATAAGCAGCTTTTAAAACTACGCTCTAAAACTATTCTTTTCTAAAACTACGCTTTAAAACCGCGATGCACAGCAACGATACCAGCGGTCAAGTTGTGATAATCACAATTCTCAAAGCCCGCTTGCTGCATCATTTGCTTTAGCGTCTGCTGATCAGGGTGCATACGAATCGATTCAGCCAAGTATTGATAGCTTTCTGCATCATTGGCAATCAGCTTGCCCATCATTGGTAATGCGGTAAATGAGTATAAATCATAGGCTTTTGATAATGGCTCAAACACAGGTTTTGAGAATTCTAAAATCAATAAACGACCGCCCGGTTTCAGTACGCGATACATAGATTTTAACGCAGCGTCTTTGTCCGTGACATTCCGCAGACCAAAGCTGATGGTAAGCAAATCAAAGCTATTGTCATCAAATGGCGCTAATGTTTCAGCATTGGCAAGTACAAAATCGACATTATTGCAGCCAGCATTAATCAAGCGCTCACGACCAACTTCTAACATGGCCGCATTAATATCAGATAACACGACTTTACCGTTGCGACCGACTTCACGACTAAATACTTTGGCCAAATCACCCGTACCACCAGCGATATCGAGTACATGCTGACCCGCACGTACGCCTGACAAGCTAATCGCATAACGTTTCCATAAGCGATGAATACCAAATGACATTAAGTCATTCATAATGTCGTATTTTTTGGCGACTGAGGTAAAGACATCAGCAACGCGCGCTTGCTTTTCTGCTTTATTGACCGTTTTATAACCAAAATGCGTTTGCTCATTACCATCAGTATCAGGCGTATGCGGATTATTGATGTCATCACGCTGGTTAAAAAGTGTTTGTTTGGCAGTTTGTGCTTGCGCTGAAGTGTTGCTTGCGCTGTCATTCAACGTATTATTAGCGTTGGTGGTATGGTTTGGCATAGTCGTTTGTTGACCTTGTGGGGTTCCGGTTGGTAAGTTTTGCACTTGCGTAAAGTCATTACTTTTACTTTTTTTGACGCTAGCATCAATACTCGTATCAGTCGTTGCATTAGGCACAGGACTTTGACGTGCTTTTACTTGAGCGGTGATGTTTTGACTGTGAGTGATGCTGTCTCTGACCAATTTATCTTGCAGCTGACCATTAATCGTGGTGTTGAGCGCTGGCTTTTGGTCAGAGGGAGTAGTGTTATCATTGGTATTATCGGTCATAGCATTATCCTGTTATTCACTTTTATGATTATTTTTTGAGATACTTTTTCGACTATATATTGTGTCTGTTAACGAATTTCACCAGTTAACTGAGTCTCTAATTAGCCCTATAATACACCAAACGCCAAGGGCTTATTGCCATTATCCGTATCATGAACTTCGTCAATAATTTCAAGCTCACGTTCACAAAACGGTTCGATAAAGCTGCTTACGCTTTTAAGGGGTTTCATGGCTTTAAAACCGGTATCGATAAAGTCATACAGTGGTTGAAAGTTGTAGCGATAAGCGGTGCCTTTTGCTAACGCGAACGCTTGTTTGAGCATAAATGAGTTCAAATGCTTGTCAGTGCGGTAGCAAACATCCTTAAGATTGGTAATCTGAATGCGGCGCTTATTCGCTTCATCGACAGTACGATAGGCGGCTAGCATATTGTCTTCGGTAATTGGTAAGTCTTGGGCAAGTAGCCACTGAGCCAAATGTAAATCTAGCTCAATCGCTAGAATTGCTGCTTGGATACCCATACTGCCAGCTTCTAAAGCTGATTCTTTTGCAAGGCGTTCAAGCTTTTTGGCTTTTGGCAAAATCCGCTCTAACTGCTTGGCCAATAACTTAAACTCATCACCGCCGTATAGTTGCGTCAGAAAATAGTCTGCCATCAGTTGGTTTTTTGGCTGTTCGAATAGTTCACTATGCGTACGTTGGAGTCGCGCTTGTTGCCATACTTGCACTTCATTGAGTTTGGTGTTTAATTCAGCATCTTGATGATGTGGTAGCGCCCAAAAATGTGTGAGGTGCTGTTGTAAATCGGTTAAGGCAGACATAGCAAAAATCCTATATAAAGGTAAAAATTATGTGTAGATTGAGAATGAAGTGGTCAAAGTTATGCTGAGTTTTGATGCCTATTTTGAGCCTTTTTTTATTATTTTATGATCCTATTAAAGCATGCTCTCAAGATTGTGTTCACCTTAAAAGAAAATAAAGCAGAATACAAATGTCAAACTGTTACATAGCAGCGTTATTTACCGAATTGGTCAAATGCTATGATTAAGCAGATGTGCTTTCAATCATAGGACGATGACCATTATGAGCAAAAATGACAATACGACTGAACCCAACGCAGCACAAGCGGTCAGTGCCCAATTTAGTGAGCAAGTGATAGAGGAGCGCTTAACCCCTAATCCACTGAATCAGTTTTCTATGGATAAAGATGCACTACGGTTGGCACTGGTCACCGCTCAATATGCCCTACGAGCAACGCGGCAACAGACGCCGCCAACCCTCAACAAACCAACAGGGCTTTTGGTGTTGGTCAATGGTATGGAGCAGGCAGGCAAAGGCACTGCTGTGAAGCAATTGCGCCAGTGGGTAGATCCTCGGCTACTCAAGGTTGAGGCAACCATCGGTGATTGTCCCTTAGCGTATCAGCCGATTTGGCAAGCACATACCAAAGCGCTGCCGCGTCATGGCGATGTGATGGTTTATTTTGGTAATTGGTATGCCGATTTGCTCTATAACGTTATGCGTATGGCAACATCAGACCATGATGATAAACCATCGAAAAATCAAAAACCAGAAGGTACCAAGTCTGACAATGACAAATCTGACAATGAAAAGGCGTTACCGATTGCGCAATGGCAAGCGTATCTACAGCAGCAACTTATTAAGCTGCAAGCGTTCGAACAAGATTTAGCCGCCAATCAAACCCGACTGCTTAAATGTTGGTTCCATGTCAATATCGAAACGTTACAAGAGCGATTAAATGACGCTGAAGCCGACCCGCAGTTTTTGTATCAAATTGATTGGAATAGTACAGAGATAGTTGCGCAGTTTAATGAGGTAGCCGCGACACTGCTCCGCCAGCAAGATGATTGGATCATTATTGATGGTGATGATAAGTCAGATGCCGCCGATCGCTTCTGTCATGAAGTACTACAAGCGATGCAAACCGCGCTAGTAAGCAGCAAAATAAATACGGCAACAACCTCAGAGACTGACAAGCAAGCTCAGCAAGCAATTAAATCAGCGAAATTTAAACCTGTAAAAATCCCTAAATTTTTAGAAGACATCGATGATGCCGATATCGATAAGTCTGACTACCGTGATGCGTTGGCAGAAAAACAAGCACGTCTTGCTGAGTTGCTACGTGCGCGCAAAGGTCGGCATATCGTTTTCGCCTTTGAAGGGATGGACGCTGCTGGTAAAGGCGGGGCGATCAAAAGATTGGTGGCACCCCTCGACCCACGCGAGTATCAAATTTATAATATCGGCGCGCCAATGCTGTATGAGTTACAACACCCTTATCTATGGCGATTTTGGACCAAACTGCCAAACGAGCAAACGGATCGTATTAGTCGTATCGCCATCTTTGATCGTACTTGGTATGGTCGCGTCTTGGTTGAGCGTATTGAAGGATTTGCCACAGATGATGAATGGCAGCGTGCATATGATGAAATTAATCGCTTCGAGGCGGACTTGGCCACCGCAGGGACGTTGGTCATCAAATACTGGTTGGCTATTGATAAAAAAGAACAGCTTAAGCGTTTTGAAGCGCGTGAAGAGACGCCGCATAAGCAGTTTAAATTAACCGATGATGATTGGCGTAATCGCGATAAGTGGTCAGATTATGTGCAATCTGCGGCTGATATGCTGGCACATACCGACACAGCGTATGCACCTTGGTGCGTCATCGCCACCAATGAGAAGCGTCAGGCGCGTTTGGATGTGTTAGATCACGCTATTAAACAGCTGTTCGCGCTCTCAGACAGTTAACGGTTATAACCAGCCATAGTAAGGTTGGTTATTTCTCAAATGCCTAATAATATATAACTAAATAAAGAGGTTAGCAGGTTCGCACACTAGCAGTTACAAATCTTGCAATATCATCATGCATTATGTGCCTAGATTTAATATAATAGGCACGTAATGATTTCTGCCTTCTACTAAATGAGATGTGTGGACAAAGCATTCGTTTTATTTAATATAAATATTTTAAATATTTTGATGAAGTCGATTACAATGGAAGCTATAAGCCGCAAGATGCTTTAATCAAATGATTTGGCATTATCACTTGCGGCTTTGTGACATGTTGAATGATGTATCTATGGTCCTGGATATTGCATGGTACTGACGCCCTGTATTAATGATAGCTAAATTAATGATAGCTAAGGGTTAAGGTAAATACGTGCGCTAGGGCAGTAGATCGAAGCTGTAATTTGACCAGCACATTGCGCATACGCTCTTAAGTTTTGCATACTGGAAACGGTATCATTATTGGCGTCGCAATGTTAATAACCGCAGATAATTTCAATCACCTTACGCAGGGCGTATCAACGTATGGGTATTACCAACAGTTCTACTGAGCCAGCCAAATCAGTTGGCTCTATGAGAATAAATCTATTTTTTGGCATTTTACTGATTGCGATGACCGCCTACTTTTTGTGGTGGGGTCTAGATTACACCATGCGTCAGCAGACGACGCTATTTATCGTAGCTACCGCTTTTGGTGTCTTTATGGCATTCAATATTGGTGGTAACGATGTCGCCAACTCCTTTGGTACCTCGGTGGGTGCGGGGACGTTGACCATTCCACAAGCGCTGGGTATCGCAGCGATATTTGAAGTGTCTGGAGCTGTGCTGGCAGGTGGTGAAGTCACCGATACCATTCGCAGCGGCATTGTCGATCTGGATGGTCTTTCAGTAACGCCTAACCAGTTCATCTATGTCATGCTGTCAGCGCTTATCGCTGCCGCATTTTGGCTGTTGTTTGCCACCAAAAAAGGGTTACCCGTTTCGACCACTCACGCCATTATCGGCGGTGTTGTTGGTAGCTCCATTGTATTGGGTATCACGTTAGGTGGTACCGAAATGGCATTATCAACCGTGAATTGGGGAACGATTGGAACGATTGCGATCTCTTGGGTAATATCACCGCTACTAGGCGGCGTTTTCTCCTACCTTTTATATGGACAGATTAAGAAAAATATCATTGAGTATAATGATAAAACAGAGGCGCACATCGCGACTTTGAAAGGCAATAAGAAAACCTTAAAACAAAATCATAAAGAGTTTTTAGAGGCGCTCTCAGAGTCGGAACAACTGGCTTATACCTCAGCGATGTTGCGTGATCAAGAAATCTATAAAGATGATGATTGTGACGTTGAAGATTTAGAGACTGACTATTACAAACAGCTTTATGAAATTGAGAACGAGCGCAGCAACCTTGATACCCTAAAAGCTTTGAAACAATGGGTACCTATCATTGCTGCTGCAGGCGGGGCAGTCATGGCCTCTTTGGTCATCTTTAAGGGTCTAAAGAATGTCAATAATGGCATGACGACGCTGCAAGGCTTCTTAATCATGGGTATGATAGCGGCGCTGGTGTGGCTTGCGACCTATATATATACCAAGAGTATCCGTGGTAAGCATAAAGAGGATTTGACCAAGGCGACGTTTATTATGTTTAGCTGGATGCAAGTCTTTACGGCATCGGCCTTTGCCTTTAGTCATGGCTCAAACGATATTGCCAACGCCGTCGGTCCTTTTGCGGCCATTATGGATGTTATCCGCACCAATAGTATTGCTACCGAAGCGGCAGTACCACCTGCGGTAATGTTGACCTTTGGTGTGGCGCTTATTGTTGGTCTTTGGTTTATCGGTAAAGAGGTTATTCAAACCGTCGGTACCAATTTGGCAAAAATGCATCCTGCTTCTGGTTTTTCAGCTGAACTGGCTGCTGCTGCTGTCGTTATGGGTGCGTCAACCATGGGGCTACCAGTTTCTAGTACGCATACCTTAGTTGGGGCAGTACTTGGCATCGGTGTCGTGAATAGAGACACCAATTGGGCATTAATGAAGCCCATTGGTTTGGCATGGATTATCACCTTACCAGCCGCTGCTTCAATGTCAGCCTTGAGCTTTGTCATTTTGATGTACGTTTTCTAAAATAGAAACGTCATAGCTTAGATTTTACTCATAAAGTAACAACAAAAAAACGCTTATCGACATCATGCCGATAAGCGTTTTTTTGTACCTTTCTAATCTTTCTAATAGTTATTGACTCTTTAATCCGTACCAAATTGCTTACGTTTTTTGGCAAAGAAGCGATCTAAGCGATCCATGGCATCTTCTAAGTCGTGCAAATTAGGCAAAAATACCAGACGGAAATGATCGGGGGTGTCCCAGTTAAAGCCAGTACCTTGAACCATTAAGACATTTTCTTCAACCAATAAGTCCATCATAAACTCCATATCATCTTTGATAGGATAAATCTCAGGATCCATTTTAGGAAAGCAATAGAACGCGCCTTGCGGCATAGTGCAAGAGATGCCTTTAATCGCATTAAGTCGTGACACCGCCATTTCGCGCTGCTTATAGAGACGGCCTTTTTTTGAGGTCAGATCTTTCATACTCTGATAGCCGCCCATCGCTGTCTGAATCGCATACTGCCCTTGGACATTAGAGCATAGGCGCATAGACGCCAGCATGTCTAACCCTTCGATGAAGTCTGCCGCGTGGTGTTTTTTACCAGAAACCATCATCCAGCCAGCACGAAATCCTGCGATACGGTGCGATTTTGATAAGCCATTATATGATAAGACCAGCACCTCGTCCGTCAGGGTGCTTACTGGGGTGTGTACCATATCATCATAAAGAATACGGTCGTAAATCTCGTCGGCCATGATGATTAAGTCATGCTCTTTAGCGACTTGGATAATTTGTTTCAGCAGGTCATCACTATAAAGTGAACCCGTTGGGTTATTGGGATTAATAACCACAATGCCCTTGGTCTTGCTCGTAATCTTAGACTTAATGTCTTCAATGTCAGGGTGCCAGTTATCTTCTTCATTACAGCGATAATGTACCGCTGTGCCACCAGCCAAGTTCGCCGCCGCTGTCCAAAGCGGGTAGTCTGGCATCGGGATAAGCACTTCATCACCGTCGTTCATTAACGCCTGCATAGTCATCACAATCAGCTCAGAAACCCCATTGCCCAAATAGACATCACGAACATCGACTGCTGATAGTAATCCCTTTGCTTGATAGTACTGCAAGACAGCTTTACGAGCAGAAAAAATCCCTTGCGAGTCGGAATACCCTGTCGCGTCTGGCAAATTCATGGCCACATCGCGCAAAATCTCATGCGGTGCTTCCAGACCAAAAGGCGCTGGATTACCGACGTTTAGCTTTAGTATGCGCTTGCCTTCGGCTTCCATTTTATTGGCTGTTTGTAGTAGGGGACCACGAATGTCATAACAGACGTTTTGCAATTTATCGGATTTTTTTATTGGATTCATAGAGTGACCACTCATAGGGTTGTTTTGTGAGTTTTTACGGGCATTAGGGGTTGTTGTATCAGTTTGGACATTGTCACGAACATCAAGCCTCTCGTCCTTGGTGTGAACACGATTAGGTGAGTCTGCATCAGTGGCTGTCTCATGAGGCAACTCACCGCGCAACAGATACCCTTCGCTGCAGCCCAGTATTCGTGCCAATGTTGGTAGCTTAGACGACACAATACCGTTGGTACCACGCTCCCAGTTCGAGATAGCACCGCGACTGACCTTTGCACCCGCTGCTGTCATAGCTTGTGACAATTGCTCAGCAGTGAGTCCCTTGTCGCGGCGTAGCTGTACCAACCGTTCGGCTTGTGTGCCTTTGCTCTTATCATCAGCCATAATCATCTAAGCCTTTATTAATCGATTTGTCATAAAGAGTAAAAGTAAGAAGTTGGTTAAATTTAGTGTTATCGAATGAACTTCTACTTAATCCAAAACCACTTAATCCAGTGCTAATGCAAGATATTATTGCATAAGGTAGGCTGATGCAAGTATTTTTTAATACACGAATGCAAGAATAACTTGCATTAATCGTTTGATAATGCTCCATCCTCACTACTCATGGGCGTTAGCATAAATTTACCAGTAAAATTTTAATAAAATAATTGTGTATAACGTTGGTAAAAATAGACAGCTGCTACCGATGTGATTAAAGTGGCTGATTACAGCATCATTGTCTGTGACGCTATACAAGGTCTATGATGGGATAGATAGTTATTACTCATCTCTATCAAGCTTGTCATCATATACCCCTTGAATATCATGCTGACTAGCAGCAGATAAAGGCTATCGTTATCCTAATAAGGTGATGATAAATCCCTAGTAATCGATTATATAATACAATCAGCTTAAGGTGATTTGGCTACAAAGCAGACAAGTAGAACTACGACAAATAGTAGACTAAGCGAGCTTTAACCGTAGCCGATTTATATAAGACTGACTATACATACTCAAGTAAGGATCAATCATGCAAGACAATCAACTTAGCAAAGAAGAAATCAGCCAACTGACCGAAGCAGATTGGAAAGAGCGCCTTAGTGCTGATGAATATCATGTAATGCGTGAAAAGGGTACAGAGCGTCCATTTACTGGCGTTTATAATGATGCAACTGATGACGGTGTTTACCGCTGTAAAGGTTGCGGCGCCAGCTTATTCGATTCTGCTAGTAAGTTTGATGCCAGTTGCGGTTGGCCGAGTTTTGACCAAGGCATCGATAACAGTGCTATCGAAGAGCATGTGGATAATTCGCTGGGCATGACTCGAACAGAAGTCACCTGTAGCAACTGCGGTGCACATTTGGGCCACGTATTCCCAGATGGGCCAAGTGAGACGACAGGTATGCGCTATTGCATCAATTCAGTCTCTATTGATTTAGACAAATCTGAAAAGTAGTTTCAGATATAACCAGTAGATTATTTTTCTCTAAAGGTATAAAAAGGAAGCACGTGTTGCTTCCTTTTTAATTATTGGCGCTGTATATTAATATTATTAAAAAGGCAGGCGCACCCAAAAATATCAAAAAAATCAATCAATTTAAGGATAGATGATGAGTACTGTTTACGACTTTACTGCAGAGCGTATGGACGGCAGCCCGCAAGCCTTTTCTGACTATCAAGACAAGGTGTTATTGATTGTCAATACTGCGAGCAAATGCGGCTTTACCCCGCAGTTTGAGGGGTTAGAGGCGCTACATGAACAATATAAAGATAAAGGTTTGGTCGTTGTGGGCTTCCCTTGCAATCAATTCGGTAGCCAAGACCCTGGTAGTAATGAAGAGATCGGGGCGTTTTGTCAAAAGAATTACGGCGTAAGCTTTCCAATGATGGCAAAGGTCGACGTCAACGGCAAAGATGCTCATCCTATTTTTGATTGGCTTAAAGAACAAAAAGGCGGCTTACTGACAGACGGTATTAAGTGGAATTTCACCAAGTTCTTAGTTGGTAGTGATGGTCAGGTGATCGATCGTTATGCGCCAACGACCAAACCTGAAGCCATGACCGCTGATATTGAAAAAGCTTTGGCCAAATAATCCGTTATTTCTTAATAAAATAAAAGAATATTGGCTTTATCGTTAAATATAAAGCCAATAAAAACATGGGCTTGTCATTATGCTTATAAAATCGTTAAAAAATAGCGAATAAAAAGGCAAATAATATTTGACAGGCAGGTGTAAATCTATATAATACACACCCACAGCAAGGGGCTTTAATTAAGTTCTATGTTGTTGAAATTATCGTCAAGATATTTCAGTATTAACTAGAGAGTGACTACTTTAGTTAATCAAAGCTTTAGAAAATTCTATTTAAAGAATTTTCTCTTGCGGATAAATACCTACTTTATGTAGGTGCTGAGTTTTTAGAATTTACGACAATGTAAATTCTCTTGCGCTCGGACGAAGCAGTGCTTCGTTATATCCTCGCTCAGGGTGATTAGCTCAGTTGGTAGAGCGTCTGCCTTACACGCAGAATGTCGGCGGTTCGAATCCGTCATCACCCACCACTCTTTTTAGCGAGTGTCTCTGTAATAAGAGAAGATGCTAAAAACGACCTAAGCAGCGGTAGTTCAGTTGGTTAGAATACCGGCCTGTCACGCCGGGGGTCGCGGGTTCGAGTCCCGTCCGCTGCGCCATATTTAAAACTTAGTTTTAATACAAAAGTTTCAACCTCAAACATTAGATTGTTTGAGGTTTTTTTGTGTCTGAATTCTGATGTAAGTATCTGGTTTAGACGCAAAACGGCATAGCTATTATTAACGAGGACGTATTGATCACTATTTTAAAATAATGGTTCAATTCTTTTTAGCGAAAATTTCTATCTTATTAACGAGTAACTTGGGCAGATAATAGTCATTGAGGTGCGCTTTTGGATATTGCTCGTTGATCCAAGTGACGTAATTATCAGCAGTCAACTGTCCTTGATATATCAGATACAAAGCGTGCAGGGCGACGCTACGGGATAATCCCATCACGCATTGGAAGTTAATCAGTACCATATTGTCAGGCAGCTGTTTATGCGTGATATTAGTCGCTATACCAATGTTTGCTAAGGCATCGTTTGCTAAGGTATCTATCTGTTTAAACAGATGAATAAAATCCTGAGCAGCAACCTCTCTTAAAGACTGTAAATCCAACAGTGGAAAATAAAGATATTTAATTTTAATAGCGGTAAATGATAGGTAAGTATTGCAGAGTGATGAGCTGTTATTATTAACGTCTAATTTGTGTACTTCCACCTGAGTATTTAGCGCTTTTTTTAAGCTCAAATTATGGCTATTGGTTTCAACAGCGGAGTCAATCACAATAATTGTCGAAAATTTTGAAAAATACAAATAGTGTCTATTATTCATTTGCGACAAGCCAAATAATTTTGGCGTAGCGATCGCATATATAGAGTCCGCTATTTTATAGTTCGAGCCCATATCAGTATGACTCAATAAGCCAGAATTTGACTGTTTATGTTGAGTGAATTGATAGCGTTGTCCGACATACCACATCAGTCGGTAGCCCAATAATAATGGCGCAAATATCAACCAAGTAGACAGTCGTAAGCGCCCTTGCTTATCCTTTGCAAACCAACGTTTATCACGAGTTTGGTTGGGGTGTTGATACGCACATGCCAAACCCAAAAAACTTAACGCCCAGTACGTGGCGACTACAGAATACAACCCTGCAAAAGTGCCAGAGGCAACGCTTCTATTGAGCATGAATCCTGCTATCGATAGAATTAAAAATCCTGATATCGCCACCACTAAATACTTTAAAACTAAATTATTACGCAGCTTATTGATCATGATCAGTACAAGCGCCGCCAGTAATAAGCCACCGGCAATATCTAAAAGATGATGTTGATAAGTCAGGACGGTGGAGACGATGATGAGACTACAGATACAACAAAGTGCTAGGCGATATAGAGCGGATTTTGAAAGTTGCCATAAAGACGTCCCCAGTAATACAGCATATGCCACATGCAGGGAAGGAAACTGGTTAAAAGGTTTGTCGGTTATATGCAAAAACTGATAGCCATAATGCGCCCAGCCTAATACAGTAGGGCGCTCAAAAGTAAATTTGGCGGGGAATATATAAAAGATAAAACAGGCGAAAAGCGTGGCTAAGATTAATTTTCCTGTTAATAAGGAAAGTTGTGCTGGTGTTTTTACCATAAAAAAGCCGGCACAAAACAGCATGATTGACCAGCTATAAGGCACAATCATCGGTGGGATGAAAGGAATCGCTACATCAATCGGTGTGGCGAGGTTATAAACTTTCTTAGGCCATACAGAGTTAATGCTACTTAATTCAGAAAATTGGATATCATAAAACAGCGCTTGCGCATAGAGATTAGTCAAAGAGTACAGCATAGCAAAGACGCCAAAAGCGCAGGCTAAGGAGATCCATCTAGATATCATGGAAAGAGGTGAATTACTGGTCATAGGGTTTGTCTAATCATTGCCATAATGCAAGTGCTATAAATAGCATAAAACAGCAGATTTTGACACAAAGTAGGTTTAGACTAATCGCAATGTTTGGATATTTTCATGGTTAGATGTGCTCAAAAATTGAAAAAATACGACCGTCACGATGGTAATGAAGGAAAGTAATAATTATGAATCAAATCAGCGAATGGGTACTCAGTATTATGGCAAAGTTTGGCTACTTTGGTATTGTATTTGCCATGTTTGCCGAAAACGTTTTTCCACCTATCCCTTCTGAAGTCATTATGCCAGCAGCTGGTTTCGCCGCGTCGAGAGGTGATTTAAATTTAATCTTAGTCATCCTTGCTGGCACGTTAGGTGCTTCACTTGGTGCGTTACCGTTATATTATTTAGGTCGTATATTCGATAAAGAACGTTTGATCGCGGTTACCGAAAAATATGGTAAATACGTGCTCGTTAAACCTGATGACGTTGCCTCTGCAAATGAGTGGTTCAATAAACATGGTAAAACAGCCGTGTTCTTTGGCCGTATGGTGCCTGGCGTTCGTTCGCTCATTTCTATCCCTGCTGGCATGAACAATATGCCGCTGCTGCCTTTTTTAGCATTGACGGCTTTAGGCTCGAGTATATGGACGGCGGCATTGACGTTGGCGGGATATTATCTCGGACAGAACTATGAGGTCATCGAAGGCGTGTTAGCCCCTTATTCCAAAGGATTTGGCATACTGGTTGTCGTGATTATCATCGGTTGGCTTATTAAGCGCCGTCGGCAACCGTAAATGATGTCCGTTTTATTCGAGACATATTTAGGGCGTGTCCTCAACCTGAACAAAAGCGACTAAATGGGCTAAAAATAGCTAACTCTTGCCAAACTACGTCAAATAGCTAGTCAATATCTCGATATTATCTGCACTATTTTCCTTGTTTGGCTACCATTTATCTTATTTTTATCACCATTTTCAGATTGAGGACACGCTCTAGTAGCCGCTATTTTTATTATATGGTCAAAGCTCAATAGCATCATGTGAGCTATGCTGAAAAAACCGTACACCTAAACTTGGTAAACTAAGCGTATTAATCGGAGTTTATCATGACCAAGAAAATAATAAGCTACAGTGACGAATTTAAAGCCGAGGCCGTCAAGAAGATAGCAGACAATAATGGCAATATCTCAGCGACCGCAAAGCAGCTTGGCATCGCCATGCAGACCTTATCTAATTGGCATAATAAAGCCAATCAAGGCAAGCTTATCGGCACAGAACAATATGATCCTGATCTTATGACGGCTCTTCAGGAAATAAAGCAGCTCAAACGACAGCTTAAAGTAGCCGAAGAGGAACGAGAGATATTAAAAAAGGCGACGGCGTACTTTGCCAATGAGGAACGTTAAGAAACAGTCTAGTAGACTGTTTTAGTGACGCAAGACGTAGGGCTATGCCCGCAGTGACAGTTAGTGAAGTAGGCCTTTATCAAAAACAACGATCTCTTCTTTAGTATCACTACTATGTGTCGTGTACTAAAGGTTAAGCATTCTAGCTACTATTATGACTGGCTGAGTCGTGATATCAGTGAGCAACAGATACACCGTAACCAGTCTGAGCTACTTGTCAGAGCGGCACATAGTGAAACAAAAGCATGTTATGGTGCTGATCGACTGCACGCAAAGCTGATAGAGCAAGGGCACGATATTAGCCTATATATGGTCAGAAGCATTAAAGAAGAACATGAAATCAAATGCCGTCGTCACAAACGCTTTAAAATCACCACTGATTCCAACCATAACAAGCTTGTCTATCCAAACATACTAAATCAGCAATTTGATGCTAAGCATCCTAATGAATCGTGGGTCAGTGATATTACTTATATCTGGACCAATGAGGGTTGGTTGTATTTAGCTGGAGTCAAAGATTTATACACCAAAGAGCTGGTCGGGTATGCTATCAATAAGCGAATGACCGCAGATTTAGTATGTCGTGCACTCAATATGGCAATCAAAAATAAACGTCCAAGCCAAGGATTGATTGTGCACTCTAACAGAGGCAGCCAGTATTGTAGTCATGCCTATCACAAAATCATCAAGTAGCATAATTTCAAAGGCTCAATGAGTGGTAAAGGCAATTGTTTCGACAACGCACCCATAGAAAGCTTTTGGGCCACATTAAAGAATGAGCTAGTGTATCACCAAGACTATAAAACAAGGTTTGTAGCAATCAATGATATCATCGGCTATATCGAGCTGTACTACAACCAAGCGAGGATTCAAAAGAGTTTAGGCTATAAGTCGCCAAGACAGGTGTGGTTTGACTATTATCGTAAAGCTGCTTGATTCAAATCTCCCAAGTTTAACTGTACGGATTTGACGGCAGGGGTCATATCGTCAATTCCTCTCATACCTGTTTGAGGATGAAAGTAGTGGAGCCAATCAGCTGATCGCTAATAAAAAACCACCCGAAGGTGGCTTAAATAATTAATTATACTAAGTCATCTAAATCAGGTAGATTTGATGAATCTTCAACACCGAATGCCATTTGTCCTAATTTCTTAAAGTCGATGTATTGGATTTCAATCAAGTCGGGTAAAAGATTGAGATGTACAAAGATATTCATCTTATCCACATTTTTAATAGACGCATTGTCACTAATCACAAGGGCAGGGACGAAGCCGAACATTTCATCATAGTCAAGTGCGCCAAACTTTTTGACACAACGGTCGAATAGGGGTTTACCGTTATTGTCTTCCATATCTGTATATTTAATCTGTTTAAACCCAAAAAACATAGCTAATTCTTGATTGGATTTTCCATACGCTATTTCTTTTGCATTACCTTTCTTTTGGTATATCCAACCTAGAGTAGGAGTGATTTCAAATGTGAATCCTGATTTTTCACCCCAAACGTATAATTCGCCAAAGCCACTTCGAGCGATCACATAATAGTTATCTTGCCTCATAACCTCATCGCCGAGCCATGTAGTCAGATCTTCTTCGTAGTCAGCTGGATTAACTATCCAAAATAAGCCTTTTTTAAAGCGACAAAACCCTAAACGCTCCCAATAGAATAGTAGTTTATCAGGCAATCTACCACGATAACGATTAAAAATAGCTTGTGCAACTGGCTGACCCCTGCCGTCAAATCCGTACAGTTAAACTTGGGAGATTTTAGTTACGCCGCTTGACGATAATAGTCAAACCACACCTGTCTTGGCGATTTATAGCCTAAACCCTTT
>NZ_JABRVQ010000013.1 GCF_013248965.1 Psychrobacter okhotskensis | reverse complement strand
GCATGCACTTAGTTCAGTCGATTGAAGACAGTTTAAATAATCGACCTAGAAAGGTGCTAGGGTTTAGAACACCTCTTGAGGTAAAATCTAGCTTCGGGTGCGTTGCACTTCAATGTTGAATCCAAGACATATAGACGAATATCATTAGTAATAGTATCAATAATTTTATTATCTTCGTCACTTAACGTAATATATTTCGAATCATATTTGACATAATTAGGTTTAAATAGTTTTTTTAGCATAATCAGCTACCTATGTATTAGTAGATTAAAATGTGAATTCGTGACTATTTTACAAAAGTTTAGAGTCATTACTTTAGGATAAGTATTGAGAATATGTAACAGCAGATTAATTACTAAATGTTTTGAAAACATAGTGAAGCATTCAGGTTATCGACTCTGTATGGTAAAAACCATTAATGACTAAGCCGATTACCCATCGGACATTGGACATTTTCATGGTCAGAGATAAGTGCTATATCATTAAAAGCTTACTTACTAGTTTGGTTTAAATTGTTAGACTGGCTAAAATTAACGACATTTATTAAATACAAGCAGAGAAAATATGGCAGTCGATTTTAGTAACACATTGATAGTGGCTATTTCTGCAACCGCCTTGTTTGATTTAGCAGAATCAGAAAATTATTTATTACAACTGTTGAAGCAACGCCCTGAAAGCGCTATAAAAGAGTTTCGCGACTATATGGCCGCTCGTGAGAACGAGCCCTTGGATATTGGCGCGGGTTATCCGCTGATTAAAGCCCTAATAAATTTGAATCATTATTGTGAAGACGATACTGTACAGCTCCCTGATATTGAAGCGCCTTTGGTCGAAGTGGTGATTGTCTCAAAGAGCAGTCCAGATACGGGCATTCAAGTACTTAATGCCATTCGAGAACATGGACTCAATATTTCTCGATCGGCATTTATATCGGGCAGTCCTGTCTCGCCTTATATCAAAGACTTCAATGTTGATTTATTTTTGACCACCAATCGTGAGGATGCGCAGCAAGTTGCTGATGCCAATATTTGTGCCTGTGCGATACTCGATGCGACGCCTGTCAATACTTATAAATTGGATACCAAACAGCTGCGTATCGCTTTTGATGGTGATGCTGTGCTTTTTGATGATTCAGGCGAGCTATTATATAAGCAAAAAGGATTGCGTGCTTTTCATGATCGTGAAGCCCAAATGCGTGACTTACCGATTGAAAAAGGACCTTATGCCGAGCTATTGATTAAGCTATCAAACTTACAGGAACGTTTGCCTGCTGGTCTGCAATATTCACCGATTAAGATTGCGTTGGTGACGGCTCGCAACGCCCCCGCGGATCTGCGGGCTATCAAGACGCTACGAGAGTGGGGCGTCAATGTGGATATGGCGTTTTTCTTGGGTGGGCTTGAAAAAACAGCGGTATTAAAGACCTTTGCACCGCATATTTTCTTTGATGATTCGGTCAAACATATCGATGCCGCGCGCAGTTTTGTTCCTACCGCCTTAGTGCCTTATCATTCAACGTCGTTACTGCATGCCAATAGTTATTTAACAGCGGACAAAGATGCTTCATTATTATCATTTAAACCGATACAGCAACCACTGTTTTCAGTGAACCATTAAGGTCTGTTTAATAAAATGAAATGAATAGGATAAAAGATTATATGAAGTGGCGGCAATTACTCACGTTGATATTAGTACGAATCAAGCAAGTTATTGGCTTATATGCTTTTGTTTTAGTGCCAATGTGGGGGATGTTTTTTCTTAACAAGTTTGCGCTGTTCGGGCTGTGGAATATCTTTGGTATCGTACCGCGAGCCCTTGATGTCGGCAGCATGATAGGGATTTTTGCTTCATGGACGATGCATGGTAATTTTTCACATTTGCTTGGCAATACTTTGACATTATTACAAATTCTGTTTTTATTTGGGCTGTTTGAAAACAACGCGTATCGTACAGTGGTTAAGCTTATTATAGCCTCTGGATTGGTAACGTGGATCATTGGCTCGCCGCTATCGATTCATATCGGGGCATCAGGACTATGTTTTGCGATGCTTGGTTATATGATAGGTGGCGCTGTCTTCGCAAGGCGTTGGGGCTATCTATTGGCCTGCATTGTCATGGGCACGGGCTACTGGTTGACTATCAAACAAGGATTAATGCCGCAGCAAGGTATCTCCTTTGCGGCACATTTCGGTGGTCTATGCGCTGGTTTATTGCTCGGGGCAAACTCAAAACATCAGTATACTGCCACTGTTCAGCGTTATTAATTGCTCAATCTTATTCATTGATAGACACTACTAACTGCGAGGCGTTTTACGGATTATCTAGTGGTTATGTAAACTTATCTTTATCTGAATATTTGGCCATTTTTAGCCCATTTAGTCACTTTCATTCAGATTGAGGACAGTCTCTAGCTTTTATTGTTACAAATACTGATGAATAGGGGATCATCTGTTGCTAAGGGCTGCCATTTGGTTGAGCTATTAACGTGCTCATCAACCGTCAAAGTACTGTCTTTCGCTGGCATAATATAATCGGCACGGGCTGGTGTGCTGCAGTCAATTACCTGCGCAACTTGCTTGACACTCATGCGTCTTTCAAACAGATATAGATTGGTTAGATAGATATCTGGATTGTCTACTTGCGGCCGCGCGTGACCACTATCGGCTGCCATAAAGCGTATTGTCTGTGGTTTTACATACGACCATGGTCGAAACCACACACTCTCTTCAATCTTTTTGACCACGGTCATCCCTTCTGGTAATTGAGCGACTTGCTGATCATACCAGTTATATTCTTGATGTACCTGAAACCCAAAAATACCAAGAGCAGCAAAGGCTGGAATCAGCCATTTTGGTGCTTTTTTGCCCGCCAATTTGCTGAGGTGAGTTATAACAAGTGCCAACCCAGCCAAACCAAATCCGGCAGCCATGGTGGCGATAAACTCATAAAGCATAAGACTTTTCCTTAATACATGGCGCGTATAGGCCAATCATAAAATAGTAAATTTTTATCATGTCGTTCTTATAAAGCGGCTTTTTATAGATTAACTGTCACTAAACGACTGTTATCAAATAATTTCTATTACGCTATATAGATAAAAAAACACTCACAAGCAGCGGCTGCCTGTGAGTGATATGCATAAAGGATACCATACTACATACCAGAGCTTAGTGGTCCACTGCGCCGCCAGCTCCGCGTGGAGAACGAACGCTTTCAACCAATTCTTGGATATGTAATGGTGGTGCTTTAGTCGCGTAAGATACAATGAACGCAACGATAAAGTTGAGCAAGGCACCAATCGCACCAAATGATAATGGCGAGATACCAAACAACCAGTATTCTTCCGTATCAGGGAAGTTAGCCGTACCACTGATGAAGAACCAGCCTTTGAAAACAAAGATATAAACCAAGATACTAATCAGACCTGTCAACATACCGGCGATAGCGCCAAGGTTGTTAATACGCTTAGAGAAAATACCCATCATCAATGCTGGGAACAGTGAAGCACCTGCAATACCAAAGGCTAAGGCAACCACCTGTGCCGCGAATCCTGGTGGGTTAATACCCAGCCAAGTAGCCACGACAATCGCGACACCCATTGTGATACGGGCGACACGTAGCTCACCCTTATCAGTGATGTTTGGATTAAGGTTTCTCTTAATCAAGTCATGACTGATGGCTGATGAGATGGCAAGTAGTAGACCAGCGGCTGTTGATAGTGCTGCTGCCAAACCACCTGCAGCGATAAGACCGATAACCCATGGTGGCAGTTGAGCGATTTCTGGGTTAGCCAATACTAAGATATCGGCGTTGACGTCTAGCTCGTTACCTGCCCAACCTGCATTGGCAAAGCGGCCATCGACTTCTAGATCATGTGCTGTGCGAGCTTCTGCTACAGCAGCAGTGGCAGCTGCAACATCTCCGCCTTCTGCTTCAGCCGTGTTGAGTGCTAGCTGAGCCGCACCCAATCCACTGTCGTTATATAACTGAATACGACCATCGTTATTTAGGTCGTTATATTTAATAAGACCAGTATCTTCCCATGTTCTCATCCAATCTGGACGCTGCTCATAAGTAAGCGCAGGCTCTTCCACACCTTGTGGATAGATCGTATCGATCAAGTTGAGACGCGCCATTGCACCCACTGCAGGGGCGGTAAAGTATAGTAATGAGATAAATACAAGGGTCCAACCCGCTGTCCAACGTGCGTCAGCGACTTTAGGAACCGTGAAAAAGCGAATGATAACGTGGGGCAGACCCGCAGTACCAATCATAAGCGATAAGGTAAACAGCACCATATTTAGCTTGTTAGGAACGTCAGCTGTATAAGCTGCAAAGCCTAAATCAGTGACTAATTGATCGAGTTTGGTTAATAAAGGAATACCTGCTTCAGTATGGTTAGAGAATAAACCAAGACCGGGAATTGGATTGCCTGTTAACTCAAGTGAGATAAAGACCGCAGGAATGGTATAAGCAATCATAAGAACGACATACTGCGCAACCTGCGTATAAGTGATCCCCTTCATGCCACCAAGTACAGCGTAGAAGAAGACAACGACCGCAGCAATCAGTAGGCCAGTGGTGTTTTCAACTTCTAAGAAGCGTGAGAAAGCAACGCCAGCACCAGTCATCTGACCGATAACATAAGTAGTCGAGGCGATAATCAAACAAACCACGGCAATCATAGCCGCTGTCTTAGAATAAAAACGGTCGCCGATAAAGTCAGGAACCGTAAATTTACCGAACTTACGTAAGTATGGCGCTAGGAGCATCGCTAGCAGTACATAGCCACCTGTCCAACCCATTAAATACGTCGAGGCACCATAACCACCAGCGGCAAGGATACCGGCCATCGAGATAAATGACGCCGCACTCATCCAGTCAGCAGCCGTTGCCATACCGTTCACGACCGGATGCACACCGCCACCAGCCACATAGAATTCGCTGGTCGTACCAGCACGCGCCCAAATCGCAATACCGAAGTAGAGAGCGAAGGACAGACCCACAAAAATAATATTAATTGTAAATTGACTCATAGTGCTATTCCTCGTCTACGCCATATTGTTTATCTAACTTGTTCATACGCCACGCGTAAAAAAAGATCAAGATGATGAAGACTGCAATAGAACCTTGCTGAGCAAACCAAAAGCCTAGATCAGTACCGCCGATTCTAATGCCTGCTAACAGAGGACGTAAAAGAATAGCAAAACCATAAGAAACTAGTGCCCAAATGACTAGGCTACCTAGGATGAGACGGACATTGGCACGCCAATAACCGGATGGATCGTTGTGGTTTTCCATAGGACAACTCCTTTTGTCTTGCCTAAAAACGGAATTATTGGTTTAAGTGTGATAAGCCGTTAAGGTTTCGCAGGTATCACTAAAAGCGATACGACGTTTATAGCAATGAACAGCATTGCCTGACAAACGATCAAAGCAGAACGGAAACGACCAATCAGCGTCACTAACTAAAATCACCAACAAAATAAGCGAGTTTTGGGCTATTTTTTCGACTGAAAACATCATAAAAAATAACTATTCACTGCGCATTACCCTCAAAAAGTGGGTAATACCTAAAATATGATGGATTGTTTAAAATTTAATTATTTAAAATAAATAGCAGTATTAATTAAATCTGACAGGCAGGAAGAACGATATATTTCGAGGAAGGTAGATGGGGCATAACAATCCATTGTTCTTGAAGCTCTTATCTTCCTGACAAGCATCTTAAGGTTTGTAGAACGCTAATTACTCATGCCAATAAGTAAATATTAACTTTATCGGAATGTCTATACCATTCAAGGTATCAGTAATAAAAAAATTGATAAGAAAATTTCAATCGTTAAACGTATGGTCAATCAATGCGACGAAACACTTATTCTGACACGATATACATAAATTATAAACGTTACTGAAATACTACTACAACTGTCTAAATTGTGCTGTGAATTTGTTACTTTATACATTCTATAGGATATGAGTGGCAAGTAACATTTATTTTAAAAATAAAGTTACTAAGTTGATAACCAAATGTGATGATTGTAGGGCATTTAATCTCTATAGAATGCCCGTAGCGTTTTGATAGCAAGTATTGAATACCAATAAATCAAGATTTTTACTGATTAAACCCTGTTATCAGTATCTAAAAAAGTAGGTTATACAAAGCGTAAATGAGGAGCTCGTATGAACGAAGGCATAGCAAATTGGTTCAATAGTATCGTCAATTATGGCGTTAGTATTATCTGGGGTAACAATGATTGGTTGATCGCGAGTAATCCTTGGTACGGATTGCTCATGTTCGTACTGATTGGCGCAGGTATTTATTTTACCATCGTCACCCGCTTTATCCAATTTCGCCACTTTGGTCACATGTGGCAGCTATTACGCGTCTCAAACCAAGGGCGTAAAGATGGCGGCATCAGCTCGTTTGAGGCTTTGATGACCTCACTCGCGGCGCGTGTTGGTACGGGTAACTTGGCGGGGGTTGCCATTGCTATTTATCTCGGTGGTCCGGGTGCTGTTTTTTGGATGTGGATGACCGCGATAGTCGGTATGTCGACCAGCTTTATTGAGTCGACTTTAGCGCAAGCATATAAGGTGCCGCACAATGATAACGTTTACCGCGGTGGACCTGCTTACTATATCGAGAAAGGTTTAGGAAAGCGCTGGCTGGCGATATTTTTCTCGCTTTGCCTACTCGTCGCATTTGGTCTGGCATTTAATGGCGTGCAATCCAATACGATTGCGCAAGCGACCAATGAAGCGTTTGGCATTCCAACGTGGATGACAGGTTTGGTGCTGGTCGTATTGGTGGCGCCAGTGGTATTTGGTGGTTTGCGCTCGGTAGCCCGCATCGCGGGCAAAATCGTACCAGTGATGGCTATTTTATATATTTTATTAGCGCTATTCATTATCGTGACCAATTTCAGTCAGTTCCCAGCAGCGATTGCTTTGATTGTAAAGTCAGCCTTTGGCTTTGAGCAAGCAGCGGGCGGGGTCATCGGTTACGGTATCGCTCAGGCGATGATCAACGGTATCAAACGCGGTTTGTTTTCTAACGAAGCCGGTATGGGCTCCGCACCCAATGCGGCGGCAACGGCCAAAAGTCATCCCGATCATCCAGCAGTGCAAGGATTTATGCAGATGCTCGGGGTCTTTATGGATACCTTGGTTATTTGTACCGCTACTGCCTCTATTATTATCTTGTCTGGAGTGGTTGACCCCAACGTCGAACAAGAAGGTATCCAGCTTACTCAGTTGGCACTATCGCAATATGTTGGCGATATGGGTGTAATATTCGTCGCGATTGCTATTTTCTTTTTCTCATTTACGTCTATCATTGCTAACTATAGTTATGGCGAGTCTAATCTTGAATTTATCTCTGGTGCCAAAAATGCCAAAGTGATGATTATGATTTTCCGCTTTATGGTTTTAGGTATGGTGTTCGTCGGCGCGATTGCTAGTTTGCCAGCAATATGGAACTTTGCTGATTTGTCGATGGGTCTTATGGCCTTGACCAACTTAGTCGCTATTTTAATCCTATCGCCAGTGGCCTTAAGAATATTGCGTGACTATGAGCGACAAGTAAAAGAGGGCAAAACTGGCGATCAAATTAAATTTAATCCTGATGACTTTGTGAAGCTAAAAGACGAAGCCAATCGTGATGCCTGGACGGATTAAGCTGACAGATTGGTTGTGATTATTAAATAAAATGTATAAGTAAAAAAAACCGCCCTTATGATTAAGAGCGGTTTTTTATTGATTTCTTTATCTCAAATATGATTTACATATTTGGATAGTTAGGACCGCCGCCACCTTCTGGCGTCACCCAAGTAATGTTCTGCGAAGGATCTTTGATATCACAGGTCTTACAATGCACACAGTTTTGCGCATTGATAACGAACTTAGCGCCTTCTGCATCTTTGACTACTTCATAAACACCCGCTGGGCAGTACAAACGTGCTGGCTCAGCATATAAAGGTAAGTTAATTGAAATAGGCACCGTTTGATCGGTAAGTTTTAAGTGCGTTGGTTGATCTTCAGCATGGTTGGTATTAGAGATAAATACCGACGATAACTTATCAAAGATCAGTTTACCATCAGGCTTGAGGTAAGTAGGCTGATAAGCGTGGTTGGCACGCTCTAGCTGATCGTAATCTGGCAGGTTATCGTGTAAGGTAAATGGCATTTTACCTTTCAATAAGTTGTGCTCGATAAAGGTGAAAGCACCACCCATGAATAGACCCATACGGTGTATTGCAGGCGAGAAGTTGCGCGACTCGTAATTATCTTGGTACAACCACGACTCTTTATACATAGTCGTATAAGCAATCACTTCGTCATGCTGACGATCAGCTTGTACCGCTTCGAAAATCGCTTCGGCGGCGAGCATGCCTGACTTCATTGACGTGTGCGTACCTTTGATTTTAGCTGGGTTTAAGAATCCAGCGTCATCACCGACCAATACACCTCCAGGGAAGGTAAATTTTGGTAAGGAGTTGAGACCGCCCTTAGTCAAAGCACGAGCGCCGTAAGAGATACGCTTGCCGCCTTCGAGTACATTCTTAATGACAGGGTGCGTCTTTAGGCGCTGCATCTCGTCAAATGGCGACATGTACGGGTTATGATAGGACAAATCAGCGACAAGACCAAAGCTTACTTGGTTGTTTTCATCGAAGTATAACCACCAACCACCAGTAGAGCCCGTTTCGGTCAATGGCCAGCCAAGTCCGTGCATGACCACGCCTTGCTCGTGCTTCTCTGGCACAACTTCCCACAATTCTTTTAGACCAATACCATAATGCTGAGGATCTGAGTCTTTATCAAGATCAAAACGGCTGATTAAGCGTTTGCCTAGATGACCACGGCTGCCTTCGGCAAAAATAGTATATTTGGCAAGCAGCTCATAACCCGGCTCAAAGCTTGGTTTGGCTTCGCCATTGGCCGCCACACCCATATCACCAGTCAGGATACCGCGTACCGAACCATCGTCATTATATAAGATGTCATCAGCTGGGAAGCCTGGGAACATCATGACTTCTAACTCTTCGGCTTGTACCGCCAACCAACGAACCACATTTCCCAATGAGACAATATAGTTGCCGTCATTGTGCATCGGTGCTGGGATTAAAGGATCTGGTACTTTGGTAGAGCGTGTGGCTGAATTTAAGTAGTAGAAGCGATCTTCGGTGGCTGGCACGTTTAGCGGTGCGCCTTTTTCTTTCCAGTCTGGTATCAGCTCATTTAAAGCACGCGGCTCGATAACAGCGCCAGATAAAGTATGAGCACCGAATTCAGAGCCTTTTTCAACCACACAAACCATAAATTCATCATTGCCAGCTTTGATAGCGAGCTGACGCAGACGAATCGCAGCAGATAGACCCGCAGGTCCGCCGCCGACGATGATGACGTCGAATTCCATTGATTCGCGCTCAATCTCAGGCTCTGCCGCGACAGGTTCTACTACTGGTTCAGGCGTTTTTTCGACCGCTACTTTCTCAGCAGGCTCTTTATCCACGGCGACAGGTTCGACTGCTGCTTCTGTCGCAGTTTCAATGGTCTCAGCTTTTTTGAGGTCGGCGGTTTCGACAGCAATCTCTTCAGCTGGCGCTTCTTTGGTCAGCGTCGTTGACTCTGGCTTTGTGGTGTCTAGCTTGGCCGTATCTGTCGCGACTGGTGCATCAGTGTGAACGCTATCACCGTCGACGACTGGCTTTTGATTGTCTTGCTCTTGCATACCTACTCCTAAACTTTTAGTGGCTTATCTCAGGGCATCATTAGCTTAACAATTGCATAATAAGGCTTGCGGCGCTAATTTCACTCAGACATATGGCTGCTCGACAGAAACTGTCTTTGCGGCATCAATGGACAACGTTGCTGTTAAACCTAGTGAATAAAAAGCGATCAACATATCCGCTAATAAAATGTGTCACTAAGACAACGCGCACTTGACTGTTTCAATAAAAAATCGTTACTCATTATAAAAGAAAAGTCCTACAAACACGATACGCATTTATGAGTATCGGTGTTAAGGTAAGATTTGGGTAGTAAAGGTATAATGACGATATGGTCTCATCATACCCGAAACTAAAATTTATAGTAATAGTAGATTTTCCAAACTTTAATTACTAGGTAAAGGATTAGATGATGAGCGATAATAATATTAAGACGGATAATAATTCGCAAAACAGTGCTAACAGACCGCAGGACGTGGCATCCAACCCAAATGCTATAGAAGCACTGAATCAATATTTAAAGTCTGCTGCAGGGACACGCGAAGGTCGGTCGATACCGCCACTGGAAAAGTGGCATCCTGAACAAGTCGCCGATATGGATTTGGTCATCAAAGCCAACGGTGAGTGGTGGCATGAGGGCGGGCAAATGACCAGAGAGTCATTGGTGAGCTTATTTGCCACTATCTTATGGAAAGAAGAAAATAATGGGGTAGTAGAGTACTTTTTAAAGACGCCTGTACAAAAACTTCGCATCCAAGTGGAAGATGCACCGTTACTTATCAATGATGTTGGTATCGTTAAAGAAGCTAATCATAGCTGGCTAGAGTTTACCACGACGACTGGCGATGTGGTACGTTTAGACGATGAGCATCCGATTACTTTGCAGACTTATACAGCTGATGACTCTGCTGATAATCAAGCTGACACGCAAGTAAAACCTTATATGCCAGTCAGAAATGGCTTGACTGCGTTGATCGCTCGTAATGCCTTTTATCATCTAACTGAAATCGGCGAATTAACAGAGCGAGCAGGTGAGACAATACTGACCTTGCAAAGTGGTGGCCAGTCTTATGAGCTGTCGATGCCAGCTGGCTAATTAGCATCAAGCCTCAATAAAAACTGTCTATCCATACGATAGACTGTTTTTTATTTATCATAAAAATACCGTTTTAAACGCGCTATTGAGAAGCTAAGTTTCAAGGGTTGTGTCTAAAAGATTGCGTCTAAAGAATTATGTTTAAAAATTAACATTTGAAAAATGCTATTGAAATGCTATTGAAATGAAGGTATCGATATGAAAACAGCGGTAGCGTACCGATGAATATTGCTGCAGCCAACCTGTTAAACGTAGTTGAGACACCGTCGACTGCCGTTGAAAAGCAGGATTTTAAACAAGCGGTTATTCATAGCGCTGAAAATACCACTTCGGTTAGCCAAACTATGGCTAATAAAGAGCGCAATGCGCCGATTGGCTTATTTGATTCTGGGGTTGGTGGTCTTTCTGTGTATCTGCATTTAGCCCAGCAACTCCCTGCCGAGCGTTATGTTTATTATGCAGATACCTTGCATGTACCGTATGGCAATCGTGATAGCAAAGACATCGAAGCATTGACCTTGACAGCCGTAGAGTGGCTGTATCAGCAGGGCTGCAAGCTCATTGTGATTGCTTGCAACAGTGCATCTGCTTATGCTTTAGAGACAGCTAGACGTTGTTATCCGCAGTTGCCTATTGTCGGCTTGGTACCAGCGCTCAAGCCCGCCGTGTTAGCAAGTAAAAGCAATCATGTCGCGGTATTGGCCACCAAAGCAACTTTGAACGGTACGCTACTTAATGAAGTCATCACGGCTATTGCTAGTCCTAACCGTACCCTAGTGACCAAGTATTTTGATCCAGAGCTGGTGCCTTGGGTCGAGGCAGGCATGCCAGAAGAGTGTGAGACCGCACAACGGCTACGCCAGCAGCTACAGATATTTGCACAAAACGGAGTCGATCAATTGGTGCTGGGCTGTACTCATTATCCATTTTTTAAAGCATTCTTATTGGATGAGATTGCACAGCAACAGCTATCGATACAAGTGGTGGACTCAGGACAGGCGATTGCTGAACGGGTCAAGCAACTATTAGTGGCAAACCAAATTTCTGCTTTGCTTAATGATGGTGCTCAGGATGATCATAAAGAGAGTAGGGATGTGGGCATAATTAACCGACCACCGTTGACTTTTTATGCAACCAAATATGATGAAAAATTGGCTATACTGATACAGCGTTTGCTTGGCAAAGAGACACACCTACAGTACTATGCTTAGTAAGCTCCATCATTGATAGGTAATGGCAAGCCCTTTTATATCCACAATTTTGCATTTATATCAGTTACTATCCCTCTAATGAGAAAATAAACTGAGCGTATCTGCCTAGGATTATGCTAGGCTAGTCTGTGCAAGACAAGATATTTGTGCTTTTATTCCACCCATACTTATTTGTGTCATTATCCAAGCGCAGAGGTTATTTTGCCAAACCGTCGTTATCATATTCATGTCATTTGCGCTGACAACGATCAGTTGTTGGTTTTGAACAGTGTGGCGATTTTTTTTCAGGCGCGGGCATTCTTAACCTACGATGTCTCTAGTAAGTTACCGAAAGCTTCATTATACGGTCGCCAATGTATCGATGCCTGTGATTATGCGCTAATGATCATTGGCGATAGCTATGGCACCATGCAAAACACTGGTGTCAGTCAAATGCATCTGAGCTATCTGAATGCCAAAGCCAAGCTCAAGCCTTTACTCATCTTGGTCAAAAACCATCCTCAGGGTGCAGATGTCAGTCGGCAGTTGCAAGAGTTTATTAATACGGTTACTCAGCAAGCTAAGCATTTGCATCATTATGATGAGGATACGGATATTGAGAAACTGCTCATTCAAGCCTACCCTAACATGGTGATTCAACATAGCGTAAAAGACGTGTGGGTAAGGGTTAGTGAAGAATCAGTCCGGCTAAGCAAACAAGCCGCCTTGTCTGAATCCATAATCTCCCCATCCCCTACGAGCACGCTGCTAAAACAAAATAACCGTGTCGTCCACCAAGGTACTGCCACGGATAGTGTCAGTAAACCTATCGTCTTAACAGACACTTTTGTGATTCAATATAGTGCGCAAGCCTATGCTGGCGGCAACTTGACAGATGTCACCAGATCGATGACCTTAACGTGGCAAGAGATATTGAGCACCTTGATGAAGATACCGGCGACATTCTCAAGCTACGGTTTACAAAGTGCCATTAATCGCCTCATTGCCTCCAAGGCTGAGCACGATATCAAGCAAGAGATGCCCAACGTCCACGCCGTAGCACGCTGCCAAATTGCCCAAAATGACTTAAACCATTTGCAACGCCAGCTGGTCGCGGCGAACTGGATACAGTTAACGACTTATGGTACGCGAGTCTCACAAGAATTGTGGAAATTGACTTTCTATGCCCAAAACCTACTAAAAAACAAACAATCAACCGTTCAGACTTAGTAATGGTAATCAGAAACTCTAATCAATGGCACGGTAAGGATTGTCAACGGATTTCCTGTGCTTGCTACTACGTTTTGTAATACAAAGCATACGCGGCAACGGTTGTGAATTTAGCCAAGACTCGTGATAATAAAGGTCAATAGCGTAAAATGGTTTTACGATATTGGTTAGTAGAATAATAGTTATTAAAATAATAATTGAGATAAAAACGATTCAAATGGTGTACTAGCCTATATAAACTTATCTACCGTAAAACGACAAACATAAAAGCGTATAATAATATTGACTGATTAAGGAGCACTATCATGAGTAATGATAAACATGACGAGTTAAGAAAAGAGATTGATGGCCTAGAGAAAACCATGCATGATGCCGAACAATATCACACGCTAGAAGAGCAAGTGGCGGATATGAAGCGCCGTGGCATCGACCCTAGTAAAGCCTATAAAGATTGGGACAAAAAACAGGAAGACGAAGATTGGGGCGACGACACCTGGAAAGAAAATGGTAAATGGGAGCCGAAGACGCCTGCGGATTTGGATGATAAAGCCCGTGAAAATTGGGATGGTGATAATGGCAAACCCAATCCACCACCGATCGTATAAATGATCTCAATAGATAATCGATTGATCAATAAAAAGCCACGCTAATCATATTAGCGTGGCTTTTTTTAATCCATAACAATTAGGTTTATCACAAACTTAGCGCATGCCCTCATTTTAAAAATAGTAATAAAAATGAGGACATGCTGTAGTGCTATGAACCTTCGTCAACACGCACGAGCTTCACGCTACCATCGGCACTTGTCACGCGGCGATAACGCGTATTGCCAGAACTTGATGGTTGGACTGACGACTGAGGGGAGTAAGTGATGGGAGTGCTCGTTTGTTGTTGAATCAACTGTCCCATACGATCAGCAGAGGCAGGCTGTAAAGGCTGACTGTTCGCTGGTTGCCCATATTGGTTGCCATATTGTGTGCTGCTTGGAGCTATGTTTCCTGCATTTCCAATGACTGCGCGGTAGAACTTCTGTCCTGCGCGTCCATCAGCGGGGAAGATGCCCTTACTGGTTTGGTACTGCTGAATCGCAGTGCGAGTATTGTCTCCAATAATGCCGTCGACTTCACCAATATCATAACCAGCGTTCAACAGCGCTTGTTGAATGTCTTTGGCTTGCTGGCGACTGATACCCGGATCATCGGTAGGCCAAGCAGTGACGAAGTCAGTTTTGCTGCTGTCTTCTTTGGTAATTAGGTCTGACAAATGCGCGATGGCTAAAGCGTAATTCTCTGATGCGTTGTACGAATAAAACGTATCGAAGTTTTTACCCACTAAGAAAGCAGGGCCTTCAGCGCCTGCAGGTAATAGTAATCCTGCACTATTCAAGTCGTAAGGCAGTGGACTGCCATTAGCGAGCGTTAGCCCTTGATCGCGCCAGTGGCTGATAGACTTTTTGTTCTTTCGGTCAGAGGCTGCCCAATAACCACTAGGCAGTTTGACTTCGTAACCCCACGGCTCGCCAGTACGATAACCACGATTGTCCAAGAAGTTAGCGGTAGAGGCTAGCGCGTCAGGGACGCTATTAACCAAGTCGCGACGACCATCGCCATCAAAATCAACGGCCAATTCTAAAAAGGTGCTCGGCATAAACTGCGTTTGCCCAAAAGCACCTGCCCATGAGCCAGTCATATCACTTGGCGCAATATCGCCATTTTGAACGATTTTTAGCGCATTGGCATATTCACCTTGAAAGTAGCTCTGACGACGGTCAAAACAAGACAGCGTCGCTAGGGATTCAAACAACGGCTTTTTGCCCAATGTCTGACCGAAGTTTGACTCAACACCCCAGACGCCTAGTACGTGCTCGGCTTTGACCCCATAGCGTGATTCGATTTTACGCAAAGTATCTGCCCACTGGCGCTTGGCACGAATACCGTCTTCTACGCGCTCGCTATCGACCAGTGATGAGAGATAATCCCAAACGTCTTTTTGAAACTCTGGTTGATAGTTCAACGATTGAATGACGCTAGGATCAGGCTGGCTTGGGCGATAGTTGTTAAAGGTATAACCATCAACTCCGCTAAATTTGCTAGAGTTTTTTAATCCATCTAAACATTGTTGCAGCTCGGCATTAGATAAGTCTGGGGCTGGAGGTTTGGCCGCTTGGGCAGTGCTAGCAAAACTAAAACCAATAGCAAGGCTAAGTAGCGATAAAGTAGAAACTGGAGTCAAACGCATGAAAATATCCTATAAACGTCAAAGTGGTCATTAAAAGAGGATGCAGAACTGGTTAAGGCAGTATGGACTTAGAGTAACCAATCTAAATAGTAAAGAAAAGGTATCGAAGCACTCAGTTACTATAAATGGACGTTGGCGTGAGGTTAGGAGAGGGTTTTGGATGGAAAAGTCTAGTGTCAAAATGCCTAGCATCTTAGTAGATCCTTATTTTCACTAAAACCCAACTACTTCCCCAAAACCTTATCCAACTCATTAATAAAGTTATGAATGCGCTCTGCATTTTTACCTAAATCACTACCGCCAACCCGTGACTTACTGCGAATATCGAGCAGACGCTCACTGCCGTTATCCGTCACACGTACGACAACGTCGTCTTTAAAGCCGAACCACATCGTACTATCTGTCACTTCGACAATGCCTTTATCCGCATCGCTATTTACCAAATCCCAGCCTAAATTATTGATGGCTTGTTCGGTCGCCTTGATCAATTCAGACTTTGATTGCGTATAGCTCAAGGTTTTCAGATCCGGATAGGCGTCACGTTGTTGTTTTGCAGCTTCCGCACCTGCGTACTCAACGGGATTTGGCGCATCAGCGCGTAGTGGGGCAATGGCCACAAACTTAGGTGGATTAATCAAGTCGGTCGATATATCGTGAATAGGCGGTACACTTTTGCCTTTATTCATCATACTTAGCGGCATAGCTATGGCAATAGCAGACAGTAGCAGCGCTATTACCGTGCTACCAAGTGTCACTGTTTTGCGTTTAAATATCATTTGTAAAACGAGTAAGATAAGGGCAGCGATGCCAGCAAACACGCCGAATTTAAATCCCGTAAAGGCGGTACCCAAATCGACGATGCCATATTTATAAAGCGGACCGGGTAGCGCCACCAGCAAAAAGGCGATTAAGCTGACGAGACTAACTAAAGCTTTCATTAGGTTTCTCCGTTATGACTTAATCGTCGCTTAATCACTATTGAATCATTGCGATAATTAAGCTTATATTTAATTCAACAGCCAAACATGCTCAGTGACTTTTAGCTCAGGTGCGGAGCCAATAGTAGCAGGTTCATTTATCAGCTCGTTAATTTGATAGTGCTCGCCATAGTATTGCTGTATCTGTTCGCTACTAATCGAGAAGGGTGGTCCATTCTTTTTACTTTGGTCATAATTCAATGTGAGTAACAGTTGCGGCGCTATTTTATTACTCACATTAACACCAAGTTTGTGTACGTGCTCGCTATATTTCATACGCATATTGGCTGGCAGGGCAATCAATGCCGCTTTATCATATACTGCATCGACAAAGCCAATATCCTCAGCTGTTAGCGCAAAAATATCAGCGACCCATAACGTTATTGTTCATCCTGTTAGCTGACCTTGATAATATTTGATCGCTGGATTACGCACATGCTGATGTACAGTAGGTATGATATTTTGTTCAGCAAAGAATTCTTGTACGGCTGTCTCAACCAATTCAACGCCAATTACATCATAGCTCTGTGCTGCTAGCCATGCCATATCGATTGACTTACCACATAAAGGCACAAATACTCGACCACCAGTGGGCACGTTTAAATGGCTAAAGTATTTCGTTAATAACGGATTAACTTCAGACTGATTAAAACCAATGCGTTTCTCTTGCCAGCGCGCTTGCCAAAATTCAGGGTTCATAAGTTCACCTTTATTCATTGAAGTTTATATTATTAGTTATTTTTATAATAGCTTTTTGGTTAATAATACTAAGGGTATTAAAAAGCCAAACGCCTATGGAATAAGCGTTTGGCTATGATTAAAAGTCGCTCTAAGAACTATGCTTTTTCAGCAGTTTCTTATTTAACATTTTGTTTAGCTCACCATGTACTTACTGAACTCTTTACGCAATTTGGCAAGCTTTGGCGGTATGGCGAAGTTGCAATAAGCCTGTCCCGGGTTTCTATTGAAGAAGTCTTGATGGGTCTCTTCTGCTTGATAAAATTCAACGGCAGGGTGTACTTCTGTGACGACGTTGAGACCCATGTCGCGTAGTTTGTTGATTGTGCGATCGACGGTCGGTTTTTGATCTTCGTCTGTGTAAAACACCACGCTGCGATATTGGCTACCAACATCATTGCCTTGACGATCCATCGTGGTGGGATCATGAGTGGCAAAGAAAACATCGAGTATGACTTCTAACGGGACGATAGACTCATCAAACTTAACCTTGATGACTTCAACGTGTCCGGTGTCGCCGCCGCAGACGGCTTCATAGTTAGCAGAGACAGCATCGCCGCCCATATAGCCTGAAACGACAGACTGTACGCCTTTGACGGATAAAAATACAGATTCGGTGCACCAGAAACAGCCACCGCCTAATATAATGGTTTGCATAATTTTTCCTATTATTATAGATGTTGTTATAGAGATAGGCTAAGGTCTTTATTTGGATGCCATGATGTCATTTTTCAATGACTTGTTACTTTGAAGAATTTATTGCCCTTAGCGCGACCTAATCAGCTTAGCAGGGCAGTTGGCTGCGATAAGTAACAAACAGTAATGTTATAATGGGCTTTTGCTACGTTAGTCCGCTCTGGGCTAACGCTATCAGTTGAATAGCATCGATTAAATAGTATCGATCAGAACCACTGAGCATTTCCCAATCAAAGTTTCAATGTCGAAAACCAAAAACCAAAAACCAAAAACCAAAAACGAGTCGCACCATGAACCAAGCCAAGCCTGCTATCAAACATGACACCTTATTCACAACGCCACTCGATAAAGCGGCGCGCTTTTCCTTTGATGAGCAAGTGGTGGCTTGTTTCCCTGATATGATTCGTCGCAGTGTGCCTGGTTATGGTCAGGTATTAGCCATGCTACCCATATTTGCCCGTCGTCATTGTAAATATCGCCAGCAGGATGATAATGGTCAGCGTGTCAGTCGCATTTATGATTTGGGCTGCTCACTTGGTGCCGCAAGTATGACCTTGGCAGGCGAGTTTGAGCCGCAAGACTTGCAGATCAAAGCGATTGATATCTCACCGGCGATGACGACTGAAGCGACGACTTTATTGAATGATCATTATCCTGAGCACGATATAGAAGTGATCACTGCGGATATTCGTGATATTGAGCTTGAACCCTGCGATATGGTGATTTTAAACTTAACGTTACAGTTTTTACCTGCTGCCGATAGAGTTGCAGTATTAGAGAAAATTTATGCGGCATTAAGCGAAGGCGGCATATTAGTGCTAACCGAAAAGACACATGCGTTTGATGAGCAGTACGATGCGTGGTTGGTTGAGCGTTATTATGATTTTAAACGCGCCAACGGCTATACCGAGATGGAAATTAGCGGCAAGCGTAATGCGCTAGAAAACGTCTTGATTACCGATACTTTAGATGAGCATCATCAGCGTTTAGGACAAGTTGGTTTCGCGCGGCATCTCACATGGTTTCAGTTTTTGAACTTCGTCTCTATCGTGGCGTTTAAATAGGATTTATTTTGGGGGCAAACAAGGCACTAATATGATTCCATCTATAGCTGAACAACATATTCATCAAGTGTTAACAAAAAAAATGAGCATACAATCGTTTGAACAATGGTTGTATGAAGACAACGTATTAGAGTCTAGCAACCCTGATTTGTATCTTGAGCTGATTTCCTTTGATTATAGTTCTGAAGATAGTTTTAAGGATTACTATGATAGTTTTGCAAGATACGTCCATTTTTACAAGTTTGAAGCAGACCGAATAACAGAATATCTAAACTCAATTATCAATAGAGATGATAAGTGTTGTGATGTGATTTATATGATGTACCACCTCTATTACGATGGTTATAATTTTCTCAATAGGCTAGGGATGGTATATGGAGTTCGCCTAACAGACATCGATACATCGGTATCAAACAGTAGTATGGATGGTATCTTAAATGAGTTTTATCCCGAGATTATTGATGATGCTAAAAATGTCTTACATTGGTTAGAAGAAGGCAAAATTGTTTTTAAAGGTCAGGGTGACAGTTACGACGCTTTTGAGTACGACGACCTTCGTAGTGAAGCAGAAATTCTAAGGACATGCGTAAGATATAGTTAATTTAATGGCACAAGTAAATACTCGCGTTATGAGCTATTAGAAAATTCTATTTAAAGAAATTTCAGGTGCGCTGGGCACACCCTACGAAGTATATGCTTCTGCCGAGGGACGAGGCGTGAGCATAATTATTAAAGAACACCGAGCTATGCCTCGCATATTTGCCCACTCTTAAAGGACTCCAATCTTGAGGCTCATTTTTTTTTGCTTTTTCTTTATTTTCACTGTTTTCATTATTATCCATTTAAATAACAATCAACACGGTAATCTGCTTTTATGCTTAACGACACTATCATCCACGCCGAACGCGAACTGTATTTAACCTTATTAGAGCTGGCACAGCAGCAGCCGAGCGCCTATGAGTGGCTGTCAAAATTACCCACGTGGTTAAATGATATCAAGGATAAAGCCAACTATGCGCATGCGCCGGTTTATCAAGCGTCGGTAGCACGTTTGCCAACATTAGCCGTTGATAATGTGGATTTGGACAGTGACATATTGACGATTAATGCGCCGTTGAGTGACTCTGAGCGCAAACAAACCATGGCGCTACTAAAGCAATTGATGCCATGGCGCAAAGGGCCTTTTCAGATTGGTGGTCAAGTCGATAGTGGTCAGAATGAAGATCAACAAGCCGCGCCAATTTTTATAGATACCGAGTGGCACAGTGATTGGAAGTGGCAGCGGGTCGCACCGCATTTAGGAAATTTAAAAGGTCGGCGTGTTTTAGATGTCGGCGGCGGCTCCGGTTATCACGGTTGGCGTATGGCAGGGGCTGGCGCGGATACAGTCATTATCATTGATCCGTCTTGCCTGTTTTATCATCAGTTTATGGCGATTCGTCATTTTGTGGGTAACGCTGATGCTCATACTCATGTTCATGGTACAGGTCGTTATCGTACCCATTATATTCCCGTGCCACTTGAAGCATTGCCAGAGCACAGTCAGCTGTTTGATACCGTGTTTAGTATGGGCGTGCTGTATCATCGTCAGTCACCCTTTGAGCACCTGCAACAACTCAAAGGACAGTTGGTAAAAGGTGGTGAGTTGGTGCTTGAGACTTTGGTCATTGAAGGCGATGCCAATACGGTACTGGTGCCGCATGATCGCTATGCGCAAATGAATAACGTGTATTTTTTGCCGTCAGTCGCCGCATTAATTGGCTGGCTAGAAAAGGCTGGATTCTCAGACGTGCGCTGCGTAGATGTAGCCGTAACCTCGATTGAGGAACAACGTAAAACGGAATGGATGACCTATCATTCGTTAGCCGATTTTTTAGACCCCAATGATTCTAGCAAAACCCTTGAAGGCTATCCTGCACCGATGCGTGCGACTTTGCTTGCCAAAAAGTAGCGCGTACTTACCTACCATAAGGAAAATGGGCAGTGAAAAAGTTAACGATTTTACTCAGTGCTATGATGGGTTTGCTGCCATTGACGTCCATATCTGCTCATGCTGCCTATGGTACGCCATTTGAAGGGTGGGGCTTTGTACAGGATGATTGGCAACTGGTCTGTGATAATACCTTGACTTGCCGAGCAGCGGGTTATGCGGATGAGAGTATGTTGGATACGCCTGCCTCGATTTTGTTGACAGCTTTACCGCAAAAGTCGATACCAAACGTACAGGTGGCTTTTGAATACCAAGAAGACAAGGTGGATAGTAGCGACAATGAATTGAGGGCAACAGAGCTTTGGCTAAACAATAAAAATTATGGTGCCATTGAGAAGGGTGCGCTTAATACTAAGCAAACTCAGCAGCTTCTAAGTCATTCGCGTCAAAATACTAAGATAGAGATAAGAGCGGGTGATGATCGTTGGATAATCAGCGATAAAGGCATGAGTGCCGTGCTGCTCAAGCTTGACGAGGTGCAAGGAAGAGTAGGGACACCAGTAGCACTAGTGAGCAAAAACAATCCCAATCGGCAAAGGCCTAAAGCAGCCAAACCAGTCTCCGTCATTAAAAAAGCGATCTCATATTCTGATGATAAACAGCAGCTCGACCCTGCAAAGCTAGTGTATTTTCAAAAAAATATAAATAAGTGGATTGATATTGATGCTAAGGAGCTTATCGGCTCTGAAGACGATATGGGAGACTGTGAGCTGGTCAATCCAAAGACCGAAGCGTACCAACGAATGCAAGAATATGGCGCTGATAGGCTAGACTGGGAATTTACACCCGTAGATGCTACCCATACATTAGCCAGTCATATTTGTTGGCAGGGCGCATACAACGAAGGCTATGGTTATTGGCTGATTGACAAGGCAAAACCCCGTCGTTCGCAGCTAATTACTACCATGGGCAATGATTATTCTAATGGCGAGATTTGGGCAACACACAAAGACCGCGGGGTTGGCGATTGCTGGAATCGGGCGATATGGGTTTGGGATGGAAAAGACTTTGTTCAAGCGGAAGATTCCAGCACAGGAATGTGCCGGGGTTTCGCCGGTGGCGCGTGGGATTTGCCGACTTACGTGAGTGACGTTATCTCGCAGTCAGATAAGTGAATGATTTGCTTTAATACACTCACATAAACAACATGAATAATGACTTTGGCAGCGACGGCTCTTTATTGGTGACTTTGTCTATTAGCGACAGGGTCAGTCATATTATCATTGACGAATAGCGCTATCCGTTTTTCTTATGGTTTATAAATAAGAGATCTGTTTAAATGAACCATTTGTTAAACGCCACTTCTATTAGCACCTTGAGTATAAATCCTATAAAGCCCGCACCAAGCGCTAAAAACATCCAAAAAGTACCGGCGCGACCGGCTTCAGAGCGTTTTGATAAGTCCCAAATGATAAAGAATAAAAACGCAATAAATATGGGTAATAGTACGTACAGCCCCCAACTGGTGACGGTACTGGCAGCAATAGCAAACATGGCTTAATCCTATAGAGTAGTAACATGCCATCTATTTAACGCTATTATCTTATAGTCAATTCACTATAAATTGGATAGGGTATTAGCCTTGCTTGGTCTACTATTGGTAGTACTTTCGCTCAGCTTCCTTATATCCAAATTATAGTGAACCAACTTTATCGCTTTTTAAAAATCACCCTAAAAAAGCGCATCACTCCTCAAATAATGAGCAGCAATAAAATAATAAATAAAAATTAAATAGAGGGGCAAAATACAAAGCGTCATTATAACGCGGAAGTCAGTGGGTATAAACTACCGCTATCAGTGAGACAACAGGAAAGATACAATTATGTTCATTATTAGGGTGTGCTCTCAATCTGAACCCGAAATGCTAAATAACTGCCAATTAATCTCAAATATAAGTACCAACCTTCCTAAGCGTAAGATTTTGGTGCTAATTTTGGCGCAAATAGTGCAATAAAGCGCAAAGATTGTTATATTTACAGGTTACTTATCTTTTTATATTAATTTGTCACCTGCCATGTCAGTCGCTATTATAATAAGCCGTTACCGACTGCGCGCATTCGCCCCATTTTTTGTACCATTTTTTATTTATCTGAGTTTATAGTCCTATGTCACAAGCCCAAATTGATACGCTAGCATCCTTATTTAATGATGCGGTTCAAACCTTACAAGCCGATGGCGCGTTGCCAGCTGATTGGCAAAATAACAGTCAAATCACCCGTACAAAAGATTTAAGCCACGGTGATTTTGCCAGCAATATCGCGCTGACGGCTGCCAAAGCTGCTAAGGCCAATCCACGCCAGCTTGCCGAAAAAATTGTCAATGCACTGCCTGACAACCAAGACATTCGCCAAATAGAAATCGCGGGTCCAGGCTTTATCAATGTCTTTTTAAATGCCGACGCTAAGTTTTCGGTGTTAGACGACATTTTTAAACAACAGAATCGCTTTGGTTTGAGCGACCAGTTCGAAGGGCAAAAGGTACAGGTTGAGTTCGTATCCGCTAATCCAACCTCTAGTTTACATGTCGGTCATGGACGCGGTGCTGCGTTTGGCATGAGCGTGGCAAACTTGCTCGAAGCCATTGGTTATGACGTCACTCGTGAGTATTATGTCAACGATGCCGGTCGGCAGATGGACATCTTAGCGACCAGTACGTATCTGCGTTATCTAGAAGCCAACGGTGAACAAATAACTTTTCCCGTGAATGGCTATCAAGGCGACTATGTCAGTGATATTGCCCAAACACTAAAAGCACAACATGGCACTAGCTACGTGCACAGCTTTATAGACGTTGCTAAAAATGCGCCAGAAGATGCCCAGTTTGAAATCAATGATGATGGTGAAAAAACATTGTTATCAGGCGACAAAGAAGCGCATATTGATGGTCTGATTGCTAACAGCAAAGCGTTGCTTGGTGATGCCTATGAGCTGTTTTTAAATGCAGCATTGAGCAGTATTCTGGCTGATATCAAAGACGACTTAAATGACTTTGGTGTGCGTTATGAATGCTGGTTTAGCGAAAGATCCATTGATAGTGAGATTGCGCCGGTTTTACAGATTTTAGAGGATAAAGGCTATCTGTACGAAAAAGACGGCAATATTTGGTTTAAATCGACTGATTTTGGTGATGAAAAAGATCGTGTGGTACGCCGTGCCAATGGACAATCGACTTACTTTGCCTCTGATATCGCTTATCATAAAAATAAGTTCGATCGTGGCTTTGATAAAGTCGTCAACGTTTGGGGCGCGGATCACCATGGTTATGTGCCACGGGTAAAAGCGGCGTTATTGGCTTTGGGGATTGATGCAGAACGCCTTGATGTGGTGCTGGTTCAATTCGTAGCATTATGGCGCGGCAGTGAAAAAGTGCAAATGTCGTCGCGTTCAGGCAAGTTTGTCACCTTGCGCGAGCTGCGTCATGAAGTCGGTAACGATGCAGCGCGCTTCTATTATGTCGCGCGTAAGCCTGAAGTGCACGTCGACTTCGATTTAGAGCTGGCCAAATCACAAAGCAAAGACAACTTGGTCTATTACATTCAATACGCGCATGCACGGGTTTGCCGCGTATTAGAAAAGCTAGAATCCAGTGGTCTGATTGTAGACGATTTGATTGGTGCCCAGCACCAAAACTTGCTGACAGCGCCTAGTGAAGATGAGCTAATCAAACTCTTAGCGGCCTATCCAGCGACACTGTTACGAGCTGCTACAGGCTATGAGCCGCATGTACTGACCAACTATCTAAAAGATTTGGCAGCACTCTTCCACGGCTGGTACGATAGCAATCGTATTCTGCCAGTGAGCTTGACCTCAGGTGAGACGCCAAGCCAAGAAGAGCTCGATATGATGCAAGCCCGTCTGCGCTTGTCAAAAGCGGTACGTCAAGTAGTGTCCAATGGGCTTAGTTTATTAGGGTTATCTGCACCGTCTAGCATGTAGAACATATACAGACGAGCGATAGCAATAATTCGATAACGACAGATAGATTCAGTAGGGAGAAAGAGATCCATGCTAGCCAAAAAACCTAAAGGTGCGACCGAAAAGCGCAAATCAAGTAGCGTATCAGGTTTATTATGGATGTTTGTCGGGGCAGTATTGACCCTAATGATCGGGGTGTTTTTGTACCTCTCACCATTATTTGATTTTAGTCCCGCTGATAGCACTGCCGGTAATGATCCTGATCGGCAGGTAGAGCCCCGCGTCGATACCGATACCGATAATAGCGATTACGAGTTCTACGATATTTTGCCCAATCAAGAGATGGCGACCATCCCTGATGAAAATATCGGTGAAACAGGTAATGATGGCTTGGGCAGTATCGGTGCTTTTGAGCCGGACGTCGTCGTTACTCAACCGGAGAGCAATTCAGCCAGTCGCAATGATGATACGGGTAACTTTGGTATTTCTGAAAGCACCGTGATCGAGCCAAGCCGTGGTAACAATGCTGGTACGGCCAATAATAGCGATGATATCGTTGTCGTTGAAGAAGACGCTACCTATGATGGCGCGCCGGCGACTAGTAATAGTGGCAATACGGCAAACCGAGCCAATAATTCAGGGACGAATGCGGCTAGCGTCCAACCTGCCAAACCTGCGGCGACCTATATCTTACAGATTAACAGCTTTGGTGATGCCGATGAAGCTGACCGTCGCCGTGCGCAAGTGCTCATGGCTGGCGTGGATGCCAGAGTGGTCAAAAACACCACGGGTAATGGTTTGCCAATTTATCAGGTCATCTCGCGTCCGATGAATAACCGTCAAGCGGTTGCTAGTGCGCAGCAGCGTCTACAAAACAACGGCATTGACTCTATCATCGTTGAGCAGCGCCGTTAGATTGAATGCTTTGTGCTCGTTTTAGTCATGTGTTAATAATAAGAAAGCGTCGCAATGACGCTTTTTTTATCTCTGATTTTTAACAAGAGTGTTTTATGTTTTTGGTTTATTCTATCTTATTAAAACCTTCACAAAGAGTATGGCTATGACAATATCTGACTCAGCAACACCGCCTACTGGTTTGGTAAAAGCCTTTTTTCAAAAATATTTTATCGATGCTTTTACGGGTATGGCTTTAGGGCTATTTGTCACATTGATTGCTGGTTTGATTATCTCACAAATCGGTGGTTGGTTAGACTTGCCAGCACTCATCGCAGTCGGCAAGCTGGCCTCTGTATTAATGGGTGCTGGTATCGGTGTGGGCATTGCTTACTACCTCAAAGCGCCGACCTTGGTTATGCTCAGCTGCTTGGTAGCAGGGATGCTTGGTGCGCACTCTGAAGCGTTGATGGCAGGGACGCTTTTTACCCCGCAAGTGGGAGGACCTGCGACGTTCGTGGCGTTACCCGGCAATCCCATTGGCGCGTACCTGACCTCGGTATTTGCTTATCGCGCTGGTACTTGGGTCGCTGGCAAGACCAAGCTTGATATTCTGCTAGTGCCTTTATTGGTATGCGCCGTGGCATTGGCAGTTTGTGCTTTGCTTAATCCGCCTATCGTCGCTGCCGTCGCTGCTATTGGTCAAGGTATTCAAGCGGCCACTGAGCTACAGCCATTACTAATGGGTATTGTGATTGCAGTAGTGGTGGGTATTTTATTGACCTTACCAACCTCTAGCGCTGCTATTTGTATCGCTATTGGGCTTGGTGGTGTAGCAGGTGGCGCTGCTGTGGTTGGCTGTGCGGCGCATATGATTGGTTTTGCCGTTGCCAGTTTTAAAGACAATGGGATCAGCGGTGTCGTCTCTCAGGGTCTAGGCACGAGCATGTTGCAAATTCCGAACGTGCTAAAAAAACCTGTGGTCTTATTGCCTGCCGTTGTCGCTAGCGCCATCGTTGGTCCTATCGCCACGGTCGGCTTTGGCTTGGCGTGTACGGCGACAGGAGCGGGTATGGGTACTGCTGGGCTGGTAGGAGTATTTGGCGTCATTGAAGCGTCACAAGAGATTATGAGTAGCGCTCAACTATGGACAGCGATTATCTTATTGATGTTCGTATTGCCTGCGCTGATTGCTGGCGTAGTCGCTTATATGATGCGCCGTCTGGGCTGGTTAGTCGATGGCGATATGAAACTGCCTTAACATTAAGCTTTATATTTACTTTTATATTTAAAGTTACTTAAGATTTTTAGACTGTGAACAACCAAAAAAGCCCTGCTAGTGTAGCGGGGCTTTTTTGACCGTCTTTATCTTTATCTAAATCTTATAGCGACTAGGCCGATTTACGAACACCCGTTCTAGCAGGTTTCTTGCCTTTCAATTTGCGTGACAGCTTATTGACGTCATTCAGTATTTTGCTATAGCTTGCTGGAAACACGCGCTGTACGGCGTCGATCATTTTGGCATCGTTACCAATCAAGCAGCGCGGCTGGTTGCTTGCGGCCGCTTGCAGAATAATCCAAGCGGCATCGCTGGCATCGAACTTTAAGAATTTATTAAAACTGCTGATCGCTTTGCTGCCACCACGCATGCCAAGGTCACTGATGCTGTCATTACCACGCGCACTATTGGCAATATTGGTTTTGATGCCACCTGGGTGAATGCAAGTCGCTGAGACGCCGCAGCGCTGAATGTCGAGCTCTTGACGTAGGCTCTCGGTAAAGCCACGTACCGCAAACTTACTGGAATTATAGGCAGACTGCGAAGGCTGAGCGGTCAAACCAAACAGACTTGAGATATTAATGATATGACCATGTTCGTCAAATTGGCGTGCTTTGCTGTCTTTACCACTTTTAGTCGATTCGCTTTCTTTGACGCTATTTTTGATCAAAGGTAAAAAGGCTTTGGTGCCATAGACCACACCCCAAAAATTGATATCCATGACCCATTCAAGCTCATCGATACTGCTGCCTTCTACGGTCGAATATAGCGCCACGCCTGCATTGTTAAAGATGAAGTTCACTTTGCCGTGATCGCTCATGACGTCGTCTGCCCACGCTTGCACCGCTTTATTGTCTGAGACGTCGAGTACGGTCATAGTGACTTTGACATCATAACCGACGAGCAGTGCTTTGGTTTGGGCTAACTGCTCAGGATTGATATCGGATAGCGCGACATGACAGCCCATTTTTGCTAAATGAATGGCAAGCTCGCGACCCATACCAGAGCCGGCACCAGTGATAGCAGCGACATGATTGCGGTAATAGGGGGTAATGTCATGGTTTTCATTAGCAGAAAAAGGGAGATGCTGACGTAGGGAGGTTGCTATAGAAGTAACATTGTTAAGCATGATGAACAATCCTTTGTATCATTGATTCGGGAGGTTTGGTCGTAACTTTGGTCATCACTTTAGTCATGATTAAGGAGACCGCATAAGAAGTCGCTTTACCTTAGCATGATTTATGAATTTACCTGCCCACGATTGATAAACGCAGCTGTCATTTTTTGAGCCACCTATAGTCAGTGAAAAGTAATATCGAACCATCACGCACTGCTGATATCCATTTTTCTTGCTTGCTGCGTCTGTGCAGACAGACCCTATATCATTAAAAATGACCAGACATAAAAAAAGCGTCTTAGCATAATGCCAGACGCTTTTTTTGATGACAGTCAATTAAATAATTAGTTGTTATCATTGAACTATATATTAAGCGATTTCAGGGGTCTTGCCGTCGTTGATCACTTGCTCATCGACGAGCACAGTCTTTGCATCTTTCATAGACGGCAGCTCATACATAGTATCAAGCAACGCATTTTCTACGATAGAGCGTAAACCGCGAGCACCGGTTTTGCGTGCCATTGCTTTTTTGGCAATCGCATCAAGCGCTTCTTTGGTAAAGCTAATATCAGCGCCTTCCATATCGAACAAGTACTTATATTGCTTAACCAAAGCGTTCTTTGGTTCCGTCAATATTTGTACTAGCGCTTCTTCATCAAGCTCTTGCAGCGCGGCCAACACGGGCAGACGACCAATCAGCTCAGGAATCAGACCGAACTTGATTAAATCTTCTGGCTCGACTTGCTGGAGCAAATCTGAGCTACGTTTACTGTCATCTTTTGAGCTGACATCAGCATTGAAACCAATACCAGTTTTTTCTGTACGCTGCTGGATGACTTTATCAAGACCGGCAAACGCGCCACCAACGATGATAAGGATGTTGCTGGTATCGACTTGGATCAGCTCTTGCTGTGGATGCTTACGCCCACCGTGTGGCGGGATAGCAGCAACCGTGCCTTCGATAAGCTTTAGCAAGGCTTGCTGTACACCTTCGCCCGACACGTCACGCGTGATAGAAGGGTTGTCGCCTTTCTTACTGATTTTATCAATCTCATCGATATAGATGATGCCCTGCTCAGCTTTGCTCACATCGTAATCCGAGGCTTGCAAGAGCTTTTGCACAATGTTCTCAACGTCTTCACCAACATAACCCGCTTCGGTCAAGGTGGTGGCATCGGCCATTGCAAACGGCACATCAAGCAGACGTGCTAAAGTTTGCGCTAGTAAGGTCTTACCAGAGCCTGTCGGACCAATCAGCAAGATATTGCTTTTTGACAATTCAACCATTGCTTCATCAGCGCCAATCTTAGCTTTTTTGCTATCATTCGCCAAAGTTTGACTGACTTTTAGACGCTTATAATGGTTATAAACAGCGACCGCCAAGGCCTTTTTAGCAGCGTCTTGCCCGATGACATACTCATCGAGTTTGGCACGCAGCTCTTTTGGCGTCGGCAGTTTTTTATTGACCCAAGAGGTATCAATATCGCCATCAGCATCGTCATTGTCGGTATCAACATCCGCAATCAGGTCGGTACATAACTCAATACACTCATTACAGATATTGGCATCGTCAGCGGCAATCAGCTGTTTTACTTCGCTTTTTTCTTTGCCACAAAAAGAGCAATGCGGTGTTTTATCTTCTGCCATATAGAGGCACTCCTAAAATTTAAAACGTACAGTCATTCCACTATAAAAGTATTACTGCGTTAACCTCGCTTGAAGTATCACTTATACATCTACACTCGGTTGCCTTGTACTACTTTTAAATTGAATCGACTATATCAGTATTCCGATTGTTTGCATAAATGCCAAAGCACATAGGGCAAAGGCATTTAATGCTTATCAAAGCTGCTATATCATCATTATAATGAGTTAGGGCGACGTTCTAATACTTCGTCGACCAAACCATACTCTTTGGCCTCTTTGGCATCCAACCAATAGTCACGTTCGACATCTTTTTCGATTTTCTCAACTGGTTGACCGGTACGCTCAGCCAAAATCTCATTTAAGCGAGCACGAGTTTTTAGAATTTCACGCGCATTAATTTCGATATCAGTTGCTTGACCTTGCGCGCCGCCTGATGGTTGGTGAATCATCACGCGCGAGTTGGCTAGGGCATAACGTTTGCCTTTTTCGCCTGCTGCCAATAAGAACGAACCCATGCTATAAGCGCCGCCCATACAAATGGTTGATACTTCAGGTTTGATAAAGTTCATGGTATCAAAAATAGCCAAACCAGCGCTCACGGAGCCGCCCGGTGAGTTGATATATAAATGGATGTCTTTATCAGGGTTTTCAGCTTCTAAAAATAGCAGCTGAGCGACGATCAAGTTGGCCATATGGTCTTCAACTTGACCGGTCAAAAAGATAACACGCTCACGTAATAGGCGTGAGAAAATATCAAACGAGCGTTCACCGCGCGCTGACTGCTCAACCACCATAGGAACCAATGCTGCTTGAGTCGTACTTTGTACGTTGTCATGCGCACTCATCAGCATATCAAAATGCGGGTTAGCAGTAATACGATCATAATCTGTCATAAAGATGTCCTGTTTATAAGTACATAAAATAAAGAGAATAAAGAAATAGGGATTAGCAAACAGCCAAGCTTTTATTGATGCTTATCATTGTAAATGTTGTCGTCTTTTAATCATACTAACGGGCTAAAATAATAAGCGCCAGATGTCGCTAAAAATAATTGAACCAATGGTAACTTTTTTATGGGGGCAATAGTAACGTTTTAATGTGACAAACGATAAATGACTCCCTATTAATAAGGCGTCTATAGACATTTATCAAGGGCACGAACCATAAAGCCCCAATAAAAATGCCCTAACAAAGCGTTAGGGCATTTTTAATACAGTCTAAAGCAGTAGCGCTAAGACGCTAGATTACATACCTTGCTGCTGTTGTTGCTGAGCAGCTAGCAAATCTTGGTAGCTCACTTCTTTATCCGTGACTTTACCTTGCTCAATCAGATAATCAACCACTTGGTCTTCTAGAACGACAGATTCAATGTTCGCGCGCTGTTGCTTATCAGTGGTGTAGTACTCGATCACTTCAGCTGGATCTTCATAGTTTTCAGCGGCTTCTTTGATAAAGGTTTCAACGCGTGCTTGATCCACTTCGATACCTTTAGTGTCGATAACGCGGGCAACGATGATGCCAAGACGGGCAGCACGTAGCGCTTGCTCTTCAAATAGCTCATTTGGCAGCATATCTTTATCGAAGCTATCAGCATTAGCACCAAACTGCTGAGAAAAACGTTGCATCATCATGTTGCGCTGACGCTCAATTTCTTGCTCTAGCATGGCGTTTGGTACGTCAAACTCGTTCTTTTCTAGTAGCGCATCAAAAGTCGCTTGCTTGACTTGGCTACGCGCAGCATTTTTGATTTCGCGTTCCATGTTTTTGCGTACGTCTTCTTTTAACTTCTCAACGCCGCCCTCTTTTACGCCGAATAGCTCAAGGAATTCTTCGTTGATTTCAGGTAGTTTAGATTTTTCAACCAATTTTACGTTGATTTTGAACTGTGCTTCTTTACCAGCTAGGTTCTCAGCTTGGTAATCTTCTGGGAAAGTGACGTCAATAACTTTTTCTTCGCCAGCTTTCATGCCTTTGATACCATCTTCAAAGCCTGGAATCATCTGGTTGCTACCGATGACCAGTTTGAAATCTTCAGATGAGCCGCCTTCGAATTTTTCGCCGTCGATTGAGCCTTCAAAGTCAAAGGTTACTTGGTTATCTTTGGCCGCTTTACCTTTTTTCTCAACGAACTCTTCACGTTGTTTTTGTAGGTTTTCGATCATTGTGTCGACGTCTTCTTCGCTAACCTTAGCTGTGTGACGCTCAACTTCGATTTCATCGATACCTTGCACGTCTACTTCTGGGAAGATCTCGACAGTGGCTTGATAAACCAAGAAGTCATCTTCAAGTTTTACGTCGTCGATGTTAGGCATGCCAACCGCGCGGATGTCTTCAGATTTGATCGCTTCAAATACAGTATCACGGATCACATCGTTGATGACTTCTTGTTGAATGCCAGCACCGTACTGAGAACGGATGTGTGACATAGGAACGTTGCCTTTACGGAAACCGTCAATTTTGGCAGTTTTCGCTACTTGGCGAATACGGCCTTCAACTTTGTTTTGAATTTTTTCAACGGGTACTTTAACCGTTAGCTGAGTTTCTTTATTAGATAGCTTGTTGGTTGTGACTTGTAAATCTGTAGCCATGTTAGTTACACCTTTAGGATTAAATAGTAATAGACAACCAAGCTGCAAAATACGCGTGAGCTACTGGTTGCCGTTGGAATAAATAGGGGATATTGATAGCGCGCAGTTTCGCAGCCCATGCCTGTAGCAATCGCTACTGACACAAAAATGTGAAAAGCTTTATTTTGATAAACGCTACCAAATATCAATAATAAGCCGCTAATGTACCGCATAATAACGCTTTTTGCTCAATTATACAGACAAATAACGGCTTTCAATAAAATTTTAAAAGTAGAACAGTATAATCTATCTGCTTATTAAAGTAAAAGTTATCTGTTTATCATCCGTTTACTTTGCGTCCACTATAGTACCAATCGCGCTTAGAGAGTGCTTTGAGCATTTCATTTGACTGCTTGATAGTAACGTTAGCATGACTATCAAATGCAAAATAAGCTATAACCGTCTTTAGCGCTAGCGCTTATCAATGGTGCTTATAAAGGCAGTTGTGCCAATAGTTGCTGAATCGCCTGACCGCGATGGCTAATGCGGTTTTTATCCTCAGCGCTTAGGCTCGCCGCACTGGCTTGCAACTCTGGCAACCAAAATAGTGGATCATAGCCAAAGCCGCCATCGCCATGTGGCGCCGCCAAAATCTCACCGTGCCATAAACCTTGGGCGATAATCGGTAATGGGTCATCAGCATGACGCACCATTGCCAATACACAAACAAACATGCCTTTAATAGAAGCATCTGGCTTCGCTGCGCGAATAGGCTGCAAGTCAGCGATGAGCTTAGCATTATTTTTACTGTCATTGCCGTGCTCGCCCGCATAACGTGCCGAATAGATGCCGGGTGCGTTGCCCAATACTGGCACACAGAGTCCCGAGTCGTCAGCGATAGCAGGTAATCCGCTGGCTCGGCTGGCATGTCGCGCTTTGATAATGGCGTTCTCAACGAAGCTTAAGCCATCCTCAATCGCATCGTCGATATCGAGATGACCTTGCGGGATAATCGTCACATCCAAGTCAGCTTCGGCAAACAGTCTTTTAAACTCCGCCAGTTTGCCCTTATTATTACTGGCAAGTACCCATTGGCTATCTGGCGTTGTTTGTGTTGAATCAATTGAGGCTGTCGGCTGTTGATGAGTGTCTGTGGTGTTGCTATAACTCATGGTATTCGTCCATCATAGGGTTGTTTGTCAAGTAAACTGTTATTTTGACGTTTTATACGCTAGCGATAATAGTAAACAATGCGTGAGCGTTGTTTGTATGGTTTGCACTGGCATATTCTAAGCTAGCACCGGCTAAATTACCAATTAGCATAAGGAATCAATGATACATAACATTTGGTAACTGATATTTGTCATTACTATTGCTATAATACAAAACAAGCTACAGTGAATTATATCTTATAGCTTGTAAACTTAAAGTTAATAATACTATCAAACCCCAATAATGGCTTTTAAGTCAATAACTTGGTGTTTAATGGTGTAATAACGATTAAGTATCACTTGCTTGAGATAGCTTTTAAATTTAGAATTTTTTAGGTTTACCGCAATATGTACAGCATATTGAGTAATAAATCTCACTAACAATAAACTAAGCCAATTTAGTCCAATAATTTATAGCGTTCATTTGAAGCTATACCTAATACTAATGGCTAAACCAGCAAGGATAAAATAACTATGTCAAACATTACTTTACCAGACCTACCATATGCAAAAGATGCTTTAGAGCCGCACATCAGTGCTGAAACTTTAGAGTTCCATCATGATAAGCATCATAATGCATACGTGACTAAGCTTAACGAGTTGCTACCAGGTTCTGGTCTAGAAGACAAAACATTGCCAGAAATCATCGTAGCCACGGCTAAAGATGACAGCAAGCAAGGTATGTTCAACCAAGCAGCCCAAGTATGGAACCACACGTTCTATTGGAATTGCATGACGCCAACCAATGGCGGCGGCGAACCTACTGGCGACTTGAAAGCTAAAATTGAAGAAGATTTCGGTAGCTATGATAAGTTCCGTGAAGAGTTTAAAAACGCTGCACTCACTCAGTTCGGTTCAGGTTGGGCGTGGCTAGTCGCTGATAAAGTCGGTGGCAAACTGTCAATTGCTAAAACAGCAAATGCTGATACACCACTTGCACATGACCAAGTAGCGGTATTGACTTGTGACGTGTGGGAACATGCATACTATATCGATTATCGTAACCGTCGTCCTGATTATGTCGACACGTTCCTAGACAAGCTAGTGAACTGGGACTACGCAAACGCGAAATATAAAGGTCAAGATGCTGGTGTTGAAGAGTAATCTTTAACCACTAAGTAGTTTGATTAATAAAAAAGGACGCTGAGAGGCGTCCTTTTTTTGGTTTGAGTTTTATTTTTTATGTAGATATAGGATTGCTATGCTACTTTATACTAACCCCATTTTACCTAAAACCTCAGTAATAAAGCCTTGTGCTATCTCTGTCGGTGTAACTTCAGAATCCCATTCAGATTCTTGAGTAACAGGGTTATATCGTCTTCTTGAGAAATCACGACCATCTAAAACTAGCTCGCGTAATGTGATTCGATCTTCAGACTCATAGTCGTCCAATTTCTTATTACTTCCTGCTCCATCTTGCATTGAAATCAGAATACATACAGAATTACCAAAATTCTTATAGTCATCAGAAGACTTGAAATGCTTAGCAAACCAAAAAATGAAGCGTTGATCTACCTCTCCATACGCAAATCTTAAGCCAAAAAACCATGCCTGAGATGCCCTTCCCTTATTTTTTAAATCTTGATGTTTTTCAAAATCTATGCTGCCGTAATCTTTGAAACCAATAAACATATCACTTAATTCTTCATTCAATTCGCTGCAAAGATTTGAAAACTCCAGTTTTAGTAAATCAAAAGTTTTCTGAGCAATTAGGAATGAACGGTGGTCAGTTTGTCTTACTTTTTCAGAGGCTGCTTTTGCAATACCTTTGACCCATGAACTACGAGACTTTTCATCTCTTATAATTACTAAATAACGCTGACTCATTCTTAACACATTTTTAGCAATGATTTCTAGGAGTTCTTCACCGTTATTGAGGTCAGCTTGTTCAAGTGCTTCATAGTAGTTTTTTTCACGATCTTCAGGTTGTACTGATGCTGGAACATATCTATCTTTTAACAAAACATAGTCCTGTAGCATTCGAGCAATTCTTCCATTACCATCTATAAAAGGATGAACTCTAGCAATAGCCCAATGCATCCAAGCTGCTTTTTGGATAGTATGTACATTTAGACTAGATTCAACATCTATAATTTTTTCTATAAGCGACTGAACGTCCATGTGTGAAGGAGGACTTATCTTGGCACCAGATATCGCTACATCCTTATTTCTAAAACGGCCAGCATTTTCATCATCAATATTGGTTAACATTTTCTGATGTAGTTCTTTAATCAACTTAACACTCAAAGGTAGTTTATTTTCTAAACAATCTTGTAAATATAAACAAGCATCGGCGAGGTTTATTACTTCCTGCTGATCTTTTCGAGATCCAGCTTCCAAGATACCAGAGCTTAAAACAACGATAGTCTCTCTTCTAGATAGAGAGTTACCTTCAATTACTGCAGAAGCATGAACCCTATCAAATAATATTTCTTCTTGTAGTTTATGAGTTATCTCTGCAGTTAAAGGGCGTTGCTTATCAATTTCACTTACGCTTTCATCAACTTCAGCTAAGTAGTCAATAGTAACTCCTTTAGGCTTGAATAGACTAACATTCGCAATGCTTTCAAAAATATCCATTTATATATGGCTCCAATTATTTATGTTTATATTATCGATAATATAAATTTCGAGCAAACATAATATCTTAAGCTTAGGTGATATAAGATATATGTTAGAAAAATTCAATTGTATCTAAAGTATAAGGATGCTTGCAGACTTTATTTTGCTAATTCTAGTTTATTACTAAAAAACTCAAATTGGATGGTAGAGGGATATGTTCATATACCAGTTTTAAGAAACATTCTGTCACAGAATGGATTCTGGTAGAAATAAAAATAGAATGGCATCTGACGTTATGCTATTTTTTAGATTTGAATAGTTATGGTTTACTAACGTCAATGCACCTCAAACCCAAACTTACCCAACGCCTCACGCAACATCGCAATATTATAATAAGCATGCGCATTGACGGTGTTTTGAAAGAAGATATACAGCGTATCAAAATGCTGACGTTGATTAGCAATCGCTTGCGCCCAGTCCTGCATCTCTGTCTCGCTATAGCGATAATCATGGCGGTCAGCGGCACTCATCGCATCCCACCAGTTTAGATTATTACCATGCATACGCAGATAGCCAGTACGCTGAGTGAATATCAGCCGTGACGGTGGCAGTCCGCTGACTTTGGGATAATCGACACTACACCAAATCAAGCCTTGCTTGATAAAGCTATCGACCACTTGCGGGGTGTGCCAGCCATTATGACGAAACTCAACCGCTAACGGATAGTCTTTAAACCAGCTAACGAGATTGGCGAGATAAAGCCGATGCTCATGGGTACGATCAAAACCATGTGGGAATTGCAGCAGTAATGGCGCGAGAGCGTTGGCTTCGATAAGTGGCGTTAGAGCAGTAATAAATGCTTGGGCGTGATCGCTTGTGCCTTTGCGTGCATGAGTAAAGTCTTGATGCAGCTTGACGGCCAATTTTAATTGGCTATCTGTTTGCACATAGGCTTTATTGACCATACCGGCAAAGGCTTTTTGTCCGATGGGCGCATAGAAGGTGCTATTAATCTCGACCGCGCCGTATTGCTTGGCGTACTCTCGTAAGAAGTCCGTTTTTTTGGTGCCAGTTGGATAAAGCGTACCAAGCAGATCGGTATCGCTATAACCGCCAGTGCCGAGGTAAATACGCTGAGTAGGGGTACTGTCCATGTTGACCACCCTTTGCTATTTTTGCTAATTAAAATGTTTAGCTAGATTTTTACGCACTTATTTGTTTTCTCGTTATTTCTTTCTTGCCCATAACCATTCAATGAGTGCCATCAGCGCATCATTCTCTTCATTACCGTTAAGTTCACGAGAAATGGCTGCGCGTCCATCATCAAATAGCGATTGTGCATAGCTAGTTGCATCATCAACGCCCATCAATTTTACATAAGTAGACTTGTCTAGTTTTTCATCGCTGCCAGCAGGTTTGCCAAGCGTATCGGTGCTGGTGGTCACGTCTAAAATATCGTCCTGAACCTGAAAGGCGAGTCCAATATGCTGTGCACAATCCTGCAAGGCCATACGCTGTGGAGCGGTCGCGCCAGCACAGATACCGCCCATCAGCATAGCCGCTTCTATTAATGCACCTGTTTTATCACGGTGGATGGCTTCTAACTCGCTTTGCGTGATATCAATGCTGGCTTCAGCATTCAGATCGAGCATTTGCCCTGAAACCATGCGTCTGGCACGCGGCGCAAATATCGCGATTAATTGGCTGGCGATAGCGGAGTCAAAGGGTGCAAAAGTGGGCAGCTCTGCGGTCAATACCTCAAAGGCTAGCGTCTGTAGCACGTCACCAGCGAGTAGGGCGGTTGATTCTGCAAAGACAATATGCGCGGTCGGCTGACCACGGCGCAAGTCGTCATCGTCCATACACGGCAAATCATCATGCACCAATGAATAGGTATGCAACAGCTCTACTGCCAACGCTGCACGGCGCGCCATATCATAGTCGGAATCGTTTTCTAGTAGTGATTCTAAATCGCTATTTTGAAGGGCTTTGTTATCAATGCTTTTATCCACACTTTCATCGTCATTACTAACATTATTATTAGCGCTTCCATTAACATTGTCATTATTATTAAAGGCATCATTAGCATTGCTACGATTTATGCTGTCAAAGGCACTGGCAACCAATAATGGGCGTACCAACTTACCTTGACCAGTCATCACGTAGCGGCAGGCATCAAGCAGTGGGCTTGGCAGCTCGGCATAAGCAAACAGCACGTCGATATCTTGTGCGAGTTGCGCGCGCACGGCGCTGTGAAATTGCTCGGTGTCGCTATTAAAGCTAGTAAAAGACATAAAGCTTGGCGTAGAGGAAACAGTCATAACCCAACCATCTATCAGGTGAATAATAAAAACGGTATTAGTGTAGCATGATAGGTAGGATTGCTTATGCGACACATGGTATCAATAGAGGGTTTTTTTGCAATTTAAAGCAGTCGTATGATGGTAAGGTATCCGTGCTTGAGCGCAATATGGCAACAAGGCACCGTTACGTATTGCTGATTTAACTTAGCGGTTGAATATGTTTTGATAAGGGAGCGCGTCGGGCATTTTATGCCGATTATCTACCCTGTTTAGCGTGTTAATAATTCAGTATACAGATACTCACTAAAGCACGTTCGCCGCTAGGTAAAGGGCTAGTATCGACTTAAGAGTGACTTGCGAGTATGGTATTAGCTTGTGACAGTTAGGGGCATAATCCCCTACACTAATTGACGTAAAAATGGTCTGATGACAATGTTGACGATGCTATTGGGCTTTTGAATACGCCATCTGATTGATAAAGCTCAGTATTGGCTCAAATCCCAGTCAGTATCTACACCATGAGTACTTATAGCAATAATATATAAACGAAGCGCCTTATCCACTGGTGCAATAAAGTTAGCACCGATATATAGTAATGAGCGCTGGATAATAAAGATCTCTTCACTGGTTAATCTGTCATGTATTTATGGTTATGATACAGCAGGTTGGTAGTGCTATTACCCGTTTTACTAACAATAACCGGCTATTTTTTATATTCTAAAACATCGCTTTTATGATGTAATTTTTATCACTTAGCTTTTATTACATAGCCTTTATTACATAGCAAGGAGTTCCACATGGTATACCAAGGAAATCGCATCACGGTGACAATGCTAGAGGATGGCATCGCCAACATGCAGTACAACGCCGAAAATGAGAGCGTGAACAAGTTTGATGCTGAGACCAATAAGCAATTTGGTGAAGCGGTTACTGCGTTAGAAAAAGCCGATAACGTTAAAGGTCTTATCGTAACGTCAAGCAAGGGCGTGTTTATCGCTGGTGCTGATATTACAGAATTCGTCGGTTCTTTTAAAAAGCCAGAAAGCGAAATCAAAGACTGGGTCATTAGCATCAATCATGACTTTAACCGTTTTGAAGATTTGCCGTTTCCAAAAGTAGCGGCCATCAATGGCGCAGCGCTTGGCGGTGGTTGTGAGATGACCTTGGTTTGTGAATACCGTGTCATGAGCGACAAAGCTATCATTGGTCTACCAGAAACCCAACTGGGTATCTTCCCAGGTTTTGGTGGTACGGTTCGTAGTACGCGTGTGATTGGTATCGATAATGCGCTTGAATTAATCGCGACTGGTACACCGAAAAAATCACTGGACGCACTAAAACTTGGTCTCGTTGATGCAACCGTTGCTGCAGATGACTTGCAAGATGCTGCGATTGACCTAGTCAAAAAATGTATCTCAGGTGAGCTTGATTGGCAAGCGAAGCGTGAAGAGAAGCTTGCGCCTGTTAAGCTAAATCAGCTTGAGCAAGCGATGGCATTTAACAGTGCTAAAGGTATGATCTTTGCCAAAGCCAATCCTAAGCAGTATCCTGCGCCTGCGCTTGCTATTGAAGCAATCGAAAAGCATGTCGATCTGCCTCGTGATAAAGCAATCGAAGTCGAAGCGACTTACTTTGCAAAAGCGGCGAAAACCCCACAAGCAGAAAGCTTGGTTGGTCTATTTTTAAACGATCAGTTGGTTAAGAAACTTGCTAAGCAGCACAGTAAGCAAGCACATGAAATCAATGAAGCGGCCGTACTTGGCGCGGGTATCATGGGCGGCGGTATCGCTTATCAAGCAGCCAGTAAAGGCTTGCCAATCATCATGAAAGACATCAAGTCTGAGCAATTAGACCTTGGTATGGGCGAAGCCAGCAAGCTACTTGGCAAAATGGTCGAACGTAAGAAAATGACCCCAGCTAAAATGGGTGAAACGTTAAGCCGTATCCGTCCGACTTTGAACTATGGTGACTTTGCTGAAACTGATATCGTTATCGAAGCGGTTGTAGAAAATCCAAATGTGAAGCGTGCGGTACTAAAAGAAGTGGAAGGCTTGGTAAAAGACAACTGTATCCTAGCGTCAAATACGTCGACGATTTCTATTACTTTCTTAGCGGAAGCACTTGAGCGTCCAGAAAACTTCGTCGGTATGCATTTCTTTAACCCGGTAAGCCGTATGCCATTAGTAGAAGTTATCCGTGGTGAAAAGTCCTCTGAAGAAGCCATTTCTACTACGGTCGCCTTGGCTACTAAAATGGGTAAAGTGCCTGTAGTTGTGAACGACTGCCCAGGTTTCTTAGTCAACCGTGTGTTGTTCCCATACTTTGGTGCCTTTGATTTGCTCCTTAAGCAAGGCGCTGATTTTGCTCATGTCGATAAAGTCATGGAAAAATTCGGCTGGCCGATGGGTCCTGCTTACCTAATTGACGTGGTTGGTTTAGATACTGGCGTACACGGTGCAGAAGTGATGGCAGAAGGTTTCCCTGACCGCATGAAGCCTGATTATAAAGGCGCGATTGAGCTTTTATATGAAAACAAACGCTTAGGTCAGAAAAACGGTGTTGGTTTCTATAAGTATGAGATGGACAAACGCGGCAAGCCAAAGAAAGTTGCTGATGAAGCGACTTATGAGCTATTAAAAGCCACGACAGATAGCGACAAGCAGACCTTTGATGATCAAGCGATTATCGACCGCACCATGCTGGCTTTCTGTAATGAGACTGTTCGTTGCCTAGAAGACAATATCGTCAGCACGCCATCTGAAGCCGACATGGCGATGATTATGGGCGTTGGTTTCCCACCATTCCGCGGTGGTCCTTGCCGTTATATCGACCAAATGGGTCTAGATAACTACTTGGCACTGTGTGAAAAATACGCATACCTTGGCAAAGCCTATGAAGCCCCGCAAAAGATTCGCGATATGGCAGCAGCAGGCGAGACCTTTTACGCCACGGCGTAATGGGCAGTCATTACTAGGATAAAGTGCAGTACATCATGCTCGATAAGATTATTGGTAGTTAATTTATTATTAGTAACCTTAACTTTCTAAATTAGATAGGCGAGCATTGCGGTACTGCCACTGACAATAAAAATTGAAAAGGAAAATAGTATGACAACTTTAAGTCCAAAAGACGTGGTCATCGTAGATGGCGTACGCTCAGCAATGGGTAAAACTAAAAACGGCATGTTCCGCCATGTTCGCGCCGATAGCATGTCTGCTGAATTGGTCCGTGCCTTGGTTGAGCGTAACGACTTTGACCCACGTGACGTCGAAGACATCATCTGGGGCTGTGTCAATCAGACGCTAGAGCAAGGTTTGAACATCGGTCGTAACATTGGTCTGCTAGCTGGTATTCCAAAGACTGCTGGTGGTCAAACGGTTAACCGTCTATGTGGTTCATCTATGCAGGCGCTTCACACTGCTGCTGCTCAAATCATGACCAACCAAGGTGACGTTTTCATCATCGGTGGTGTTGAGCATATGGGTCACGTCGGCATGATGCATGGCGTTGATCTCAACCCTGAAGCGTCAAAGCACTATGCAAAAGCTTCAAACATGATGGGCTTGACTGCTGAAATGCTGGGCCGTATGAATAACATCACCCGCGAAGAGCAAGATGCCTTTGGTCTTGAGTCGCATCGCCGTGCATGGGCTGCGACGGTAGAGGGTCGTTTTGACAATGAAATCATCGGTATCGAAGGTCATGATGCCGCAGGTCGCTTGCAACTATGTACCGTTGATGAAGTGATTCGTCCTGATGCAACGATGGAGCAAATGCAAAAGTTACGTCCAGCCTTTGATCCTAAAGGCGGTACGGTCACTGCTGCGACCTCATCTGCATTATCTGACGGTGCGTCAGCAATGTTAGTCATGAGCGCACAAAAAGCCAAAGACTTAGGTCTTAAGCCTCGTGCTCGTATTCGTAGCATGGCTGTTGCTGGTTGTGATGCCGCTATCATGGGTTACGGTCCTGTACCGGCTACCCAAAAAGCACTTAAGCGCGCTGGCATGAGCATCGATGACATGCAAACCATCGAGCTAAACGAAGCGTTTGCCGCGCAAGGCTTGTCAGTCCTAAAAGCCTTGAACTTGACGGACAAGCAAGACATCGTCAATATCAATGGTGGCGCGATTGCACTAGGTCATCCACTAGGCTGTTCAGGTGCTCGTATCACGGTTACCTTGTTAAACGCGATGGAGCAATCAGATACTGAAATCGGTCTAGCAACCATGTGTATCGGTCTTGGTCAAGGTATCGCGACGATTATTGAGCGTGTGTAAGCTTTAAATTTTTTATAGCTGTTAGCTTATTATTTTTCAATGAAACCCTTAGTCATAATGACTAGGGGCTTTTTTATGGAGTCAATAAAGTAGAGAAAGATATCATATTACTCATTAATAAAAATTATCTCCATTGACGCCCTCAGCAAACTATGACTAAATAAGAGCTAGGTTTAATAATAATGATATAGAGGCCAAATATAGCGTCGCCTTTACCTATTAATATCAGTCGTACAAGGAGTGTACTATGTCTACCATGATTACCGATCGTACCTATCGAATCGCTCGTGAAAATACCCAAGCGATGATTATCGATGTTCAAGAACGCTTAACGCCGCATATTTATGACCATGAAAATATTGTCAAAAAGACCGTCACGCTAATCAAAGGGCTACAAGCGCTTGATATTCCTATTATGCTCAATGAGCAATATAAAAAGGGACTCGGCGATACCCTGCCTGAGATACGTGATGTGCTAGAAGGCGACAATGCCAAAAGCTTTGAAAAAGTCACTTTTAGCGCTTGTGATAATGACGATTCATGGCATTATTTAGCCCAACAAAATCGTAGCATTGTTCTATTATTTGGGGTGGAGGCGCATGTCTGCGTCATGCAAACGGCGCTTGATTTGCTCGATAATGGTATGCAGCCAGTGATTATTGGTGATGCGGTTGGCTCGCGCTTTCCTTATGATAAGAAGCAAGCGATTCGCCGTATCCGCCGCGCTGGTGGCGTGATTAGTACGGTAGAATCCATTCTTTTTGAATTGTGCCGCAGTAGTAAAGACCCTGCTTTTAAGACCATTAGTAATTTGATTAAGTGACTTAATTAGCTGGATTGATTGGTTATAAGACAATTTTTAATCATTAATAAAAAAGATAGCGCTTAAGGCTTAGGCGCTATCTTTTTTAAATGCTAACTTTTTTCGCCTTTAAGTAACGATTTGAAATAAGGCTCTTAAACAACTTTTGAAGTTGGTTTAACAGTAGGTTTAATTACTGGTTTGTCCTTTATTTTTAAGACTAAAAAAGTGGCTAAAGCGACGGCAATAATCAGTACCCAGCCAGTCGGCATCCAACTGCCTGTCAATCCTTTCACGCTCTGCATCAGCAACACCATCATAACGCCACCGAGATTGCCCATCATCATCAGCATGGCAACTGCTTTGGCGGCTTGTGACGCATGTACGGTGTCTTCAGCAGCGGCAATCAGTAATGGATAACCTGCCAACAAGAAAAATCCTAATATAAAGCTCAGCAATAATGTTGTGGTTCCTGTCGTTAAATATAACAAGGGATAGGTGGCGCTAGCACCAATTAGCGTTGCCAATATTAAAAAAAATGCGCCGTTTTTGTAGATAGTCAGATAATAGCGGAATCAGTAGCGCGCCTAAAATACCGCCGACGATCAGCATGGCAGTAATGATGCCCGCCGTCGCTTCATCAATGCCGCGGGGCGCAAGAATAGGTGCAATCCAGTTACTCAGCCCATTAAAATAACCCATCGCAATAAACACCGCTAATGAGATAAACCATAGGCGCTTATTTTTTAATAGCGATTCGATTTCGTGCAGTGAGATAGCGCTATCTTGTTGTTTGGGTTTTTCAGCGACGACCAACAAGAAGCCTACTACCGCCACCGCCGTAATAATGACATTGATAAGTAGCATGCCAGAGAAGCCAAACGCCTCGATTAATGGGGCAGGGGCAAAAGCACCAAGGGCAGTCGCCAAAAACATCCCGCCCATAATCATGCCCGTTACCGTGGCGATTTGCGATTTATCAAACCAGTCTGATGTCACTTGATTGATGGCATTGGTGATATACGGCTGAGCGATGGCGATAAGCAATTGCCCTGCAAATACTAGCCAATAATGATCAGCGCCCAACCAGCGTATGATTGAGCCTATCAGCATAAGGAGCGCCGCTAAGCTGACGATTTTTTTATAGCCGATATTATCGAGCACTTTGCCAGAATGAATCGCGAGCAGCACAAAAATGATAGGGAACATCAAGGTTAATAAATTGGCGAAAAACTCATTAACGCCAAAATGTGCCTCGGTGCTAATTACGATGGTCGCAAAGGTTAGCCATAAAAACTGATTGACCCCCAGTAAAAGAGAGAAGCCTGCGATGATAAGCCATTTATTGGGCGGTTTTTGCTTGGGAATTATTGCAGTCGCAGTTGATGAATTAGCACGCGTTGCAGCGTCAGTGGTGGGTGGCATCGACATATCCTTGTCTGGTGCAGGTTCTTATAAATTGTTTTACAATCTGCCTGCTGACTTATTATGAGCATTAGTTGAATCTTAAACAATAAAAAATTAAGACACTTGCTATTATTACCCCTGCAAAAATTTAGATGGTTAGCAGTACGCGCAAAATGTCGACTACAATAATTACTTTTGCGTAAAGATTAGATTCGGATACAGCGTTAACCATTCACCGTTTAAATGAGAGAAAGCCATGTCAGAAAACGCCATATTATCAACCAAGCAGACCCCAGTACCCAACCCGAAGATTCCCTCCAACATCGGTATTGATGACGTGACCCATTTTTTATTAGAGCTTGATGCGCTTAAACGTGTTAATCGGCGCAGCTATGTGACGGGTACGACCCGTTTAGAAAACTCTGCCGAGCATTCTTGGCATTTGGCGATGGCGTGTTGGTCAATCGCTGATTTGTTTGAGCTGGATGTCAATCATGAGAAATTGCTCAAGATGGCACTAATACATGATTTAGGCGAGATTGATGCCGGCGATACTTTTTTATACGCCGATACGCGAGTTGATGCGCATGTTGAAGAACGTGCGGGAATTGTTAGATTGCAAAATGAGCGTGGAAATGGGATTGCTGATTTAAGTGAGATTTGGGAAGAGCAGGAAACAGGTGATAGTAAAGAAACCCAACTGCTAAGAGTAGTTGATCGCTTGTTACCATTTTTGCTTAATATAAATACCAATGGAAAAACTTGGATTGATGCTAACGTTACACGCTCGCAAGTTGCTGGCGCGCATGGCTTTATTAAAGACAGCTTTCCGAGTATCCATGATTGGATAGCAAAACAGATTGAATATGCGACTAAGCAAGGATGGCTGATTGATAAGTAAATTGATAGCAGATTTGACAGCTAGCCTTTTTATTTAATAGCCTTTTTATTTAATAGTGTGGTCATTTAATAGCTTTGTCATTCAATAGTATTGTCATTTAACAGCGTCACCTTGTTACTGACTCACCATGGTTGACGCTGTCTAAAACCTTTATATTGAATAGTATCAATAATAACAGAGAGGCTACATGCGCTTATTTAAAAACTATAAAACATTGTGTAAATCTCTAGCCTTTGTCAGCATGCTGGGACTAGCGCAAATGGCGCAAGCGCTTGCTCCTATCAGTGATGGTGATAAATTGGCGCACGATGCCAAAAAACAGATCGGTGTTACGGTGAGTTATGATCCTACTTATCGTAAATTGGAGTTTCCGCGTGGCGATGTAGCAATAGAGACCGGTGTCTGTACCGATGTGATTGTCCGTGCTTATCGTTTGCAAAATGTGGATTTGCAGCAGTTGGTCAATCATGATATGAAAGGAAATTGGTCCGCCTATCCAAAGACTTGGGGCTTGAAGTCAACGGACAAAAATATCGATCATCGACGTGTGCCCAATCTTGAAACGTTTTTTGCGCGTCATGGAAAAATGTTATCTACGACTGATAAAGACAGCTTTAAAGCCGGAGATATTGTAACGTGGCGCTTGCCAAACGGCGGTTTGCCGCATATAGGTATCGTCTCAGACAAAGCAGCTGCTGATGGTGCGCCGCTGATTATTCATAATATTGGCCGTGGTACGCAAGAAGAAAACATCCTTTATGCTTATCCTATACACAAACACTTTCGATATTGATAAAGGCCTTTGCACAGGGTAGCCCAAAGTAGTAAAAATAGGCAATACAAAATAGAAGTAGTACAAACTAACAGCCATTAAAAAGCCCAGTTAAACGTCATCATCTACGTTTAACTGGGCTTTTTAGTACTATGATTTTCTTAAAAACTAAGCTTGCTGAGTTTTTGCCTCACCCAATAGCTGTCCCATTTTTACCACGCTATTGGCTTTCATGCTGTCCTGCCAATCCGCTTTTGCGGCTTTTGGTAAGACGACAATCGCCGTTGAACCTAAATAAAAGCGTCCAAGCTCATCGCCTTTCTCAAAGCTCATGTCGTGATCTGCTTCTTGGATGTCCTCAGTGCGGCTGATCTTTCCGGTAGCGACGGTTTCGATACCAGCGACAATCATAGCGCCAACCATTACCACGGCAGCTTTGCCATATTTTGTATCAAATAAACAGACCAAACGCTCATTACGGGCAAATAAATCAGGCACGTTAGCGGCTGTGGTATTATTGACCGAAAACAGCGTACCTGGTACATAGCGGGTCTTGGTCAAGGTACCATCAAAAGGCATATGAACGCGGTGATAATTGCTGGGCGCTAGATACACGGTCGCAAAGCTACCATCAGCGAAATAGCTGCCATCTTCGCTATTGGCCAGTAATTGACCAACGTCATAATGACGACCTTTGGCTTGCAGCAATTTATGGTCTTCAATCTGTCCTAGCTGCGAGATGATACCATCGGCAGGACTGACAATACCGTTTACGCTGCTATCGATGATACGGGCGTTTTCTTTGAGCTCACGGGTAAAGAAGTCATTAAAACTCTCATAAGCATTAAAGCTCTGACGCTCATACTCACCTAAGCTGACGCCGTAAGCCTTGGCAAAACTACGAATAAAGGCACGTTTGACATACGGATGACGGCTGGCGGCTAGACGCCCAGCGACTTTACTCAGCTGCTGCTGCGGGACAAATTGTTGAAGGGTAGTAAATAAATTCATAATCGGGCTACCAAGATAGGGTTTGATGTAATAATTAATAAGCAAATCAATGGCGGTATTTTATCATGGACAGCAGAGTATTGTATGACCATAATCTGTCAGACATTTATAAATAAAAAAGGCTCTAAATGAAAGCGCTTATACAACGGGTTCACTGTGCCAGTGTCAGCGTCGATGCACAAAATATCGGTGCCATCGAGCATGGGGTGTTGGCGTATATTGGCTTGGGGCACGATGATAGCCTGCAAACTGCCCAGCGTATGATCGATAAAATCTTGACCTATCGCATATTCGAAAATCATGACGATCCTGCCAAGGTCGGTAAACTGGATAAAAATGTGCAACAGGTCGGTGGCGGGCTATTATTGGTGTCGCAATTTACCTTGATGGCAAAAACAGACAAGGGTCGTCGCCCTGATTTTGGTGGCGCGATGGCACCTGATGCTGCTCAAATGTTGTTTGATCAACTGGTTGATTATGCTAAAACTCAGCATCACAATGTTGCCACTGGTCAATTTGGTGCTGATATGCAAGTGGCAAGCGTCAATGATGGGCCACTAAACTTTTTATTAGAAGTCTAAAAAGCCGTTGTCATGAAGCTGTCATAATTAACCCGTCTAATAAGTAGAAACTGGTGACTGTGTATTGCCTTTTCTGTATCTTAATTTCTTTATGTTAATTTTCCTAATTTGAGTTTTGGTGCGCTAAATTTTTGAATCTTAAAATCTAATATAGTTGATCCAATTTAAAAGTAGTACAAGGCAACCGAGTATAGAGGTATATTTAATACGTCAAGCGAGGTTAACGCAGTAATATTTTTATAGTAGAGTGACTATATGCTTAATCTAATAACAAGGCTGCCGTATGTATAATGAGCAAATTTTGATCGTTGAGGATGAGCCTGCGATTCGTGAAATGATTGCGATGACCTTAGAGATGGCTGGCTTTGATAGCCTGCACGCTGCGGACGTAGCAGAGGCGCATCAGCAAGTGGTTGATCACCGTCCGGCGCTGATACTATTAGATTGGATGCTGAACGGTGAAAAAAGCGGCATTGATTTTTGCCGGATGCTCAAAAACGACGATTCGCTCGCCGAGATACCGGTCATTATGCTGACTGCCAAAAGTGAAGAAGACAGTAAGGTTCATGGGCTCGATGCTGGGGCTGATGACTATATGACCAAGCCTTTTTCAACACGTGAGCTAATCTCAAGAATCAAGGCGGTGCTACGTCGTAGTAGTGCACTCAGCGCTGATAAGCCTATCGAAATCGGCAAGCTTAGCTTAGATCCTAAAAGCCAGCGCGTGACGGCAGCGGGTCAGCTCATCGATATCGGTCCGACAGAGTATCGATTGTTGGCATTTTTTATGAGTCATCCAGAGCGTGCTTATACGCGGACACAGCTGCTAGATCAGGTTTGGGGCGGCAATGTCTATATTGAAGACCGGACGATTGATGTACATATTCGGCGCTTACGTAAATTACTGCAGCCTTATGATTGTGCTACGCTGATACAAACGGTACGCGGTACTGGGTATCGGTTTTCTAGCTTGATTGAATCCATTTAATCAGCCGCAGAAAATGTCTTGGTAAGCGTAAAGAAACACAGTATCTAGTGGTAGGGATGATAAATGACGATGACAACACCGATAATGCCTATGATGCCGATAGAAAATGAGCAACAGGGTGAGCAAGCGCAAGTTGCCCAGCACAATACAACGGATCAACTTAAAAAAATCCGCAGCGCCTTACGAGCGTTACGGGATGCGGTTATTTTGCTCAATGATGAAGATGGTTTGGAATGGTGGAATCAGGCAGCGGAAGACTTGTTGTTATTGCAGGCAACTGATAAAGGTCAGAGTATTTTTGACTTTATCACCATACCAGAATTTCGCCAGTACTATCAGGCTATCACCCCACCGAGCGATGGTGTGCACATGGTGTCATGGCGAGACCCTAAACGTTATCTAAAGTGTGAGCTTACGCCTTTCGATGATGAAAAATTACTGATCATTTATGATGTGACCCGCTTGCAGCATTTGGAGGAAATGCGTCGTGATTTTGTCGCCAATGTCTCGCATGAGCTGCGCACGCCATTGACTGTGTTGATGGGATATTTAGAAAATTTCTCCGAGCAGGAAGATATGCCACCGCAGTGGCGACGTGGCTTTGAGCTAATGACTCAGCAGACTGCCCGTATGAATCGGATTGTAAATGACTTACTGCTGTTGTCTCGTATCGAAATCGAAGAGACGCACGAGCTTAATGACATTGATATGACCAAGTTACTGACGCATATCTATGATGATGCGCAAGCGTATAACCAAGAATATAATCATACTATTCATTTGCAGATAGACACTTACGATGGGTTATACGGATCAGAGATGTACTTAACGAGTGCCTTATCCAATTTGGTCATTAATGCCATCAAATACACGCCAAAGGGTGGCAATATAGCTATCAGCTGGACAAAAACAGCGGAAGGCTGCCGCTTTGCTGTTGAAGATGATGGTCTCGGTATTGCGCCCCAACATATCGAGCGCTTGACGGAACGCTTTTATCGCATCGATAGTGGACGTAGCCGTGCTAGCGGTGGTACGGGCTTAGGCTTGGCTATTGTGAAGCACGTTTTATATCAACATGAGGCGCAATTAACGATAGAGTCGGTAGAAGGCAAAGGCTCGACCTTTAGTGCAGTATTTCCAGCCGCGTATGTGCGTTCTGCCCATACCTCCTAATTTTTTTGTAGAAGTGGGTAGGGGTTAACCGCGCTGCCATTGATATAAATACCATAATGCACGTGGGTCGGCGTGCCTTTGGCATTACCGCTGTCGCCAACATAGCCAACGATATCGCCAGCATTGACCCAGTCATTGGGCGCGATGTCGGCATAATCTTCTAGATGAGCGTAATAATGTCCTGCGCCGCCCGGTCCAACCACCACCACCACGCGTCCCCCCAACGCATTGTCGCCGACTTTGCGGACGATGCCCTGCGTGGTCGATTGTATTGGTGTGCCCCGAGGTGCAAAAATATCAATGCCTTCATGAGAGCGCCCTTGGCTACGCGCAGCGCCCCAAGTATCGGTTAGATGCTGCTCTGGTAGTGGACTGGGTAGGCTGTTTTCTATGGGTAACGCTTGTTGTAATAAACTCAGTTGCTGCCATTTTGCTACGACAAAAGACTGAGTCTGTTGGCTAATGCTGGGTAATAATTTATCGAATACAAATAACAGCGCTAGCAAGACACTTGCTTTAATCAGTACGCTTAATACACGACTGAAAAAAGAGGGGTTGGGCTTTTGGTTGCTTCCATTTGCTTGCATCGATATCTCTTAGTTTTTTGCCTCAATTCTCATTGATATTATAAAGACTGTATTCTTTACTCTTTGTATAGCATTGTTATAGCTAGTTGTTATCTTTACCTTTTAGCCCCATAAATGAGAGGGTGATAGATAAAATCTCATCCAATAAAATTTTTTACGATTTTTTTCAAATGATAAAAACTGGCTGCTATTTTTAGCCAACGTCTATGGTTAAGTTTTTATGACTGACGCTTTTAATTCTGCGGACATTTCTACCACGGCTGATACAGCGCTGGTTATCGATACCGAAACCGATCAAGGCCGTGATCCACGACCGATTCAAGTGGCGACGATTAATGTGGCTAGCGGATTTGAGTGGATGAAATATTTCAACAGTGGTCGCTCGATATCCCCAATCGTCATCAGGGTGCATGGTATTACGGATGACGACGTGGCTGGGCTTGAGCGTTTTGATTTGGCGCAATTTGAATTGCCCAAGTACTTAATTGGTCATAACGTACGTTTTGATTGGCGGGTGATTGGTAGTCCCTCTGCCAAGCTAATTTGTACCGTGAGGCTGGCGCGCGTGGCTTTCCCAGAATGGAGCGGCTACAGTCAATCTAAGTGTATCGAGCAATTATTGGGCAAGTCTGAGGCGAGAAAAATGACGATAGCGGCTCATGATGCGCTAGGTGATGCCCGTATGTGCTACTTGCTCTATCAAGCCTGCTGTGAGCGTTTGGAGGTTGCGCCGACTGATTTTGCTGCTACCCATGCTATCGCTAACAAAGCCAATCCCGTGAGCAAAATGCCCTTTGGTAAGCATAAAGGTAAGCTGATTAAAGACGTGCCCATCAACTATGTGAAATGGATGCTCGGTAACATCCATAACATGCAGCCGTCGCTTTATTCAGCATTGACGAAGCGTATCAAGGCAGCAGACGTAGAAAATGCACAAGAGTAAAGCGCGTTATCAGCCGTTCTATTTTTATTCATGCTCGAAGCCGTAGTTTTCAAAGCTATAATTTCTGGAGCTATTGCTGCTGATTTAACCAATCTACTGCCATTTGCCATAACTCAGGTGCCTTGGCATTGGTTCGACTACTAAAATAGCGCATATGACCAATGCTGCTCAGACCGAAGTCTTTTGGCTTAAAAAAGCGTTTTTCGACCGGCATCTTTGTATAGACGCGAATCATGTCGTCGATGTTTTTACTATTGGCAATTTCGTCATCGCTAAAGCCTAACCACAGCGCTGGCATGCGAATGTCATCATAAAAATGCGTATGAATGCTTTTGCCAAAAGCGGTTTTGATATAACCTGAGCCATTACACCATTCGCGCCACTGACGAGCCACACCGCGCGGTAGCGGTTCGCCCATGCCGATTTTATCTGATGGGGTATAGCCCAGCGCAAAGTTCGTAACAGGAATAAATGCATCCATAAAACCCATCGCCTTGAGTTTATAAGGCATGTCCATGTTTTTGATACAACCTGACGAGCAAGCGACATTGAACACCGAGGCGATAGCATCATAATTGCGCATCAGACCAATCAGCTGACCGCCTGCACTATGACCGACGAGATGGTAAGAAGCATCGGGAAATTCATCTTGTAAGGCATCGAGGACGGCTGGCATGTCATGACGACCCCAACTTATCAGTGAGGCATCACATTTGGCCAAATCGGTTGCTAGTGACTCGCCGATACCTTCGTTGTCAAAGGTCAGGACACCGAAGCCCTGCGCTGCTAAATGGCTCGCAAAGTTGTGATAAAACTGACGCTTGATACCGGTAGCGGGCGCTATCATGACAGCGGCTTTGACCGTCTCTGTAGGGCGATAAATTGTTGCGGCCAACGCCTGATTGCGCTCAGTCATAATACTTAATGAATAGCTGCCATTATCAGCGTTGCTTTCATGGTCATTAGTCGCGTCGATCGTGTCGCCTTGTAGTGCTACAGAAGATGGCGCATGGTTATTATGCATAAAAATACCTTGATGAGTTTCGTCGTTTTTATTAAAGAATAATGAATGTGGATCTGCAACGTTTTATAGCAAGTCAGTGCTAAAAAATGTAGTCATTGCGTAGTGATAAATCGTTGCTACCGTGTGATAGCATGGCTTATGTTAAGATAAAGGCTAGCAAATAGCAGCATAATGAGCGTTGTTTTATCTCTCTCATGAGTCACCGGATTTATGCTATTTTTACTGGCTGTTTATAAAAAACCAAATATAAACAATAGTTATGAATTCGACTGATGTTCATTATGCGTAATTAATAGACTGCTGACAACACCTTAGACCTTATCAGAACGCCTCATCACAAGCTTTTATCTGAAAAGCATGAAAAAAGTAAAAGATGACAGCACCGCAGAATACAGCGAGTTAACGTTAGTGATAAGCGTCATATTGTGTCATTCTAACAAGCAATAAAACCTTTTACCGAACCATTTAATACAATAATCCAAGCAAACTTAGGAGCGTTATATGCAAATGAAAATTAATAATGATACTTATGAAGTGATTACCAGCCAAGACATTACGAATATCGAAAAAGCGGTGGATAAATCAACCCTAGCGATGCCATTGGTGGCTGTTTATTGTGGATCACGGTTGGGTAATAGTGAGGTTTATGAGCAGGCAGCGCGTGAGCTTGGTCGTGCTCTAGCCGATAATGGCATGGGCTTGGTTTATGGCGGTGCCAGCATTGGTCTGATGGGCGCGGTCGCCGATGAAGTGATTAAAGGCGGCGCACAAGCCGTTGGGGTGATTCCTACCTTTATGCTTAAGCACGAAATCGCCCATGAGGGTCTTACGCGTCTGCATCTGACCGATACCATGCATACGCGTAAGACAGTCATGGCGGAGTACGCCGATGCGTTTATTACCTTACCCGGTGGCCTTGGTACGCTCGAAGAGATTATGGAAATCGCCACATGGCGTCAGTTGTATCAACATGAAAAGCCCATGATTATTCTGAATATCAATGGTTTTTATGATCGGATGATTGAGCACCTAAAATATACTACAGAACAAGGCTTTATGAAGCAGCAAGATCTAGAGCGTTTGGTGGTTTGTAATACCATCGGTGAAGCGATTGAGTTGCTGCAGACAGTTGTAACGATAGATGATGCAGTTGATACTGAAAAAATGGCAGGTAATTAAAGACCGGCGCTGTATATTCCTTTAACATGGCTAATTAATACCTATAAAGGTGTTGATCAAATATACCTCTGTTAGAATATGAAACGTTAAATTGTGTCATTTTATATAAGAAAAAAGGAGGGCGTTGCTAGTAATTAGCAACGCCCTCCCTTTTTCTTAATAATTTTTAACGTTGTTTTTGCCAAATTTAACACCTCGTTAAAACAGCTAGTCAACTGCAAATACAAATATCTAAGGCTGAACTGGCGTCAAACTCTCTAACGCAATCTCACGAATGCTATGATTAACATCTGCCATCGCCGCTGGGAAGCCACGGTCTTCAGCCAAGCCGCGTGCTACTTTATCAATCGTTAAGCTGTCGTTGTTGGCTAGATAGGCCCAGTCGTGCGCATAGCGGCTACGATTGGCCGCTGTGTCGTTGTCTATTAAACCAAGATCGGTCAGCTCGTCGACGATTTGATCGGCAGCAATCAAGGTGGACGATGCTTTGACATTCTCTGCGCGGGCGTAGCGTATATTTGAGTATAAGCTCACATCTGCCACCCGTAGTGTATCGTCCTGACCAGGAATTTGCTGCCCACCATATAAGGCATTACCGATGGTGCGCGCGCTATTGAAGGTCGGCACAAACTCTGCTACGTATTCAATTGCTTGCTGACTGCGCGCTTGCAATGGTGCTTTGTCCCAGCCATCTTCGATATAATGTACATATTGCTGCGGCAACTTAGGCTGCGCGCTGCCTTTATTAGAGGCCACCAATCCATCATTGAACAGGGTAATGGCTTTACTCATGCCATGGATTTGGAAGTAACCACCTGGATAAGGTGTTAGCTGTGCCATACCTTCTGGCGTACCGCGACTGCCGTACACGATGATTTCGGGTATCTGTCCGCCAGCGTCACCCCAGTGTGTGATATAAGAAGATTTGAACTCAACCATACGCTCGACTTTGACGCCCACCATATCGTCGATGACACCGGTGCGAAAGCCGCAAGCATTGACTAGGTAATCGATTTCGATAGACTCAGGTTGAGACTCACCAGCTTGCTGATAATCGACGCGCCATTTTGTGACATGGTGATCAGCGTTGGTACAGTTCTCACAGTCGACAGGCATGACTTGCTTGATTTGCGTATTGGTAAAGACGTGCGCGTGCTCATAGCCTTCTAATGCAAGGTGCGCAGAAGCGGCTAAACGAAAAATATTCCAGCCATATTCTTGTACGACAATGAGCGGAAACTTTACTTTATTCAAGTCCAAATACTTAGCAACCGGTATCATCCATTCGTCAACCGTGCTCGGTATCGCAACTTGCTCACGTTCAGACAGCGCAATCAGTTGCTCATGACTATAGAGCTGATAATAGTTTTCCGGTTCGCCCAATACTTTGTTATTGCTGTCTTGTGCGATGAGCTCACGATATGCGTCCGTCAAAATATCGAGACGCGGTAGCAAATCTTCAGGCAAGCCTTCATCACGCGTCGGTACCGCGAACACCGTTGGACGTACGTCGATGGTATAAGGATAAAGGCGCAAGATATCGATACACTGCTTAAGCAGGGCAACGCAATCCTCGTCAGGAATTTCACGATATAGATTACCACCCGCGTGCAAATGGCACATGGGTGGACCATCGATCAGTGATTTTTTCTTCTCAAATACGTAGGTCTCAAGCCCTAGAGCTGCTAAGCGAATGGCAATCGTTGCGCCTGCAGTACCGCCACCCAAGATGCCGACACGTTTGGTAGATGGGTGGTTCTTTATTGCCACCGCTGTTGTATCAAGTTTAGTAGCTGGAGACTTAATCTCTTTGAGATCAGTCTCTTGAGCACCAGTATCTTTAGAGGGATTTTTACTTAAATTATTGGTCATTGTCGTGGTTATATCCTTAATAGCATCAGCATCGGGACATGCTCCGCTTATTCATATAATTGTCTGGGCATATAAGTTTCTGATTATGTCAGTGTCTTGGATCGTGCTATAGCTATTGATATGCGTGCGGAGGTGGTCAAGTTCAACATTTATATGGAACCGCCATAGTCATACTTTCAATGGCTTGGTTCTTGTTATCGGCTATTTGTTATCGATAGCGCTATTTTACGAAAGCATACTAGGAATATGACGGCAAATACGTAAGTAGATACATTAGTTTTGTCAACGAACTGCCATGAATTCTCTTAGCTATAAAAGTTAGAAGTAGAAATAAGACGCCTAGCATTATTTAAGTACGATCAACCCTTACTTAAGCATAATTAATTCTTTAAGCGTCTGCAAACACGTGCTGCCTTCGTTCATAAAATTAACCCTATAGTTTACTAATTTGTAATATTCGCGAGTTTTTGTAAGTTTATATGCCGACAAAAACGACCGTTTTAGGGCATATGCTATAGTAAAATTACTTGAAATCAGCTGTGAGAGTAAAGTGTATGAAAATAAAGCAGTTGGCTGAGCGTATGACTGAACTATCGCACAAATCAGCAGATTGCAATATTGATAATTAATAAACACCATGTTCAATAAAAATTCAATTCGGTAAAAATCCAAATTAATGAGATGTTTTTTTTAATACAAGGAAGTGATTATGAAACGTATTCTAATGTTATCTGCCCTAGCTAGTGTATTGACCGTAACGGGCTGTTCGACGCTAAACAATGTGTTTGGCAACGACGATTCAGGCATGCATGATGTACAAGCGACCATGAGCAACAAAGCACCAGTTGCCAGCATGAATGGGATGCTAGTGGATGCCACCAACAAAATGACGCTATACACCTTTGATAAAGATTCTATGAACAAATCAGAGTGTGGCTCGGCATGTCTACTGGCTTGGCCGGCGTTTATGGCACCGAGTAATGCCCAAGCTTCTGGCCAGTTTGCCGCTTTCCAACGAGAAGATGGTAAGTATCAATGGGCTGTCAACGGCAAGCCTTTGTATTTTTATGCCAACGATACCAAAGTCGGTGATACCGACGGCGACAATAAGCTTGGCGTTTGGCATATCGTTAAAACCAAATAAAATGGTAAAGTGTTAACCTTAAGCCGAACACAAAAAAGCAGCCAATATATAGGCTGCTTTTTTGTGTTCGGCTTGAGCTGATTTCATAACTTCAAATAATGCTCAACAGACTCTAGTTAAATTAAGCCAAAAAGTGGTGTATGAACTTTTTATAAGTTTAGGAGATATCTGCCTAAACTTCTGCTTGAACGATCTCCAAGGCAACTTCCTCTGTTGTTTCTTTTCTATATAAAGGGAAGAAATCTGAGCTTAAGTCACTTTCTGAAAACCAACTATCAGCAACCAGCGCTGCATACTTTACGGGATTGACGATTAGTCTATAGGTTTTAAACAACAACTCTTGCGAGCTAAAGCCTTTTTTATATTCATATAAAGAATCTAGAGCCGCACCAACGCCACCGCCGAGGTGTAGCAATTCATAACGATTTTCTCTACCCCAGTCACGAGCAACATGAGTAATTAACTTTGAAGGCTGCAAGTTAGTATAAGCGTTGAGTGTTCCGCCGAGATGGAATTGCATGATACCTGATTCTTTACAGGTCATATAAATAGAGGAGGCGATTGCTTTGTCTTCTTGATAAGCGGTGATTAATACGATTCTATCTTGAAGGTTCTCAAGCAAGTTGAAGAAATAATCATCGTCAAAAAAGTAGTATTGGCTGGCGTTGACCTGTGCCATGGTTTCTTTATAAATGCTGGAGAACACCATGGCATTTTCTCTGGTCAATTGCTCAATCTTGGTCACGACGTTCATTTTTACCGCTTTTTTGATACCTCTACGGTGTCGATTTTGGGTTTCTCCCCAGTGCTCCTCGGCCGACTTGCTCAAGTCAGACATCAATGTCAGTCCGTGAGTTAGAGCTTTACCAACCGTTGGAATCCATTCTTTATTAATGATGGGATGCAGTCTCATGAATAAGGAGACACAGCCTTTGGCAAAGAGGGCAGCTCTGATTGCTTCCATAATGATGTCTACCTCGGCATCAGTTAAGGACTTGTCCATCAAGGGGCCACCGTAGCCATAAGTAGAAGTGGCATCCCAATATTGAGCATCAGTATATTCGCAATTACTGTTCTCAGAATCAGTATATTCGCAATTGGTATTTTCACGATTAATGTCTCTAATGATAATTGGCAAAAACACTTTTTTATTTTTATAGTGAGCGATGATACCCTGCGGTTTACCCTTGTCTACGATAGCTGAGGCAGCAATCCAGCCAGATAAATGATAGATATCAAAATGATAATCGGCGATGTTTTTGTCCCAGTTTTTATCTATAGTGACAAAGTCGATATTTACTGTATCCATCTTTTTGCTCCCTCAGTGTTATGTTTATATTCGTAAATTCACAATATGAATATAACAATAACTATAAGGGTTAACAAGCCAATAACAATAATTTATTTGATGTGCGAGGGCGTATCCTCAATCTGAACAAAGCTAACTAGAGGGGCTAAAAATGGCTAAATCTTGTAAAACTGGGTCAAATAGCAGATTGATATCCCGCTATTATCTGCGCTACTTTGCTTGTTTGGCAGCAATTGATCTCATTTTTGTTACCATTCTCAAAATGAGGACACGCCTTAGACGTATTTCTACTATTGAGCAGCAGGAAGCTTCAAAATAGCCAAAAAAAAGCAGCCATCATATGGGCTGCTTTTTTAGATAAATACTTTTAAAACTATTTAAGCATTACTTTATTTTGCTGTTTTCTCTACTAGCTCACCATCGATTTGGATAGGAACGTCGGTAGTAATACCAGCTGCATAAGCCGTCATGCCGTAAGCAGCGCGATCGATATTACCAGTTGCGCGAAAACCAATAACGGGCTCTTTAGTAAGAGGGCTATTAGCAATTTTGTTCAACGTCACATCTAATGTAAGTGGCTTAGTTTGACCAAGCATGGTGAAATCACCTGTTATTTTTGCTTGTTGTGGATTGATAAAACTGACCTTAGTAGACTTGAACGTCATCGTTGGATATTTGGCCACATTAAAAAACTCATCGGTTTTTAAATGCTTATCACGGGCATCCCAATTGGTATCGATACTATCAGTTGCGATCGTAAAGTTCATATTGGTCTTGTTAGGGGTTTTGATATCGTAATTAACCGTACCTTGTACGTCACCAAAATGACCCATAGTCGTTGAAAACCCTAGGTGATTGACAGAGAACCCAACACGAGTATGTGAGTCATCTAATTGCCATTGGCTAGGTAGTGCCGCGCTCGCCATGGTAGTGATTGCCAGTGCAGAGCTGATGAGTAGGGCTTTAGTAGTGTTTTTTAGAGCAGCGTTTATCATTGCTTATTATCCTTATTTAGTGAGGGTTGATTAAATAGTGATTCAGTTAATAGAGGACCTGTCATAAACCTCGATACTAAAAGATAAGTATTGTTTAAATAATCTACAATTATAATTGGTATTAAGTGGTTTGTCTAATCAAATATTATACTAGCATAAAACAGTTATCTCAAGACCATTGTCGGTTTGCTAACGTTTGATTACCTATGATTATCATAACTGCTGCTTGCATCAAACGGCAAAAACCGTTAAAATCGCGGTTTGATTTTCCCGCTGGGGAAGGCTAAGTGAGCAGAGGTATGGTATTGGGTGCTGGAATAAGCCAGTGATGCAGTTGCCAGCCTTGCAAATGTCCTTAGTGCCTCAGTTACGTATGCACAGTTTTATATATACTTTTTTATGAGAGCTTTTTTGTAAGAATTTCTTTATAAAAATTCGACACATCGTCGAGAAGACTGTAAATACATCGGACATAGAGAGTTTATTATGCGTAAAGATATCCATCCTGATTACCAAGAAGTTTTATTCCACGACACTAACGCTGACGTGTTTTTTTTGACTCGTTCAACCGCTAAAACCAAAGCCACTCGTGAATACGAAGGTAAAGAATATCCATACTACCCACTTGATATTTCAAGTGCGTCGCATCCATTCTATACTGGCGAGCAACGTAAAACTTCTACCGAAGGTCGTGTTGCTAGCTTTAACAAACGCTTTGGCGCGTTTGGTGGCCGTAACAAGAAAGCTGCCGACTCTGCTGAACAAGCTGCTGATTCAGCTGAATAAATTACGCTTATCGCGTCAATTTATTTTGCTAAGCCATAAAAAAACCGCTGAATAATCAGCGGTTTTTTTTGTTTAAATTTCAACGTTAAGTTTTAGGTTATTAAATCTTGAGCTGTCATTTTTCAAGATACCATTTTTCAAGATATCATTTTTTGAGATATCAGGGCTGCTCAATTCGGCAGCTGATGAATTAAGCAGTTTGACAATGAGCTCTGCTAATTGCTGAGCCCAGTAGCCATACATTAAGCTACTAGGGTGAAAGCCATCACTAGCGAACATCACCTTGATATCAATTGGCGTACCATTAGAGTGCTCTTCTATCATCCGTGGAAAATCGGTAGCCATATAAGTGACGCCCTCATTACTCGCACACACTTGCTGTAATGTCTTATCAAGGATTGAGGCTTTGGCACCGACGAAGTTATTCAAAGGGGCCGGTATCGCAGGCATTTGTGCCATGGGCGGTAGACTCAAAAAAATCAATTGCCGTACGCCAAATTTACGCTGAGCGATAGTAATAATGTCTTCGATTTGCTGCTGCCATTTACTCACAGAGACGTTTGAGGTAGTGTCGTTAACGCCAACACTCAGTACCATCACATCGACAGCTTGACTAGGCGTAGGCAGAACATAAAGCCTGCGCAAGATATCGAAGCTGGTATGTCCAGTGGTCGCTTGCAACGACCAAATTAGGCTATCAAACTGGGTATTAATCTCGGATTGCTGCGCTAAGATAGGCATCAAATTACCAACCAGCGCTTCTTGTTGCGTCTGACTACCGACACCCGCTGCTGCTGAATCTCCAACGACCATGATATTTAGTGTTTGCTTGGTCTTATCTTTAGTATTAGCAGTGGCATCAGTCGGTTTGCCTAATTGGATATGTCCGTGTCGCTCTCCATTTGGCTCAGGCAAGCGCACCGTATCACGCTTGACTTTGCGGCCTTGATAAAGATAGACAGGAGCGAGTAGGACGTCTCTTGCGACCGAGGCTATTTTATTGCTATTTACCATCCTGCACGCTCCCGAATCGTAGTGAGGCTGTCGTCTACCAATAATTTGCCATCGATATAAACATCACGTAATAGGTTATCTGCACCAGCGGGTAAGTCATCAGCTTTGATGGTTTTTGGCTTGCCATTAGTGCTTTGTATCAATGCCAAGCGACCTTTTTTTGAGCGTTTCGAGCGGCTAGTGACAGGATCTTTATAGATATCTTTCCATACGCCATCGATAGAGATGGCACTGGCTTTCATCGCCCAGCTCATGGTATCTCGATTGACTTGTTGCAGTAGACCACCGCCCATGCCGAAAGTAATATTGTCAGCACTAAAGCCTGCCTTCATGACTACGTCGATAATTTTGCTCAAGCTTTGCGGGCTGATGCCATCCCCTTGGATGACGCGCACATAATCTGGCAAGACTTTATAGCCTTTGCTATTAATCGTCGTACCAAACTTCACCGCCAAGCGCTCCAAAGCCTCGCGAACCACTTTGGCAGGCTCGCCACTGTCTGGTCTGATGACCAAGGTGCCGCCCATATTTTTCACGTCGTCCTTTAAGGCATCACCCCAGATATTGTCAATGGCATTCCATAAATCATAGCTATCAGAGACCACTGAAAAACTTTTGCCAGCCCCGCCAAACTGCTCAATCATATTGGCAAATGCCGCTGTCTCACCATCACGACCCCACGCAGTCATGGTACTGTGTTCAGCGGCAGGGATAGAAAACGCGGGCATGTCTTTGTCCATTTGATACCAGCGACTGGCAGCCACCAAAGCCGTCATAGAGTCAGTGCCAGCAAAGTTTACCAAATGAGCAAGACTACCAAGCGCGACGGATTCTTGACTAGATGCACCGCGCGAGCCAAAGTCATGCAAGCGAAAGGTCAATGACTCAGTATTGTCCGCTGATTTTTCTAGCGCTTGACGAATGATACCTTTGCAATAGTGTGAGACGCTGGCGACCGTCGACGGATACCAGATAGCACGGAGTAATGCTGTTTCGATATAACTTGGTAGCCAATAGAATTCTGGGTCAGTATTGATAATCTGACAGACCACATTGGAGACGGGCACGATGCTGCCTTCAGGTATGGCTTCGATACGTAGTGGCAAATAGCCGCCATGTTTATCAACTAAGCGTTCCCAACCTGCACGATTAAAGGTCAAGCCATGCGCTTGAATCAGTATTTCGGCTTCATCGATATCTTGGTGGGTAATAGGGGTACTCAGGTATTCTTTGATAAAAGCTTGCAGCCCAAAGAACACCACATCGTAATCGCCTTTACGCGCTTCAATATAGCTGGATAGGTATTCGCTACCTTTTGGATATTGCACCCAATGTGAGGTTTTATAGCTGTCGCTATTTAAGATTAAATTGTTTAAATTGCTGGTATACATCACAGAACTCCTCTGCTTTGAGTGAAATGGACGACTCGCATCACTGTTGAGCCTTAAATGGATTAAAAGTACGTTGTGTACATTAGCATCCATTTATTGCTAAACAGTCTAACGGTTCATCCATTGACAGCATCTAGTAAGGACACCTAAATGCTGCGTAATAACCCGTACCGTCTATCGGTTTGGGCGGTGAAAATATAAGTGGCACTGATAAAACCAAACTTATAAGGTAAATTATATAGAGTGTCATTGATTGAAAGTGGGGCATTAATGCACTAAACAGTCAATGACAAAATGTCTTACAAGCCAACCATTTTGGTGATAATCGCATAATGATCTTCGAACATCATGGTAGCATCGAGCTCAGCAAGAGGAAGCCAAAATGCTTTGGCCGCGTCATCACCGCCTTTTACTTTGGGCAGACCTTTTGGATCGTTTTTTAGCTGAAAGTAAAAGGCTTGAGTAATCGTGCGACCACGCGCTGAGCGGTAAGGGTCGTCAAAGGTATGCTGACTATGACAAGAGCCACGTAATACGGGCTCTGGGACTTTAAGGCGCGTCTCTTCGCGTAGCTCACGGATACAGGCATCAAATAGGGTCTCTTTTGGATTCAAAAAACCACCGGGCAATGCCCACAGCCCGCGCCCTGGCATGCTGCGACGTTCTACCAACAGAATATGACCTGACTGGACGACCAAAGCGTCTGCCGTCATAAAGGTAGGCGGGTAAGGCGCAGACTCCCATTGTCTTTTATACTTATCGACGAAGTCAGCTTCTTCGTGCAACTGTTGATAATCCTCGGTTTTTTTGAAGTCATTTAGGACGTTGCGGGTCGACTCAGGGGTGCGCTCAGGCGTTGGCGTGGCACCCATCAGATAACTATCCCGAATAGGGGTAGCCGATAGATTGTGATAATTGGGCACAGAGACCGACGCCCAGTTGGGGAATAGTGATAAATAATACGATGAGCTGTCTTTTGAATGACCAATGAGACCGATATCAGTCTGCAAGTCGCCAGTGACCGACTTTACACCTGCTTGCACATATTGCAGCCAGCGCGTGTCATTGTAGAGCGCATCATCGAGTCCGACGCAGTGAATACGCGCGGCATCTGCTGCGGAATACGCGCCTTTAATCATCGCGGCGCGTTCAGCAACGCTAAAGGGATTACGTAAGCTACGTGGTAAGTTGGCGGAGCCGATGAGCATGATGACATTGTCGGCACGCTTCAAGGCTTCATCCACAACCGCTTTGTGCCCGCAATGAAACGGCTGAAAGCGGCCAATAAACACCAAATAACGATAGTGTTTTTTTCCCTGCTTATCTGGGTTTTGTATCTCTAGATTTTTCTCTGATAATCCACTCATAGACGCCACTTTCCTACGACTTATTTTTTATTGGTTAAAAATTGATGACGCTAATACTGACACAGCCTATGACTTTCTGACAAGTATAAAGATGTGTAGGGGTGTGTCATCGTTACCCTGCATGTTCGTCAATCCACGCTGCCACCGTTGGCCAAATCTCTGTCGCAGCATTGCGACTAATCATAATGCGGCTATGGGTATAATCGTCCAGATCGCCATGGCTGATTGAGTATTCTCGAAAGACGTTATTGGGGTTAGCAAACTTGTCAAAAAATAACTGACAGCCACGGGTTGGTGAAATAAAATGGTCGCCTTTGGCACTGATCGCATAGATAGGTGTGGTAATAGTTGGCATATGCTGACGATAATCGAAGTGGCTGTTATTAGATACAGTATGAGATGTAGTATTTTTAGAGGCGATAGTAGAGGGCGTATTGTCATTAATCGTCGTTGTTTCAAATTTACTTTGTTGTATAAAGCTGCTTTTAAAGTCTTTGTTTAGGTTCCAGTTGTACCACTGGTTCATCGTATAGTAGCTTTCGTTAAAAGGACCCATTTTAAGCTTCTTAGCTGGGATAAAGCCTAGTAGTCTCGTAAATACTTTGGCTGCGAGAATTTTAGTGTAGCTAATCGGGTTCGATACTGCGCCATAAACTTGACAGGCAAACATACTGATGCTGTTGATTTGGTCAATATACTGGGGGTTTTGGATTAAAAACATGGTTAGGCAGGCACCGCCGCCACTGTGGGTGACGCAGTGTAGATTATCCAGTTTTAACTCAGCAAATAAGTAACGAAAGGTGGCCTCAAAATCATAGGTTGCAACGGTTTCGAAGTTGAATTTGTCTGTTGGTATCGAGCTTGCACCATGACCGCGCCATTCCATAATGTAGCAATGATGACCAAGTTGTGCCAGATAGTGGGCGATTCTTAAACAAGTTTGCTTGTCCGAAAAGGTTCCGTGGGTCAATAGAATGTTTTGCGCTTTTACCCTAGGTGCGTCGGTGGTGAGAACATCAGTTTTGCTTTCATCTTTTGTATTATCCACAATCTTCCAGACGGCTATTTGCTCACCATCTTTGGTGCTTACCAGTTTTAGGGTCTCTGTCATCATAAAACGGTCTCGTCTAGATTGTCTTATTATTAGGTAGATGATTAGGGCGCGTCTTCAATTCACTCGATAGTCATCTAAATGGGCTAAAAATGGCTAAATCTTGCCAAACATCGTCAAATAGCTTGTTAATATCCCGATATTATCTACGCTATTTTTCTTGTTTGACGGCAATTTATCTCATTTTTATCGCCATTTTTGAAATGAAGACACGCCTTAGGTCATTTGCTGTATCGTTAATGCGGCAGCAATGCTATCGCTACTATGTTTTTATCCTTGATAATTCATTTGCCAGCCTTAATATAAACAATAGCAGACGCGGTGTGGGTAATTAAATAATTTTGCGTAGCATTATTAGCCGTAGCTATTATCTATATTAATGTCACCTATTTATCTTTTATATGTCACCATTAAAAAAACCAATAGTGGCTATTTATAACGGTCACGCTTTAATTCGCAGTAGCGCAGTCGGAATTATCGCCTGAATGCGCTATAATAGTGATTATAAAATCACCAAACCTTTATCAAGATTGCCGTTAGAGCACTATAATATCAACCGTTATGCTTGATAACTGTTAAACCAAATTGCCCAAATTCACGACACAGCAGCTATGACAGCAGTCGCGTTTGTGTCATAACGCATAGGAAAAATTATGAGTGAGCACAATCAAACCAGCCAAGCAGATCAATCTGCAGACTATGAATCAGCGCTAGATACTGAGCAAGCAGAAACGAAAAGTAATATTACCATTACCGAGTCAGCCCAAGGTTATTTGGCCGATTTACTGTCCAAGCAAGATACCGACGGCATCGGTGTGCGTATCTTCGTCGAGCATCCTGGTACGCCGCGTGCCGAGTGCTGTATGGCTTATAACCAACCGGGCGAAGAAGACAGTGCTGATCTACGTTTTACCTACGATGATTTCTCTGCCTTTATCGAAGCGTCATCAGTCCCTTATCTCGAAGATGCAGTAATTGACTATAATAAAGACCGTTTCGGTGGTCAGCTGACCTTCCGCGCGCCAAACTCTAAAGTACCGAAAGTCGGTGCCGATGCCAGCGTCGAAGAGCGTATCAACTATGTATTGCAGTCTGAGATTAATCCAGGCTTAGCGGCGCATGGCGGTGACGTACAGTTGCTTGAACTGATTGATGAAGAAGGCGTTGGTCTCACTGCCGTATTGAAATTCGGTGGTGGTTGCCAAGGTTGTTCAGCAGTCGACATGACCTTGCGTCAAGGCGTTGAAGTGCAGCTTAAGCAGCAAATACCAGAGCTGACTCAAGTCATCGATGAGACCGATCATACCCGTACGGAAAACGCTTATTACAAGTAAGCAGTAAGTGTTGATATCAGAAAAATAGCGTGAAATAGGGGTGCTTATGACAGCTTGTCATTAACAAACCTAATATTGGCTATTCTTTTCATAAAGAAGCTGGGTTATGATTAACTCAGCTTTTTTTTATGGCTATCATTTATAAGATGGCTTTTTTAGAGATTATTGGTCAATCGATACCTTTAAATGATTTATTTTGATTGATGCTTTTTTAGTGACTACCAAGGAGTTTGTTATGAGTGATGGACAACCAGAGAGCAATTTAGATAACGGCACAAGACCTACGCAGCGTCTAGAGACCTTAGCGATTCATGCCGGTTATAGTGTTGAGCCAACGACCAAAGCGGTCGCTGTGCCTATTTATCACACCAGCTCGTATGCGTTTGATAATACCCAGCATGGCGCAGATTTGTTTGATTTAAAAGTCGCAGGTAATATCTATACCCGTATCATGAACCCAACCAATGCGGTATTAGAAGAACGCGTAGCAGCGCTAGAAGGTGGTATTGGCGCGCTTGCGGTTGCATCTGGTATGGCAGCCATTACTTATGCCATTCAAACCATTTGTGAAGCGGGTGATAATATCGTGGCGGTATCAACGCTATATGGTGGTACTTATAATCTATTTGCTCATGCTTTGCCGCGTCAAGGTATCGAAGTCCGCTTCTTTGATCACAAAAATCCTGAAGCGATTCGCGATTTAATCGATGATAAAACCAAGATGGTCTTTGCCGAAAGTATCGGTAATCCACTGGGTAATATTATTGATATCCAAGCACTCAGCGACATCGCGCATGAATATGGCGTACCGGTAGTGATTGATAGTACCGTTGCCACGCCAGCGATTTGCCGTCCGTTTGAGTTTGGCGCAGATATTGTCATTCATTCATTGACCAAATATATGAGCGGCACGGGCACGTCAATTGGTGGGGCGATTGTCGATAGTGGTACGTTCCCTTGGGGCGATTACCCAGAGCGCTTCCCGTTATTAAACACGCCAGACGACAGCTATCACGGTGTGAACTTCGTCAAAGACGTCGGCGCTGCGGCCTTTATCGCTCGTGCTCGCGTGGCACCATTACGTAATACTGGTGCAGCGTTAAGTCCGCTAAATGCGTTTGGTATCTTGCAAGGGATGGAGACATTGAGCTTACGTATGGAGCGTCATGTACAGAACGCGCAAGCCGTTGCTGAATATCTACGTGACCATGACAAGGTTGCTTGGGTAAAATACGCCGGTCTGCCAGATCATCCTGAGCATGAGCTTGCTAAGAAATACATGAAGGGCACGCCCTCTGCTATTTTGACCTTTGGGGTAAAAGGTGGCCTTGAAGCAGGGGCGCGCTTTATTGATGCGCTACAGCTGATAACGCGCTTGGTCAACATCGGTGATGCCAAATCATTGGCGTGTCATCCAGCGACCACGACCCATCGTCAGCTAAACGAGCAAGAACTTGCCAATGCTGGCGTGAGTACTGATATGGTGCGATTATCGATTGGTATTGAACATATCGATGATATCAAAGCGGATTTAGAGCAGGCATTAGCCGTGGCTTAATGTGCAAGTTTTTGATGTATTAAAAGTAGGTTCTCTTGAACATTGAAAAAAATAATCTGCCCAAAATAAAGCCCATGTCGATTCGATATGGGCTTTTTTATTAGCGCTTTTTTGTCTTAAAATATATAAAGAGATTAAGCGGACAGTACCCGTTTGGCAATCTCTTTATAGTCCTGCGGCATGAGTCGCGGGCCAAATTGTTGAATCACTTGTGCGGACACTTCGCTGGCAAGACGACCACATTCTGGTAAGGTGTAGTGCTGCGATAGCGCGTATAAGAACGCACCGGCATAGTTGTCGCCAGCTCCATTGGTATCGATGACATTGGCAACGACTGGCGTAGCAATATCATGGACGATTAACTCTGACTCGGCATCAGGTTTATGAGCGATAACGGCACCTTTTGCGCCATCAGTTACTACCGCGATTTGACAATGCTCAAGTAGCGCACGTGCAGCTGCTTTGACTTGTTTTTTATCCGTAAAGAGCTTGGCTTCTTCACTATTACAAAATATCACCGCCACTTTATTGCCCAGCATATTGAGCAAACCGTCTTTGGCAAATTTAACCACCGCTGGATCAGCGAAGCTCACCGCAATCTTTGCATTATGAATGCCAGCTTGCTGACGTAACTGAGTCATGGCTGGCTGGATGCTCTCGGACATGGCCAAATAGCCTTCTAGGTATAACCAATCTGCTTGCGTTAGCGCATCAAAATCGACGTTATCAGCGACAATATCGCTTGAGGTGCCTAGATAAGTCTGCATGGTACGTTCACCATCTTCGGTCACTGCAACCACACAAGATCCAGTTACACCACCTTCATGGATAGATTTGTCTGAGGTGGCGACGCCTGCTTCGTGCAAGTCCCTGAGGTAAAAGGCGCCTTGATCATCATCGCCCACACGGCACGCATAAAAGGGCTTGCCGCCTAAGCTGGCAAAGGCATACATGGTATTGGCAGCTGAGCCACCACCGGCTTGTTTTGATGGCGCAATTTCTGCAAGTTGGAAGTAGGCCAGCAGTTGCTGCTGCTCTTCAATACCTGCCAAGGTCATATTACCTTTGGTTAAATCTGTCTCTTCTAATGCTGCATCGGACAACACGTATTCGTGGTCAACCAAGGCATTCCCTATCGCCATTACATCGTACATTGTTCATTTCTCCTCAATTAAATTATAAACGGCTATTTTTGATATTCGAAAGTCATTCGGCTTGTAGTTCAAGCAAACGCTGATAAAGGGCATTCTTTTTGACGCCCGTAATATCGGACGCCAATGCAGCCGCTTTTTTGACCGATAAATCCTCTAACAAACGCTGTAATAATTTATCATGAATGCTGATATCGTCAGTATCTTGTGCCGCATCAACGCCAGCGACCACCACGACTATTTCGCCGCGCTGCTGATTGTCATCTGCTTTGACAAACTCAACCAAGTCGCCCAGCGTACTCTTACGAACAGTCTCAAAAGTCTTGGTCAATTCACGGCAAAAAGTCACGTCACGATCGTCGCCAAATATCGTCGCCATATCTTCTAAGCTGGCGATAATACGATGCGGTGCTTCATAAAATATCAATGTTTCGGTACGCGTGTTTAGAGCAGTCAGTTGTTTTTGGCGACCATGAGTTTTCGCTGGTAAAAAACCAATAAAGCTAAAACGGTCTGACGGCAATCCCGCTACAGACAATGCAGCAATAGCGGCAGATGCGCCAACGATAGGTGACACAGTAACCCCAGCGGCATGGGCAGCTTGCACCAATTGATAACCAGGGTCACTGACCAACGGCGTGCCGGCATCACTGATTAAGGCGACCGAATAACCTTGCCCGATCATCTCAATAATTTTAGGCGTTTGAATGGCGCTATTGTGCTCATGATAGGCCCACAGCTTATTATGTCCTTTTTGCTTACCTACAGTCTCGGTGGCATCGGCATTATCAGCGCTATTATGAGTGGCTGGCGCTTTGGTATCGTCCGTTTTACTGCCTTTGCTATCTTTAGTGTCGATGCCAAAATGCGACAACAGTTTACCTGAGGTACGGGTGTCTTCACAGGCAATGATAGCGACTTGCTTTAGGATATCGACCGCATGCGGCGTCATATCGGTGAGATTACCAATCGGCGTGGCAACGATATAAAGACAAGCTGGCATCGCAGTAGGGGTAGACATAAAACCTCGAAGTATTAAAAACAGGAATTAAAAAATAAGGTGGCGCTGGCATTTATCATATATCAATCATTCAAGTAGTGAATAATTAATAGCGATAAAAGGACGCAAAAGTGGTTAGTTTAGCATGTTGTGCTATGATAATTATGAAATGTTGAGCAGACCCATGGACGTTATGGCAGATCATAAACCTTTGACCCTTACTTCACCAAAACAGCGCCAAGGCAGCCGCTTTGAACAACGAGCGTGCGAGTTTTTACATGCGCAAGGATTGCAGCTGATTGCGCAAAACTGGCAGCAGCCTAAAGTTGGTGAATTAGATTTGGTAATGTTGGAGACGGGTTCAGCATGGTCGACGCTGGTATTTATTGAAGTACGCCAGCGCCAGCATTCAGGGTTTGGTGATGCCGCGCTTAGCGTTACGGCAAGCAAACAGCGTAAAGTGATCAAAACAGCTCGTTATTTTTTACAGGCGCACCCTGAATATAGTCACTATGAGTGCCGCTTTGATGTCATTGCTTATGATACGAATAAGGTCAATACTCGCAGCATTGTTGCTAACCATACAAATAGAAATAACGATTATATCAATGATAAATCAGAGAATAAGCCGGAGTGGCTAAAAAGCGCTTTTATAGCCAGCGCGTGGTAATGTTGCGTTTTGACTGTGTTACCAAACAGGCAAAGAAAATACGACGGCATGTTATCGTTACCAAAAACCTAACCGTCCACCGTAAAAATTAAGTAAAGTAATTGAACGAAAATGGCTAGTCGTAGAAACGATGACGTTAGCGATTACTCAGTCGATAATTCTTACTTTGATATTTGATATTCGATATTCGATATTCGATATTCGATATTTGATAGTTACTCAGTTAAAACTGCTAAACCAATTGAACCCAAACAATCGTCACATCATGCTCTAAGAGGTAAATAATGACACGGATGCATTTGCGCACTGCTATTTTTGGCTTATCACGTCGCACTGCGATAGGCGTTATGCTAATGACTGGTCTCATCAGTACAGGTTGTACCACCAATTATCTGACCAATAGTACCGAGGGCACCTATGGCGTGCCAATGACTGAGCGTACGATTCCACAGCGTCTGCTCGATCGTAGTATTGAGCATACGGTCAAAATCAATGTTTATGGTCTCAAAGAAGACCTACAGCAAACCAGCCGCATGGGCATTGATAGTTTTAACAGTGAAGTGTTGCTGACTGGCGAAGTGCCTACCGAAGCGATTAAAGCAGAAGTCGAAAAAGTCGTGAGCTCTATGCCCGATGTACGCAGTGTCTATAACGAGCTGAGCGTTAGTGCCTCGAAGGGTTATAGCTCAACGGTTCATGATGGCTATATCACCTCCAAGCTGCTGGCAAAAGTCGCGGCAAGTGATGGCGTCAAAGCCTCACAGATCAAAGCGGTGACCGATGATGGGGTGGTTTATATCATGGGACGCATGACGCCTACCCAGCAAAGCCACCTGATTGATATCGCTAACGACACAGTCGGAATCACAGAGCTGGTATTACTGACCACCGTCGTCGATGATAGAGGAGTTAAGTTGGCTGAAGACGATATTATGTATGAAGATAATTTGGCCAACCCTGCCACAGCGCCCGTTATCGACCCTAATGTAGCGTCTAACGTCAACCCTAATGTAAATAATGTCGCAACGGCTGATGCTGCTAGTACTGCGACGCCTATCGTTATAACAGAGGAAGGCGAGTCAGTTACTCAGCCGTCATCTAGTCCTTATATTGACCTTTATCAGAATCAGTAAGCCTTTATTGAGATCAACACGGCCTAATAGGCTTACTGCCGAACAATCACAATAAGCCTAAACAGCGGCAACAGTAAAAGCACGATAATGCATCGATCAGCCAGTAAGATATAACAGGTGAAGAATAGACAAGACAGACCCTAATGTTCATTCTATAAGACGGCTGTCGCAATGCTATTAGGTTTGACCAATATATAAATATAATAGGGATACTGACAATGAAAGATGCAAACAAGCGCGCGCAGCACAATACAATTAATCATAAAATAAACAATGAAAGCCTTGTTAGTAATACCGCTAGCAAACTAGGTATTTTAAAATTGACGGGCGCAGCCGCATTGGCAGTAGGTGGTATCGCACTTGCCGTTCAAAACGCACAAGCTTTGTCACCGCTCGCTGTGGTCAATGGCATTACGTCAAGTGGTGGTGTTGGTGTTAGTAAAAATATTCTATACGGTGATGAGCCATTACAAGATTTGGATATTTATTATCCCAAGCCTTTAGCCCAAGCTATGAAAGCCGAGAGTGCTACTAAAGATGCTGTTATTAATGACAGTTATCCGATGGTGGTTTTCGTCCATGGCGGCTCGTGGGAGAGTGGTAATAAGGAACAGTACGCCTTTGTCGGTCAAAGTTTGGCGCAGGCAGGTTATGTCACCGCCGTAATTAATTATCGTAAAGCACCTGAGCATGTATATCCCGATTACGTCGAAGATGCAGCGCAAGCGATTGCTTGGATTTTCGACAATGCGACCAGCTTGCATGCTGATCCAAAACGCTTGGCAGTGGTTGGGCATTCTGCTGGTGCGTTCAATGTGGTTGCTGCCGTTGCTAATGAAGATTTTTTAGCACCTTATGGTATTAAGCCAAAAGACATCAAGGCAGTTATTGGCATTGCAGGCCCTTATAGCTACGACTTTCGTAAGTTTGATAGCGCAACAGCTTTTGCTGCTGATGCCACACCAGACGAGGTTATGCCCGATCGTCATATCAAAGGCGAGCAGCCCCCTTATCTATTACTAACCGCCGAAAACGATAAAATCGTGTACGCTACCAATACGATTAAAATGACCAAAGCGTTAAAAAAAGCGGGTGTCACGGTAGAAAATGGTGAAATTGAAGGGGCCAGTCATGCGACCAGTATCGGAGCTATGGCGCCACCACTACGCTGGCTAAACGATGTGCGCGCGCAGGTTTTGACTTACTTGGATAAAGAGCTCAAGTAGTCGTGTTTGTTAATCTCAGTACTGCTTGAATGTCTAGCGTCTAGGATGTTCATAACCGTGTCGTCATTGCTGGTTTTATGGCTTAGGCGCAGTTGCATAAGACAGTACTGTAAGATGCTTAAACTCTTGTTATAATGTCGTCACTTTACCTCTATACCCTATTTAACACTTAAGGCAGAATATTCTATGAGCATGAACGCTGACGACCTGATTGCATTTTTACAGACTCATTTCCCAGACGCTTTTATTCAAGCTGCCAATCAAGGTAATAAGTTTGATGTACGCGTGGTTGATGCTAGTTTCGAAGGCAAGCGCGCCGTGCAACGCCAGCAAGCGATCTATGCGTTAGTCAACGACAAGATTGCCAGTGGTGATATTCACGCGCTCAATATTCAAGCGCTGACACCTGCTGAATGGGATGTTCAGTCAAAAGGTTAAATTTTTTATATACGCTGGGCTTGTACAGAACTGATTGTTTTAACGATTATTACAATGATTGGTTCGATAAGTCTGATTTTCACTATTTTTAATACTCATCGCTAGGTTGTCACTTCTATGGATCAATTTTTAATCACTGGTAGTAGTCGTATCGCAGGGGAAGTCACTATCTCAGGCGCCAAAAATGCTGCTTTGCCATTATTGGCAGCTATGATATTGGCCGAGACCCCAACGACATTGCACAATGTGCCCTCATTACAAGATGTGCGGACGTTGATTGAATTGATCAGTGGCATGGGTATCAAAATCCAAAAGCAGGACGATACTGTCACTTGTGATACCAAGAGTATTGATAATTTCTATGCGCCGTATGATTTGGTGAAGACCATGCGTGCCTCGATTTTAGTCCTTGGGCCATTGCTGGCACGTTTTGGTGAGGCAGAAGTGTCATTGCCCGGTGGCTGTGCGATTGGTTCACGTCCTGTAGACCAACATCTAAAAGCCTTTGAGGCGATGGGTGCTGAGATTAGTGTCGAGAATGGCTATGTAAAAGCAAAAGCGCCAAAAGGCGGCAAGCTGATTGGCTGTAACTTTTCATTTGACATGATCACCGTTGGCGGTACTGAAAACGTCATCATGGCCGCCGCACTTGCCAAAGGCACGACTGTTTTGGGTAATTGCGCGCTTGAGCCAGAAGTGGTCGATTTGGCCAATATGTTGGTGGCGATGGGCGCTAAAATAAGCGGTATCGGTACTTCTATCATGACCATCGAAGGCGTTGAACGCTTGCATGGTTGTGAGTATTCAGTGGTGCCAGATCGTATCGAAACTGGCTCCTACCTTGCTGGCGCGTTGATGACGCGCGGTGATGTGTTGACCAAAAACACATCTGCGCTGCTATTAACACCCGTGTTAGAAAAATTCGAAGATATGGGTGCGGTGATTACTAGCGGTGATGATTGGATTCGTGCACAAATGAAAGGTCGTCCACTGCCGGTTGATATCCGTACGCAGCCACACCCCGGCTTTCCAACAGATATGCAAGCGCAAGTCATGGCGATTGCTTGCTTGGCGAATGGCACCAGTACTTTTATCGAAAATATCTTTGAAAACCGCTATATGCATGTACCTGAGCTCAATCGTTTAGGCGCTTCTATCCAAGTAGATGGTCATACGGCGGTAGTCAAAGGGGTCGAAAACTTCACTGCTGCACCGGTAATGGCGACTGATTTACGTGCGTCTATGTCACTGGTGATGGCGGCAGCAACGGCGGAAGGTGAAAGCTTAATCGACCGTATTTATCATATCGATCGTGGCTATGAGCATGTTGAAGAAAAACTGCGTGCGCTTGGGGTCAATATCGAACGTATCAATACTAACGACTAAACTAACAACTAAACCAGCGATTAAGCTTGATTGGCTTTATAAAGTTGAACGTTTGGTGTTATAAATTAAAAAATCCTCTTTAGTGGGGATACTCACTGCACATGGACACGATGTCATTATGACTGAAGCAAGCAATAGCCTACCAAATGATGGTTTATTAAACGAAGTAAATGATGAGTTCTTTGGCTTAACACTGGCCTTATCAAAGGGTCGTATTTTAGAAGAGACCATGCCATTGCTACGCGCTGCTGGTGTTGAGCTATTAGAAGACCCGGAAGCCTCACGCAAACTTATTTTCCCGACCTCAAACCCGAACGTACGTGTCTTGATTTTACGCGCCAGTGATGTACCAACCTACGTTGAACACGGCGCTGCTGACTTTGGGGTAGCAGGCAAAGATGTATTGCTTGAGCATGGTGCCAACCATGTTTATGAGTTGCTTGATTTGAAAATTGCCCAATGTAAGCTGATGACCGCTGGCGTAAAAGATGCGCCACTACCCAATCGCCGCCTACGTATCGCCACCAAGTATGTCAATGTCGCCCGTGCTTACTTTGCCAGTCAAGGTCAGCAAGTCGACGTCATTAAACTGTATGGTTCGATGGAGCTTGCACCCTTAGTCGGTTTGGGTGATTTAATCGTCGATGTGGTCGATACGGGTAATACCTTGCGCGCGAATGGTCTGGAAGCGCGCGATCATATTTGCGACGTGTCATCACGCCTTATCGTCAATCAAGTCAGCTACAAGCGCAAATTTGCACTACTTGAGCCGATCTTGGACAGCTTTAAAGACAGCGTTGCTAGCAATTGATAAGACAGACATTCATAGAACAGTGACTATCACCAATAATGTAAAGCATTCATTGGTAATATAAAGCATGGTTATGCAGATTTTTAAACCAGTTTAGCGCTCTATGATAGACATAGCATGCTAAACTGGTTTTGTTGTGTGGGTTTGTCAGACGATAAAATCTGAATAAAACACGCACAGATAAGCTGACGAAAGCCTTTGCCACATTTATACCATTGGCTTTATTTTTCCATCGTTTATTTTTTAGCAGTATTTTATGCCCAGACATAGGATGAGGTCATGCGCCAGTTAAGTACCCAAGATGCCAGTTTTGATAGTGAATTGACACAGTTGCTTGCCTTTGAAACAGTCAATGATGCCGATTTATTAACAACCGTTGATGATATCATTGCGCAAGTGCGCCACGATGGTGATAGCGTCGTATTGGCGTTAACCCAGCAGTTTGACCAACATCCAGCGACGACGATGCAAGAGCTAGAGCTGTCGAAAGAGGCGCTTGCTGAAGCGTTTGCCAACCTTGATGAAAAAGTAAAAACAGCATTGACCACGGCAGCGACACGGGTGCAGACCTTTCATGAGCGCCAAGTACAAGAAACTTGGCACTATGAAGATGAGCTGGGCAATCGCTTAGGTCAAAAGGTGACTGCGCTCGATCGCGTCGGTATCTATGTACCCGGTGGTCTGGCATCTTATCCCTCTTCTGTATTGATGAATGCTATTCCTGCCAAAGTAGCTGGCGTTAATGAAGTGATTATGGTGGTACCAGCGCCTAAAGGCATACTCAATCCATTGGTATTGGCAGCAGCACATTTGGCACAAGTGGACCGCGTCTTTACCATTGGTGGTGCGCAAGCAGTGGCGGCACTGGCTTACGGTACTGAAACTATACCAGCGGTAGATAAAATCACTGGCCCTGGTAACAAGTACGTGGCAGCGGCAAAGCGTGCGGTATTTGGGCAAGTTGGTATTGATATGATTGCCGGTCCTTCTGAAGTGTTGGTCTATGCAGAAGGTGAGCCGCAAGATCGCGCTGATTGGCTAGCGATGGACTTGTTATCACAAGCTGAACATGACCGTATCGCCCAAGCCATCTTTGTCACGACCAGTGAACAGCAGCTTGCAGAAGTGGCTGCTGAAATTGAAAAAGCACTGGCAGAATTACCAAAAGCTGATATCGCTCGTGATTCATTACAAAACCGTGGCGCATTGATACTAGTGAAAGATAGAGCTGAAGGGTTGGCGCTCATTAATCGTATTGCCCCTGAGCATTTAGAGCTGTCTGTTGACCATCCTGATGCGCTGTTAAACGACATTCGTCATGCGGGTGCTATCTTTATGGGGCGTCATACGCCAGAGGCAATTGGTGACTACTGCGCAGGACCCAATCATGTGCTGCCAACTTCGGGCACTGCACGGTTCTCCTCACCGCTTGGTGTCTATGATTTTCAAAAGAAGTCATCGATTATTTATTGTAGTGAAGCGGGCAGTAAGCCACTGGCTGAAACGGCAGATATTTTAGCGCAGCGAGAAGACTTAGAAGCCCATGCGCGCTCAGCCCGTTATCGTTATCAGTAGTACACTTTGGATAGCTTAAGCGTTACTTTTGAGATTTTTTTGGACATTTACTTTTAATAGTCTTTGTGGCTAATTTTAGGATAATTTATGAGTGAATCAAAGATAGACACCAGACTTTGGTCATCTAAAGCGCGTCACTTGTCACCTTACGTGCCGGGTGAGCAGCCGCAGCACGAACATTTATGTAAATTAAACACCAATGAAAATCCTTTTCCGCCGTCACCGAAAGTAGGCCAGGCAATCGCTAAGGTGTTAGAGAAGCAAGCGGAAGATTTGCGCTTGTATCCTGCACCCGAATCTGATGATTTGCGGGCGGCCTTAGCGCAGCTTTATAGTCTTGAGGCAAACCAAGTCTTTGTCGGTAACGGTTCAGACGAAGTGTTGGCGCTCGTCTTTGCCAGTTTTTTCCTAAAAGAGCGTCCTGTCTTAGCACCTGATATCAGCTATAGTTTTTATCCGGTTTATGCACAGACGTTTGGTGTCGATCTGATACAAATTCCTTTAGAAGAAGACTTTAGTGTCGATCCTGATGCGTATCGTCAGCCTTGTAGCGGTATCATCATCGCCAATCCTAATGCGCCAACCGGTTTACTGTTATCGCTTGATGACATTCGTAAGCTGGCGGGTGAACACTCAAATGCAGTGGTTGTGATTGATGAGGCGTATATTGATTTTGCTCAAAGCACTGAAAATAATCAAGATACGACGGTTTCAGCCATTAGCTTGATTAATGAGTTTGATAATATTCTAGTGACGCAAACTTTTTCAAAATCACGCTCGCTCGCCGGTCTGCGCGTCGGTATGGCTTTTGGCAATGTCTCATTGATTGAAGCATTAACACGTATGAAAAACAGCTTTAACAGTTTTCCACTCGATAAGCTGGCGCAAGCTGGGGCGACTGCTAGTGTGATAGATGTCGAGTATTTTGAGCAAATGCGTCAGCAGGTTATGGACTTGCGCGAATCACTGACTGCAGATTTAACGGCACTTGGTTATGACGTGCTGCCATCGCATGCCAATTTTGTCTTTGCCCGTCCTAAAGATGGCAATGCTAGCACGGTGGCTTCTGCCCTACGTGAACAAGGTATCATTGTCCGTCATTTTGACAAACCGCGTATCAATGAGTACTTACGCATTACCATTGGTACGCCAGTACAACATGAGCGCCTGATTGAGGCCTTAAAAACGCTACATGACTCTAACGATATCGCTGCGGGTTAATGCGTAATCTTTTGGTTAGCTCATAACGACGATAGCTGAATTGCCGCAATAAATATCGACAATAAAGCCTGCTCAACGTCACGTTGGCAGGCTTTATTTTTTATCATAGGGTCATATAAATCTTAATATCATTTACTAGCACTATTGTCAGCAAGGACTGAGAGCAAATTACCTACCTTATCGAGGCATTCTTGATATTCTGCATCGCAGTCGGAGGCAACCGTGATGCCACCACCTGCCCAGAGACTGACTTGTCTATCACCATTCAATGAATTGGTGGCTTGCAGGGTACGAATGAGCACATTCCATTGGCCACTACCATCAAAGTTCATATAGCCCATGGTGCCACAATAAGCACCGCGCGGTGCAGTTTCCAGTTCGGATATAATCTCAACCGCCCGTTTTTTGGGCGTCCCCGTGATAGAGCCTGCGGGCAAACTGCCAAACAATACAGCTAATGGATGAGTATCTGCCTTTAACTCAGCGGTGATGGTACTCACCATATGATGCACATTGCTAAAGGTCTCAATCGCAAATAATTGCGGCACTTTGACGCTACCAATTTTGGCGTATTTACCCAAATCATTGCGCAGTAAGTCGACGATCATGACGTTTTCGGCACGGTCTTTTTCGCTATCGATAAGCTGCTGTTTATAAGCATTGTCTTGTACAGTATTCAATCCGCGTGGCATCGTTCCTTTGATTGGTTTGGTACGAATATGATGTTTGCCAGTGTTCGTCTCTTTTGTAAAGGTAAAAAATAACTCAGGCGAGCAGCTTAGTAGCTCAAAATCACTTTCACCCTTATTTGCATGGCCCTCACGATCAAGATGACTGATTTGTAAGTACCCTGCAAAGGGAGCTTTGGTATTTCGATGTAGGGCAGGTAAGTAATCAACCAGTTTCGTTGCGCTACCATGATTAGTAATATTATTAAAAGTGCCTTGCCATGCTTGCGTCAGATTGATTTGATAACAGTCGCCTTGCTGTAGATACTGTTGAGTTTTTGCAAAAGCCCTTTGATAATCATTTTTATGCCAGCGCTCGTTCAATATTAATGGCGCCAACGGTGGCTCATTATCATGAGAGGGTTTGTTTCTACTAGATAGTTGATGCTCTAGCGTGTCTAAATACGATATAAGCGCTGATAGTGTGGCGTCTGTTGCTTCACTAGCAGTATTTAAACCTAGCGTATTTAGCCTCCAGCCATTTTCTTTATCTGATGGGGTGAGGTAGATATCGTAATGTCCCAAAATGGCACAAGGCTGCGTTGCTAGCTCAATATGTGCAGCTGGGCTAAGCTCATGAGCAGCGATATCGTAACCGATAAAGCCTATCAGACCATGATGATAACTTGGTTTTTCATTTAAATCGCTTACTGGTTCTGGGTTTTCATTATTAGCATCATAAGTTTGACTATAACTGATTAATTCATCTTGCCATGTGGTATAGCTCATATACGTTATTGTTGACGCGCTGCTATTATCACGGCATGCATCACGGCATTTTTTAACCACTTTGTAAGCCGCTGTCTTCTCATTAGTTAGCTTATCATTGGTAGCGTCATAATGGATTGACCAGCTGACTTTAGGTAGCAAGCCGATCACTGGTCGACCGTCATTATTTAGCCAAACCAATTGCCAGTTTGACTCAGTATCTTGTGATATTAAATGATGCTGTAGTTTTGGCATCAGCTCTGCAGACGTTAGCCCACCAAAACGCCAGCTAGGTTTAGTAGCTGGCGATAGGGCAGAAGCTGTCTGCTCAGTATTCTTGTGATTTTTTACAGGCATAGGTTACGCGTCAAACTTTTTGATAATTAAGGTGGCATTGGTACCGCCAAAGCCAAAGCTATTACTCATCAAGGTTTCGAGATTGGCGTCGCGTTTTTCGGTGACGATATCAAAGCCTTCAGCCGCAGGGTCTAAATTCTCAACATTAATACTTGGCGCAATGAAGCCTTCTTGTAGCATCAGTAAGCAATAGATTAATTCTTGCGCACCGACGGCACCCAAGCTATGACCGGTCATTGACTTGGTCGAGCTGATAGGCGGGACTTTGTTGACATCATTACCGAATACTTTAGCAATCGCTTTAAGCTCAGTGATATCACCTAGTGGCGTACTCGTACCGTGGCTATTGATATAATCGACGCTTTGTAAGCCCGCTTCGGCTAGTGCTTGCTGCATACAGCGTACTGCACCTTCACCGCTTGGTGCGACCATTTCTGCACCATCAGAGCTGGCCCCGTAGCCGACAATTTCAGCCAATATATTGGCACCACGTGCTTGAGCATGCTCTAAGCTCTCAACAACAACCATCGCGCCACCAGCGGCAATGACAAAACCATCACGGTCTTTGTCATACGCTCTTGAGGCAAGTTGTGGCGTGTCATTATACTGAGTACTGACCGCACCCATGGCATCAAACATACATGACTGCGTCCAGTGTTCCGCTTCACTACCACCAGCGAGCACAATATCAGCTTTACCGAGCTGAATAAGCTCAGCGGCATGGCCGATACAGTGGGTTGAGGTCGCGCAAGCAGAGGCAAGAGAGTAGGAAACACCCTGAATTTTTAGCCCAGTGGCCAAGGCGGCGGATACCGAGCTGCCCATCGTTTTTGGCACCGCCATCGCACCGACACCGCGTAGACCTTTTTCACGCATCGCATCTATGGCATTGACGATATTTTCTGTCGATGCGCCGCCCGAGCTGGCTACGACGCCCACACGTGGATTGCTATTGATAGTCTCAAGCGATAAGCCAGCGTGCTCGATTGCATTCAAGGCGCTAACATAGGCATAGAGGCTGGCATCACTAAAGAAGCGCTTTAATTTACGATCTATAGCGGAGGTGTCAAGTTCTGCTTTATCGATACTGCCACTAACGTGCGACTTAAATTCATGCTCAGCATAAGAGTCGTTAAATGTAATGCCAGACTGCCCTTGCTTAAGAGCGGCAGTGACGGTGGCTAAATCATGTCCGATACAAGAGACAATCCCTGCTCCAGTGATAACAACGCGGCGCATATTCTATTCCTTATTAATAACGATTTTTGATAATTACCTTTAATAATCGCTTTTGAGTCCAACATTCTATTATGTAGCGGTTGGCATGGCTGTTTTTTGTAGCAATAGCCTGATGAAGACAGCCTAGAGGCTTAAATAACGACTATTTCTAACAAGTCTTTTAACCTATATAGGCCGCTTTCACAGGATTATTGCTTTTATCATAGAACCAAATCCATGATAAATAGTGGCCAGCTAATGCCTCAGCCTATGCCATATGATAACGTATCAAGGGTTCAAAATCTTTGGATAAGTGCAAAATAACGACAAAACATTGATTACGGTTAAAAGTGACTATCCCTGTCTGTTTTGCGATATGATAATCGTTGTTTTGGTCATTGAGACATGGCTATTTTTGTCCAAATAAAAGCAGGGTAGAGGGGTAGGAGAAGGTCGACAATTATAAATAAACTATACTTTTAGATACAAAATTTGTGAGCGCGATAACATTGTTCGCACTGACAGCCGTTTGCCTCATTGGCTAAAATGACCCATTCATTACTACTATAAAAAAACGACCAATCATCATATTAAGGACATCACGATGGCAAAGCGTAGCACTCTCTCTAAAGGCATCAACACTATTGGCTCTTTTACGCGCAATAATCTGGAGCGCATGGGTGCAGTGATTGACAGCATGAATGCAAAAACGGGTAAGCCAAGTCACTATAAAGCGGTAAATCTAGGCGATGAAGATTTTCAACAAGACCTATTCCGAGAACAAACCCTAAAGGCGACCCAGCAGTTATTGGGCACACGATTTGCGACTTATGGCAAGTATGCCAAAAAAGTAGTGCCGAATAGTTTATTCCAATCGACGGTTGACGGGGCATTTGCACAAATTGCTAAGCTTGCAGCCACTTGGAGCCAGATTGATTTGCCCAATGAGCATCGTTTTGCCAGCGTGGCGAGTTTAGACGATGAAGAGCGCTACGCATTGGCGACCGACATTGCCAATCAAAACCGTGCGCTTGCTACGATTGGTGGTTTGACTGGTTTGGCCGGACTACCAGGTTTGTTGGCTGATACTTTATGGCTATTGCTGGTCTCTTTGCGTACCGTTTATCAATTGGCGGCGGTTTATAATAAGCCGTTGACAGGTAAGCAAGGCGTGAAGATGGCGTACGAGCTGCTTGCCAATGCTGACCTCAGCAAGATGCAAGAAAAACAAGCGCTACTGGCGGGCATTGGTATTGGTAAAGGCTTACTGGATAATGCGCAAAGCAGCGGTTTACACAATGAGCTTAAAAATCTAGGTCTTAAAAATAAAAATGTGAACTTCTATGCTGAACAAGTAGACAATATTGCCAGTCAAGTAGGCATCGATCTTGATCAGATCAATTTGTCATGGATACGTCGTTTTTTACCAGGCACTGCGGTAATAGTAGGTATGCGTTATAATAGTCAGCTCATTGACGAGGTTATCGGGGTAGCGCAAGCAACCTTTGCTCCAGAAGCAAAACTTGCCAATCGTGCGATTACTGATGATAGCGGTAGCGAGGAAGAGGTAAGTAAAACCACCAGTAACGATGAACAGAAAGAGCCAAAAGACCAAGACAGTAAAAAAGACAGCTCAGATAAATCGTCAGATAGCCAGCCAAAAAATACAGAGACGGACAAAGCAGCTGACCAACCAAAGAAGTAAATTGAAATAACGGTCCATATTTAAATGTAGCGATATTTTCTTGGCTGTCTTGAAAAACAAGATAATATCGCCATTTAATGGTCACGAACTGCCAAGCATTTATCTCTAAATATCTTTTATCGATAATGCTTGTGTTCATACTGCCTAAGTCTGCCAGCTTTACCGTATTTAACGTCTTGTTTTTCAGCTATTTTTTAGTGCAGAACAGATAAAGTGTTATAGTGGTAGGCTTAATGCATATATATCGAATGTTGTAAAGTAAAACCACTCATAAGTGGTTGAATTAGCAGCAACAACTCTTTATAATATACTGTCCTAAAAATGGGTGTGCCGAAATCTGCGAATTGCGTCAGATCGATGGTGCATTGCCCCATTTTTTTGTTTTATACCAAACGGGAGAAGGATGCCTCATGGCAACAACTAACCAATTGATTCGCAAGGGTCGCAAAACCATCAAGGAAAAGTCAAAAGTTCCTGCGTTGCAAGCGTGCCCACAACGTCGCGGTGTATGTACTCGTGTATATACTACCACGCCTAAAAAACCTAACTCAGCCATGCGTAAAGTATGTCGTGTACGTTTGACTTCAGGCTATGAAGTATCAAGCTACATCGGCGGCGAAGGTCATAACCTACAAGAGCACAGTGTTGTTCTTATCCGTGGTGGTCGTGTAAAAGATCTACCAGGTGTACGTTATCATACCGTTCGCGGTGCACTAGATTGCGCAGGCGTTAAAGACCGTAGACAAGGTCGCTCTAAATATGGTGCCAAGAAGCCTAAAGCTTAATATTAGCTTAGCTTATTTGCATTACCCAATAACTGTGCATGGGTTCGGTGTCAGCGGTAGTATTGGTTAATATAAATTATTTTATATCGACTGGTTACTCGCAAACATACCACCATGCAGTAAGGCTAACTGACAACTCATCACCCTGTCCTATTATGACAAGTATGATGTTGTGAATGTTGGACACTCCTGAAGACAAGGAAATTTATTATGCCAAGACGTCGCGTCGTTGCTACCCGTGAGATCCTACCGGATCCTAAGTTTGGTAGCCAAACTGTTGCAAAATTCATCAACCATGTAATGAGTGATGGTAAAAAATCTACTGCTGAGCGTATCGTTTACGGTGCTCTTGAGACAGTAAGTGAAAAGCGTAAGATTGAAGATCCAGTCTCTTTCTTCGAAGAAGTTTTAGAGAATGTACGCCCAATGGTAGAAGTAAAAGCTCGCCGTGTTGGTGGTGCTACCTACCAAGTACCAATGGAAGTACGCCCCTCCCGTCGTACTGCCTTGGCTATGCGTTGGTTAGCTGAAGCTGCTGCAAAGCGTTCTGAAAAATCTATGGCTTTACGTTTGGCTGGCGAATTGAATGATGCCGCTGATGGTAAAGGCAACGCTATGAAGAAACGTGACGAAGTTCACCGTATGGCAGATGCTAACAAAGCGTTCTCTCATTACCGTTTCTAAGCTATTTTTTAGACTACCTATCAAGAGTAGTTTTAAAGAAATAGCTGATGCTAGTTAATTATTTATTCTATTGATTGCCGTCATCCTCATCAGATTATTGATATTTTTTCATCGTAAGATAATAAAATACTCACATAATCTGGATGGCGGACATCTGTCAAGATGCTGTCCTTAAAAGGATACTGTTCTTTATAGACAGCATCCCAAATTTGATGCCGCACTATTCTAAGTATTTGCTCTTTTTTTGTCCGTATTAGGCCCAATAATCAGTAAGTAATATTACGAAGCTGACTGCTTTGTCATAGAGTATGAGGTAGAGATACAACACATTAATATATACACGAATTTCCCTAGGAAAACACTATGGCTCGTAAAACTCCCCTAAAACGCTATCGCAATATTGGCATTTCTGCGCACATTGATGCTGGTAAAACGACCACGACAGAGCGTGTCTTATTCTATACCGGCGTTAGCCACAAGCTTGGTGAAGTTCATGATGGCGCAGCCACCATGGATTGGATGGAGCAAGAACAAGAGCGCGGTATTACTATTACTTCTGCGGCGACGACTTGCTTTTGGTCAGGTATGGCAAAGCAGTTTGACGAACATCGTATCAACATTATTGACACCCCAGGTCACGTTGATTTCACGATCGAAGTTGAACGTTCTATGCGTGTACTTGATGGCGCTTGCATGGTTTACTGTGCAGTAGGCGGCGTTCAGCCACAGTCTGAGACCGTATGGCGTCAGGCAAACAAATATAAAGTTCCACGTCTTGCATTTGTAAACAAAATGGATCGCGTTGGCGCTGATTTTTATCGTGTTATTGAGCAAATCAAAACTCGTCTAGGTGGCAACCCTGTACCATTGGTTATTCCAATTGGTAAAGAAGATGACTTCGAAGGCGTTGTTGATCTTGTGACTATGAAAGCTCTATATTGGGATGAAGCGTCTCAAGGTATGGAATTTGAAGAGCGCGAAATCCCAGCTGAACTACAAGAAAAAGCGGAAGAGTATCGCGAACATCTTGTAGAAAATGCCGCTGAAGCATCAGAAGAACTCATGAATGAGTATCTTGAAAACGGTGAATTGTCTGTAGAGCAAATCAATGCTGCTATTCGTCAGTTGACTATTGATAATCAAATCATTCCACTACTTTGTGGTACTGCCTTTAAAAACAAAGGTGTACAAAAAATGTTGGATGCGGTTATTCAGTATCTGCCTGCGCCAATGGATGTACCAGCTATCCGCGGTATTCTTGATGACAAAGAAGAAAGTGAAGGCACTCGTGAAGCATCAGACGAAGCCCCATTCTCAGCTTTAGCATTCAAAATCATGAATGATAAGTTCGTTGGTAACTTAACCTTCGTTCGTGTTTATTCAGGTGTTTTGACGCAAGGTAGCAGTGTCTATAACCCAGTTAAAATGAAGCGTGAGCGCGTTGGTCGTATCGTACAGATGATGGCGAACTCTCAAGAAGAGCTTGCAGAAATTCGTACTGGTGATATCGCAGCATTGGTTGGCATGAAAGATGTGACGACTGGTGATACGCTATGTGATGAGCAAAATGTTATCACACTTGAGCGTATGGAATTCCCAGATCCAGTTATCAGTCTTGCCGTTGAACCTAAGACCAAAGCTGACCAAGAAAGAATGTCTATCGCTTTAGGTCGTTTGGCCAAAGAAGATCCATCGTTCCGTGTACATACTGACGAAGAATCTGGTCAGACGATCATCAGTGGTATGGGTGAGCTGCATCTAGAGATTCTAGTTGACCGTATGAAGCGTGAATTTAACGTTGAAGCCAACATCGGTGCGCCGCAGGTTGCTTATCGTGAGACGATTCGTGAGACGGTTGAGCAAGAAGGCAAATTCGTACGTCAAACAGGTGGTCGTGGTAAATTTGGTCACGTTTGGTTACGTCTTGAGCCTATGGATCCAGCGGGCGACGTTCTATATGAATTCGCTGAAGAAGTGGTTGGTGGTACGGTACCAAAAGAGTTCCACGGTGCGGTTGATAAAGGTATTCAAGAGCGCATGAAAAACGGCGTACTTGCTGGCTATCCAATCGTTGGCGTAAAAGCGACGTTGTATGACGGTTCTTACCATGATGTTGACTCGGATGAGCTATCATTTAAAATGGCTGGTTCTATCGCTTTCAAAAAAGGCTTCATGGCAGCAAACCCTGCACTACTTGAGCCAGTGATGAAAGTTGAAGTTGAGACCCCTGAAGATTACATGGGCGACATCATGGGCGATTTAAACCGTCGTCGTGGTATGGTTCAAGGTATGGAAGATTTACCTGGTGGTACTAAGCAGATTCGTGCAGAAGTCCCATTAGCGGAAATGTTTGGCTATGCCACACAGATGCGCTCAATGTCTCAAGGCCGTGCAACATACTCAATGGAATTCCAAAAGTACGCTGAGATTCCAAAATCAGTGGCCGCTGACATCATCTCTAAGTTCAACTCTAAAGATGGCGACGAGTAAATAATCGTTATTTAATAATGACAATATAGGGCATATCTTTATATTGTCATTGAAGAATACGCCAATAATTGGTTAAAAGACTTGTTATTGGCCGTGATTTTCTTATAATATCTGCACATTAGTATGTGCACCCTTTTAACAATTATCTTAATGTGGTCAGGATTGTCTCAACTACTGTATTTATCATAGTTGAACACTGCCCCCAAAAAAAGAGGAAATACCCATGGCAAAGGCCAAGTTTGAACGCAGCAAGCCACACGTCAACGTCGGTACCATCGGACACGTTGACCACGGTAAAACCACACTAACCGCC
>NZ_JABRVQ010000012.1 GCF_013248965.1 Psychrobacter okhotskensis | reverse complement strand
AGTTCATGGTTGCAATCTCACTTTGGTCGGTGGATAAAGACTTTGATGCTAGCGCATCTAGGTCTTTTTTTCACCTCATATTTGGTATTGCACTTCATGTGTTAATCTAAGAGTTTTAACATTTTTACCAGTAAGGCTTTAATCATTCAATGACAACGGATGTCATTTATTATGTCTACCAAGGAGAATGTAAAATGTCTAAATCCAAACTATATAGGCTATCCAAGATTTCATTGGCGCTCACAGCTTTATCTTTATCATCGCTTGCGGGCGCGGCAGGATTAGATCGTTCTGGTCAAGCGAGCGAAGATTTTAGTTCTAGTGGCACATTAGCCTACGCCAGTGCCTATACGATTAGTCCTGATATCTCTGGGGTAGAGTCAAACGATGACCAAATAGGAGATCTTGGAGAGCGGTATGAAGGCTACGCTTATGGCGTAAAAACGGACATCAATGATAGATTCAGTGTGGGGGTTTTTTATGATCAACCTTTCGGCGCTAAAATTCTTTACCAAGGTGATAACTCCTTAACTAATCTCAATGCTCCTGACAATGACAGCAAACAGACGGCGGTCGATGTTAGTTCAGATAATTTTACGGGCTTATTAGGCGTAAATTTGGGAGCAAACAACAACTTCAAAATATACGGTGGGCCAGTCCTACAAAAGATTGAAGGGGAATTGAGAATTCGTGGTAAAAACCCTGCGCTAAGAGCGGTTGATAATTACACGCTGCAAATAGCAAAAAATGATGCTTATGGCTATATGGTAGGAGCTGCTTATCTCAAGCCTGAAATCGGTCTGAAGGCAGCGATTACTTATCGTTCAGAAATTGATCATGACGTGAAGTATGCAGAGTCTATGCCAATTGTCAATGCACTACCGCCGTTACTAACACAATCATTAGGATTAAGCGCTACCCAAACCAAAGAAAAAGAGCTCACCACGCCTAAATCAATAAATATTGACTTTCAAACGGGGCTTAATCCCACTACATTATTAATCGCGAAAGCACGCTGGGTTCCTTGGAGTGATTTTGAAATAGCGCCACCATTGTTGGATAAAAATGGCGTCGCTTTAAATGCGTTACAAGGTAATACTGTCGATCAAGTGAAGCTTTTGGAATATGACGACGACTCTTACATGTTAGAGCTGGGACTTGGCAAGCGTCTTACCCCAAAGCTTGCGGTATCAGGTTCAATCGGTTGGGATAGTGGCGCTGGTAATCCAGTATCACCTTTAGGGCCTACAGAAGGATATTATAGCGTTGGACTTGGTGCAAAATATAACCTTACGCCTGAGTGGGCAGTTTCTGTCGGTGGTAAGTATCTGATGTTAGGTGATGCGGAGGGTTTATTGGCTGCTAGCGGTACAAAAATTGGTAAATTCGAAGACAATGATGCTTATATTGTGGGCATGAAACTATCCTATGCCGCACAATAAACTGCTGTAAGTTGATGATGTATTGTCTGAGCTATGCATAGCTATAAGTCTTTAATCAGAAAGGGTTATAGCTCATTATTTATTATGTGAAAAATTATATAGTCGATGCCAAATAAAATGGATGCATTATTTAGTATCTCGAAACGGGCACAAATTTTTCTGGCTTGCTGTGCCTACGCCGACAGAGGCTACAAAAAATCTATCCCAGTCTCGCTGTATCTTTTTCACATTGGACTGACTATATCTCTGATTATGGTATTTAAGTAATAGATAACTCAGGCTTAGACATCGAGCGCCATAATATGTTAAATAGAGCATCAAAATTATCATTTAGCGGTACGTTTGCTTGACGAACCGTATGCATAATACCAAGGCGACTGATAAACCCCATAAAGACATCAAATAGAATATACAGTGGCACTGTATCAACCAGCACCCCTCGCTTTTGACCATCCTGTAGTACACTCAAAAAAGCATCAATAAGCTCTTTATTCTTATAGATAGCAATGTTATGAAAACGCGCTATTGAGACTTTGGATAACACCATCACGGCATCAGGCTGGGTATCTACAAAATCCAAGCATACCCATAACGTCTTACGTAAACGATCCTCTACGCTATCAATACCTTGTAGATGATCCATCATTCTTGCCGCTAGTCTTCCAAGCACTATATCCATAATGGTATAGAGTACCGTTTGCTTATCACCAAAATACTTATAGAGCGTTTGCAACGACACATTTGCCGTATTAGCAATCTGTATCATAGTGATATCATTGGCATCATTACCGGCGAAGAGTTGGCGCACCGCTTTTTCTATTTTGTCTAAAGTAGCAGATCGCATCTCGCTTAATGGTGCTACAGCTGTACTCTGACTGTCTGATTTAGATATCTCGTTTTTAATTTTGCTATTTTTTTTACTGATGCCCGTCTCTGCGTCTGGCTTCGATTTTGGTCGAGAATTTTTCATAGCTTATTTTCCAGGGATAAAAGTAGTTTTTAGCCTTTAAGAATTGAATTTGAGGGTTGTGGTAATTTTAATTACTATTATAATATAATTGGTTGCTAATACTAGTTATATTTTATAATATCGTACTGTAAGAGTAGTGATATTGGGATGAATAATTCATGGGATAGCCTGAATATAAAGGTAATTTATATTACTGTTTTATTATATTTTCATATTATTCTATTGGTATACCCTTCGGTTGAATTAAATACATGCCTTAGCATAAACCATATTTTATATACTCAGTAAGTACCTGCTCAAAATTGATACTATCAAGGAAGATAATATGACGATTAATTGCTTCAAGCCTAGCTGGATGAACGAAGAGATTGAGATGCTGCATGAGAGTGCGCTCAAGCTGTTCAAAAGTTGGGAGCAGCATGACGAGAGATGGCGCGACGATGGCATGCTCGATCGTAAAGCTTGGATAGAGGCGGGCGAGATGGGTTTTTTATGTGCTTCCATGCCAGAAGAGTATGGCGGTGCAGGCGGAGATTTTCGTCATGAAACGGCGCTTATTTATGCGCAAGCCGAAGCCAACATGTCTGGGTTTGGAGGCTCTTTGCACTCAGGTATTGTCGCCCCTTATATTTTACATCACGGTACAGAAACACAAAAACAAGAATGGCTACCCAAAATGGCGACGGGTGCGCTTATCGGTGCGATTGCCATGACGGAACCGGGTACCGGATCTGATCTACAAAACATCAAGACTTATGCGATAAAAGAGGGTGACGATTATATTATCAACGGTTCAAAGACCTTTATTACTAACGGTCAGTTGGGTAATTTAATCATAGTTGCTTGTAAGACTGATAAAGATGAAGGCGCAAAAGGCGTGTCATTGATCGTCGTCGAGACGGATAATGCTCCAGGGTTTGAGCGCGGTAAAAAACTCAAAAAGCTCGGTATGGCGTCGCAGGATACCTCTGAGCTTTTCTTTACTAATATGCGAGTGCCACAAAAGAATCTGCTTGGTACCGTTGAAGGTATGGGTTTTATGCAGCTCATGCAAGAGCTGCCACAAGAGCGTCTGTTAGTAGCATTAGCAGGGGTTGGTGCGATGAAGCTAGCATTAGATCTCACCATTGATTATACCAAGGAGCGCACTGCTTTTGGCAAGCCAGTATGGGGATTCCAGAACACTCGATTCAAATTAGCGGAGTGCAACAGTCATTATATTGCTTCCAGTGCACTTTGCGATGCCGCTATCGAAGCGCTACTGAAAAAAGAGCTTACCGTACAACACGCCGCCTTGATTAAATATTGGGTGACCGAAAAGCAATGCATCGTCATGGATGAGTGCGTGCAACTATTTGGCGGCTACGGCTATATGATGGAATACCCAATTGCTAGGCTATATGCTGATGCACGAGTACAAAAAATCTACGGCGGTACCAATGAGATCATGAAGGAGCTGGCATCAAGATTTATGTAAAAAATTATATATGTAATTACTATCTTATATAAATGATTGTGCAATAATAAACTTTCATAATAATATTAAAGTTAGAGCTGTTAATTAAACTAATTAATCTGTATATAAGGTTTGAAAAATAATTGGGAAAATATAACTAATTAATTTTTTAATAAATAATTTGAGCTATTAAAAAAGCAGTTGATCTATATAAAATATAATATTAACCGCTTTTATATATCAGTAAATCATTTATAAAAATATTTTATAAAACCGGCTAATGAAAACGAATATAAGTTAGAGTCTGTAAAATATAACGGGTCTTAAATAGTAATAATTTGAAGGCTGTTATTATCGTTCCAGTGAACTATTAAGCATATAAATTTCGTGCCTCCACTGCATTCGACTCTGCTAATGATAGATTTATTTGTCCTTTATGACCGATACTTTTACCCTGTTTTGCCATTATGACTGCTGCTATTTTTTCAGCAATCATAATGGTTGGCGCGTTGGTATTAGCACTAATTAAAGTCGGCATGATTGACGCATCTACTACTCGTAAGCCTTCAATACCGCGCACTTTGCATTCCAAATCAACGACTGACTCAGCATCTGAACCCATACGGCAAGTACCTACTGGATGATAAACCGTGTCTGATTTACTACGAATATAGTCTAGAAGGCCATATTTTTCGATATGCTTGCCAGCGTAATCTTCTTTGATATGTTTTGCTATCGGCGCTTCTTGCATAATTTTACGCGTGCGCTCGCCACCTGCCAACATCACTTCGATATCTTTAGGATGCGATAAGAAATTAGGATCAATCAAAGGATAATCTTTTGGATTAGCAGAGGCCAAGCGCACGGTACCTCGGGATTTTGGACGCAAGCAGCAACTGTGTACGGTAACACCATTACCCCATTTAATATCGCGACCATGATCACTCACTCGCGCGATGATAAAATGTAGCTGAGTATCTGGCCACTCAGGGTCGCCATCCTCCATAGCCGTAAAAAAAGCACCTGCTTCGGAGAAGTTGGTGGAAAGAATACCGCCGCCTTCTTTTTTCCATTGTGGCAAGGCTTTTAACAGTCGACTACCTGCGCCAAAACCAATGCCAAAAACATCTTTGGTATACACTTCGTAATCAAAGACGACATCTAAATGGTCTTGTAGATTTTCACCGACATTGGGCGAGTCATAGATGACCTCGATACCATGCTGCTGCAAATGCTCAGCAGGACCAATACCAGACAACATTAGCATTTGCGGTGACCCAAAGGCACCACCGCATAAAATGACTTCAGAGTGAGCCTTGACCGTCTTTTCTTCACCATGCTGGCGAAAGACGACACCAGTAGCCCGCTTGTTTTCGATAATAACGCGTGAGCCTAGCGCATTGGTAATGACCGTTAAATTAGCGCGATCCTCTACAGGATGGACGTAGGCGGCGGCAGTAGAGCAGCGCTGACCTTGCTTTTCATCATGAAAAAGGGTGACTTGGTAGAGGCCTGCGCCTATTTGACTGGGACCATTGAAATCATTATTTTCTGGCAAACCATTCGCTACAGCAGCGGCGATAAAGTCGCTTGAGATGCCGCGAGGGCTTAGTTGTTCTGTCACATGTAAAGGACCGCTATCGCCATGGTATTCACTAGCACCATGGACATTATTTTCTGCTTTTTTAAAGTAGGGTAAGACATCTTTAAAGCCCCATCCAGAACAGCCCATCTGCTCCCAAAGGTCATAGTCTCTAGGGTTGCCACGAGTATAGACCATGCCATTGATTGCTGAGGACCCTCCTAGACAAAGACCACGTGGCTGAAAGCCTTTGCGGTCATTGAGATGACGCTGAGCAGTAGTGCCAAAGCACCAATTATTTAATTTAAAAGGCTTGCCCGGGACCATTAATACCATGCCAGCTGGTACACGGATAGCTTGGCTCTTGCCATCGCCGCCGTATTCTAATAGACAAACACTGATGTTTGGATCTTCTGAAAGACGACTAGCAAGAACGCATCCTGCCGAACCGCCACCAACGATGACGTAATCAAATTCCATTTTTGAATTCCCTTTCGCTTCCATGCGATTAAATAATGTTGATATTTGAGAGTAGGCTAGCCACTCAATTATTCGTGTAGACAGCTGTTTTAACCTGTAATAGGCGTTAAAAACGATAGTAATTATTCTGAATACGCTCGTATTCCGAAGTATCTATGCGAGTGAGTTTATGATCTTTAGGTAAGTGAACCCACAGCTCATCCTCCGTTTTGACAGGATTAAAGGCGATATCTTTTAGGCTGTTTTTCTTATATTTAAAGGTGCCTGTCGTCTCAATTGTTTTAAGCTCACGAACGAACAAAGGCTGCGCATAACTAGGCAGATATTTGCTTAATGCCAACAAAAAATCGATTTGGAAGGCTTCATTAAATATGACGCTATCCTCCAAGGTGATCGCCGCCATGCATGCGCGCCCGTTGGTGCCTATAATCTCGACGCCATAGACGATTGCTTCACTAATACCGCTTAAATCGGCAATAATACTTTCCACTTCAGTGGTAGAGACATTCTCGCCTTTCCAGCGAAAAGTATCGCCAACACGATCGACGAATTGCGTGTGCCTATAACCAATATCACGCATGATGTCGCCCGTGTTGAAATAAGCATCACCTTTCATAAAAACATCTTTGAGGATTTTTTCTTGCGTTTTGTCTTTGTCAGTATAGCCATCAAAGGGGGTTTTGTCGTTGATTTCACCCAATAATAGTCCCATCTCACCTCGACCAATCAAGGTCATAAAACCTTCTTTGTCACGGATAGGCTGATCTGTTTCTTGATCATAAGCCACTATTTTAAAGGGAACAGGGCAGAGACCTACCGTATTATCAAAATTTAACAAGTTAGAAAAGCCTATATTGCTCTCGCTGGCGCCATAAATCTCAAGCACCTCTTTGATGCCAAAACGAGTTTTAAAATCTTTCCAAATGCTAGGCCGTAAGCCGTTGCCAATCACTTTGGTAATGCGATTATTCTTCTCGTGTTCACAAAGCGGCGTATCGATAAGATAACGGCAAAGCTCTCCAACATAACCAAAGCTTGTGGCCTCAAATTTTTTGATATCGCTCCAAAAGCTACTCGCAGAGAATTTACGTTGTAGCGCAAAAGAGCCACCTCCCGCAATCACGCAGCTCCAGCAGACAATCATTGCCGTAGCATGATAGAGCGGTAGAGTCACATATAGAGTGTCATGCTTATTAAGATTAAAGAAGTGCCCAAAAAAGCCATAGGCTTTCATCCAACGGCCATGATTGACGATGACGGCTTTGGGCATACCCGTAGTGCCTGAGGTAAAGAGGTAAAATAAAGGATCTTTTAAAAAAACGTTTTTGCTAGTGTCAGGGCAGTGCTTGGAGTGCTCGTGAATAGCAGGGCCGATAGACATCATGCCGCTCGGCGTAGGTTGAGTATCGGTTTTATGATTAAAAGTATCGCTATCGTCCCACCAAAAATAGCACTCTTCAGGCACGTCAAGCTCTGAGCGAACGTCTTGAAAGGCAGCAGTCAATTCAGCGCCTATAATGAGTATCTTTGGTTTGACTAGGCTTACACTATGGATTAACACTTTGCCGGTTTGAGAGGTATTGATCAGAGCGACAACCGTGCCAGTTTTGGCAGCAGCCAGACAAGCACAAAGCATCTCTGGACGGTTTTCTAAAGCAACCCCGATCACATCACCCTTAATCAGCCCTAAACTCTGTAAATAATTAGCCAACTGGTTAGACCACTCATCAAGCTGTTGATAGGTCAGTTGTAAGTCTTCATATTTAATGGCAATGCCTGACGGATTTGACTTGATGACCTTAGCAAAGGTAAACCCAAGCCCAGTATGGACATCGGTATCTTCATTAGTAGCGTAGCGCAATCCTCTAACGATTTTGGGTAGTTTTGAGATGAGGCTGGGGAGTCTACCGAGCATTTTAGGTAAAGTAATGAGTTCAAGGTGCTGCGAAGTCATAAGATATCCTTATCTTAAGAGGAATTGAGTAGCCGCCATCATCGTGACAATTATTCATGAATAAAAAGTCACCATAAATCAAGCAAATCTCGCTCACAAGCTTAGGTAAAAATAATTATTGATAACTACCAATAAAATATACAATGTACAAGGTTGAATGGGGAGGTTAAATAATTTTCTTTACAAGTATTAATATTTTTTTATTAAATAGGAGTGAAGATTGTAAAGATAAAACCAATTAATTTAACTATATTTTTAAATTAGTATACACTTGTTAGTTAATATAAAAAACTTTATAATTAAAATATATTGGAATGATAGCTTATCTAATAAAGTTCTTTTATTCATAATATTTGAGTTATTTCTAATCAAAAAATATTGTTATTAATAGAATAACGTTTATTAGGAGGTTAAGGTTACTAAACATCTTTCCTCATAATGGAGAATGATTAATATGGATATTAAAAAGAATGATAAACCTAAACGGACGCCTGTCGATCGCTTTGCAGATCTACTGATGGAAGTGGAACCTACCCGTCAGTTTAATCGAATGAAACGAATCGCCGCTGGGCGATCTTTTAAAGATGAGTTACGCCATAAGGTTCAAGGTAAACGTATTTTGGTCACTGGTGCCTCATCAGGTGTCGGTCGCAGTGCCGCTTTATCTCTACTTGAAGCTGGCGCACATGTGCTTCTAGTCGCCCGCCGTAGCGATAAATTGCAGGAAGTCGCTGACGAGGCTGCCGAATTTGACGGCAAAGCTTTTATCTATACTTGTGACTTAAGTATTGATGCCGATCGCGAAAATCTTATTGCTCAAGTGATCAAAGTGCATGGCGGTGTCGATACCATTATTAATAATGCCGGTCGCTCTATCCGACGCACGATTTATGACGCCGCCGATCGCTTGCATGACTATGACCGCGTCATGAAGATTAATTACTTCGGCGCTATTAACCTCACCATTCCTTTGGTCGATCGTATGCGTATTAGCGGTACGGGTGGTCATGTCATTAATATCTCGACAATGGGTACGCAGCTTAAGGGTACGCCAAGGTTTGGTGCTTATATCGCGTCAAAAAATGCGCTTGATGGTTTTGCAGAGAGCGTTGCTGCTGAGACTTACAATGATGGTATTAACTGGACGACCGTGCATCTGCCGCTCACTCAAACCGATATGATTGCACCTGCGCAAAATACATGGAACGCTTACCCCAAACTATCGGTTAGAGCGGGCGCAGACATGATTTTGTACGCCGTCGCTTATGAGCCTATTCGTGTTTGGCATCCGGGTATTTTGGTCATGGGAGTGATCGATCGCTTATTTACAAAACCGGCGCTCAAATACAAATCGCTAGAATTTCCAAAATATGTACCAGAAGAGCCATTGCCAAGAGTTGCTGTTATAGGCGCTGGCATGTCAGGTATCGCCATGGCAAAGGCCCTTAAAGACGCTGGTAATTCTGACTTTACTGTCTATGAAAAAGCCGACTCTGTCGGTGGCACGTGGCGTGACAATACTTATCCAGGGCTCGCCTGTGATGTGCCTGCGCATTTTTATTGTTATAAAGATGAGCTATCGCCCAAGTGGAGCCATGTATTTGCACCCGGTCACGAGCTTCGCGATTACTTTGAAGACGTCACCGAAAAGCGCGGCTTAACCGAACATATCAAATTCAATAGTGAAATCGATAAGGCTAAATTTGAAGACGGTCGCTGGAAGATTAGAACCAAAGCGGGACATACTGACGAAGCTGATGTCTTGATATGTGCGACAGGCGTCTTGCATCATCCTAATATTCCAGATATCCCCGGTAAAGACACCTTTGAGGGTGCAAGTTTTCACAGCGCTCGCTGGGATCACAGCATTCCTCTAGACGGCAAGCGTGTCGGTATCATCGGTAATGGTTCAACGGGCGTGCAAATCCTCAGTGCTTTATCGGAGCAATGCGCGCAAGTGACTTTATTTCAACGTAGCGCCCAGTGGGTGATCAGTGCGCCCAATCCGGAAATTCCTAAACCATTACGAACTTTAGCCAAAAAAGTACCTGCTATTCAGCGCTTAGCGTATGATATTTCGGGTAAGGTGTTTACCAGTTTGTTTAAAGCGCCTATAAGTCCAGGTTGGCAGCGTACTTTCTTTAGTAAAGGTGCCAAAGGTAGCCTATCGCAAGTCGCTAATGATAGTTTACGCGCGCGCTTGACACCGGACTATGCGCCGATGTGTAAGCGTATGATTTCATCCCCAACGTTCTATAAAGCAGTGCAGCAGTCCAATGTTGAGGTTTGCACTACCCATATCGACCGTATTGATCCTAAAGGGGTGATTACCAAGGATGGTCAGTTGCATGAGTTTGATATCTTAGTTTTTGCGACAGGCTTTCATGCGCAGTCTTATATGCGTCCGATGCAAGTGACGGGGCGTGATGGCATAGCTTTGGATGAAGCGTGGAACGAAGGACCTATCGCTCACAACACCACGATGATTCCAGGTTTCCCAAATCTATTCACGCTTATGGGACCCAATAGCCCTATTGGTAATTCGTCTTTAGTGCCTATCGCTGAAGCACAAGCAGAGTACGCGATAAAATGGATGGATCGTATGCGCCGCGAAGGTATTACGGAGATTGAACCGACCGTAGAGGCTACCGAAGCCTTTTATGAAGAAGTGAACGAAGCGTTAGGCACCACTGTCTGGGTCAGTGGCTGTAATAGCTGGTATCTAAATGAAGACGGTCGTCCCATTCTATGGCCATGGCGTTTAGAAGAGCTCACGCGTCGTCTCACCCAAATCGTAGAGTCTGACTTTCACATTAAGCGTGATGAGGAAGCCGATGCCAAACTAGTGGACAGCTATAGTGCAGATTCAGCCGATGAGTTCGACAGTCAGCTGCTAAAACCGGACACTTTGAGTCCTCGACCAGATAAAGTGGCTGATAATGTAACTGAGGAAGCATCCAAAAATGAGGCTTCGACTAATAAAGCATAAAATCTCTTTTATAAGAGATTTATGAAGCTATGTGTTAGATTCTGAAAATCACCAACACTATTATTAATCATAATAGCAGTGTCATCTCTATTCATTAACAAGGATGTTATATGAAAAATATTATTAAGCCTTTTGGATGGCTATCAACAGGCGCTTCTATAGCCGCCTTGAGCATGCTTGCAATGACCTCAACGACAGCCATAGCTGGCAACTATTACAACTGCGCTCAGGCAACAGGCTGCGCTAAAGTCGATCGTAATATTACCTTCACCAAGTATGATGCCACCAAGTATCCTATCGTGATGGCTCATGGATTTTTGGGATGGAACCGAGCGCTAAATGTCTTGGATTATTTCAACGGTATTCCGCAAACCCTTAGTAGAAATGGCGCTGAAGTCTATGCGACAAAAACCTCAACCATAAACTCCGTTGAATTTCGTGGTGAGCAACTACTCAGTCAAGTGCGAACGATTAGAGCCATTACTGGTAGCGATAAGGTGAACCTTGTTGGACATAGTCAGGGCGGGCTAGATAGTCGCTACGTGGCATCCGTTGACCCGCAGGCGGTTGCTTCTGTTACTACCGTAGCAAGTCCTCACCAAGGTACAGGATTTGCTGACACCCTTGCGGCTGGATTGGGTGATGGAGAAGGCGCAGGAGCAGATACGCTCAGAGCCAAGCTGGTTTATACTTTTGCAGAGATTGTCGGTCTAGGAATTGGAGCGGCGTCTGGTATTCCTTTGACTAATCCACAAAAACAAGATGCTAAAGCGGCTATTAATTCATTATCTACTGAATCCATAAGCGCATTTAACATTAAACACCCTGGCCCAATAGCGAGTAGTTACTGCGGTAATACGCCTGCTAATAACGTGACCAATGGCGTGGCTTATTATTCATTTAGTGGCGTAGGTCAATCGACAAGCCTTGTCGATCCGTCTGATTCTATCCTGAAGTTTACGGGCAGCTTTTATGATAAATCTGATCTAAACGATGGTTTAGTTACTAGGTGCTCAAGTCGTATCGGTACGGTCATTCGTGATGACTATCGCATGAACCATCTTGATAGTATCAATCAGTTCTTTGGTCTTGTGTCATTGTCTGAGACCAATCCACTCTCTGTCTATCGCCAACAGGGCAATCGCCTCAAAAATGCTGGGTTCTAAAAATAGTCTTGCCCTGAAAGGCTAATACTTAACAGGCAGTCTGATTTTTAACCTTTTCATTATCAGTATTTATTAACCACTCACTCGTTATAGCCTTGATTAATGGTTTCTTTATTGCATAGTATGCATCTATATTATTTGGGAATATGCAGCTTATAACCAACGCCAATTTCAGTGAAGAAATAACTAGGTCTAGAAGGATTGTCTTCTAGTTTTTGGCGTAAATTTGACATAAATATACGTACATAATGCTCTTGGTGGTTGTGACCTTTACCCCATACTTCGTTTAGCAGTTGCTGATGGGTCATGACCTTTTCGGCGTTTTTAATCAGTACGGTCAGTAAGCGGTATTCAATCGGCGTTAAATGAATGTCTTCGCCATTTTTCTTGACTTGCCGTTGTGCCAAATCAATAGTGACATTGCCCAATGCTAAGACAACCGGTGCCTCATAACCGGCTTGCCAGCGGCGCATCTGGGCGTTGACCCTAGCGATTAGCTCGCCCATGCTAAAGGGTTTTACCAAATAATCATCGGCGCCCAAATTTAAAGCTTTGATTTTATCTTGCTCATCACTGCGGGCCGACAGTACTAAGATAGGCAGCGATGACCACGCTCTAATGTCTGAGATGACATCACAACCATCCGCATCTGGGAGACCTAAGTCTAATATCAATAAGTCAGGACGGCGAGAGGCGGCTTCAATTAACCCACGTTGCGAGCTATCGGCGGCGTAGACTTGGTAGCCTTCTTGCTCCATCGCTGATTTGATAAAGCGGGCGATATGGGCTTCGTCTTCAATGATTAAGATGGTTTTCATAGCAGGGGATTTACTACTTATAGAGGAAGCTTGCGGCAGTAATGAAATAATAACTGCGCCCAAGTTTCTAACAATGTTGAATAAACGTATTTTATGAGTTTTCTGAGCTGGTCGCTATATTCGTGGTTATGTTTGCAACTATGCTTGTATCTATCTGAGTCGTATTTGATGTAAATTTATCATCAAATATATCTAGATTTCCTAAAGGCTGCCACGGTAGCACTATAACAAATTGCGCGCCGTGCGGTTGTATATTGCTCGCGCTAAGCGTGCCGCCCAAGTGCTGGACCAAGTCTCTACTGAGCGCCAGTCCCAATCCCAATCCTGTTGTATTACTTTCACTATCACCGCGGGTAAAACGTTCAAATATGTGCGCTTCCATCCCTACTGGTAGCCCTTGACCGTTGTCGGTTACCGTTATTTGGTAGCTTTGCACGGTTTTATTATTTTGCAGGTTTTGAGTGTTGTGCTGATTAGTGAGTGTCGCTTGAATGGTGATAGTTGCATTGTCTGAGGTGTAATTAATGGCATTGGTCAGCAGATTATTTAAAATCCGCGCTAAAATTAATTCATCGGTATAAATAAAATCGACGGCACTGGCCACGTCTATTTTGACTTGCCGATTTTGTAGATACGGTTCGAGTTGGCGTATATTACTACCGATAATCTCTTCCAAGCTTACCCATTGCTTATTGAGTTTCATACCGCCAGATTGCAGCGCCACATAATCTAAGATATTAATGACCAAACGCTGAATGACATTGGCTTGCTGTTCGATGTCGATAGCCAGCTGCTTTTGTTCAGTAGGCGCTAGGTTTTGGCTGGCAAGACAAGCCGCCAATCCTGATAGCACGGTAATTGGTGTGCGAATATCATGAGACAAGGCGGATAACAGCGAGCCGCGCAGGCGTTCTGACTCAACCTTGATAAGGGCGTTTTGTGCGACCTTGGCGTAATAAACGCGCTCTAATGCCAAAGTAATTTGGGCAATGGCGACATCGAGGGTACGTTGTTGTTCCGGTTGATTAAAATTATCGATGTCGGTTGGCATCAGTGCCAATACAGCCAGTACCTGACTTGAGGTCGCAAGCGCCCGATAGTGCATAGGATTGGCGGCCAGCGTATGGGTCGCTAGACCCGCGCTTTCTTTATGATCAAACACCCATTGGGTCACATTCCAATTAAACTCTGAAGGAATACTCGATTCTGAGACAACAGTCAATTTACCGTCAACATTGGGCATCGCTATGAGCGCTTTACTAGCGATATGCTTGGTCAGCCAAATAATAGCTTGGTTGATGATTTCTTCATTTTTGCGCGCCGCACTGAGGCTTTGTGCCAAATGACTCATAGAGATCGCTTGTTGCTCACGTCTACGGGCATTTTGCGCCTGAAAGCGCAGCCCAACCGCTAAGTTATTAATAATCAATGAGACGACAATCATCACCGCAAAGGTGACTAAGTACTGTACATCGCTGACACTAAAAGAAAGCTTGGGCTCAACAAAAAACAAGTCAAAGCTGATGACACTTAAGAGCGCCGCAAAGATACCAGGGGCGCGTCCAAAGCGAACCGAGATGAACACAATGACCAACAAGTACAGCATCACCACATTGGCCAAATCAAACCAGCGAGTGAGGGCGACTAGGCTGACGGTGACGAGCGTACAACCTAAAACAGCCATCAGATAACCGATGCGATTGTCTTTGGAGGCTAGGGCAGTCATATCCCAAGTAGGCAGTTGTCGTTTGCTACTGGGGCTTTTTGTCTGTTTGGCTTGATTGACCAGTATCAAGTCTAAATTGATATCCTGCTGTGAGATCTGTTTGACCAATGATTGATCATAATAAAACCTAGAGTGATTTTGACCGATAATAATACGTCCAATATTAAATTGATGGGCGTAACTGACCAAGCCTTCAGCAACGCTAATGGCGCTGATGATTTCTGTCTTGGCGCCCAACTCATCTGCTAAGCGTAATGCTTCTAAAATGCTTTGCTTATTTTTGGACAGCTCATAGGCATTTCGCGGCGTCTCGACATAGATGACATACCACTGCGAGTGTAAGCTGCTGGCGAGTCTGGCGGCATGACGAATAAGGCGTTCGCTATGCGTGCGCGTACTGATACCCACCAATAACTGATCGGTGGTATTCCAGATGGATGAAATACGCGATTGATTGCGGTAATCTCGCATATCGGCATCGACTAGGTCAGCAGTGCGGCGTAATGCCAGCTCACGTAGGGCAATCAGATTACCTTTTCGAAAGAAGTTTTCTATCGCATGTTTGGCTTGGCTTGGGATATAGACTTTACCGTCATGCAGTCGAGCCAATAGCTCATCGGCTGGCAAGTCGACCAATACCACCTCATTTGCCTGATCAAAGAACCAATCGGGGATGGTTTCTTGTACCACGACCCCGGTGATTTGATTCACCACATCATTCAGGCTTTCTAAATGCTGAACATTAACCGTGGTATAGATGCTGATACCTGCCTTTAATAACTCCTCAACGTCATGCCAGCGTTTTGGATGTCTGGAGCCTGGGATATTGCTATGCGCCAGCTCGTCAACCAATAAAATATTTGGATGCCGCGCCAAAGCCCCATCAATATCAAACTCCGCCAAGGTTTGCTCTCGATACTCAACCTGACGTAATGGCAGTATTGTCAATCCATCTAACAATGCTGCGGTCTCGCTACGACCATGAGTTTCTACGATGCCGACCAAGACATCCAGTCCATGCGCTTGATCTCGATGAGCAGCAGAGAGCATGTCATAAGTCTTGCCAACGCCTGCCGATGACCCAAAGAAGATTTTTAGTTTACCTCTGCTGCGCGTATTTTCTTGCTGCTTTATCTGCTGCAGTAAATCTTCTGGATTGGGTCGCTGCTCACTCATGCTGATGCTCACTGCTGATTAATGGGTTGACTCAGTTAACGACTGCCATCTCATCTAAGGCTAAGTTGACCGCCAATACATTCACGCGCGGTTCGCCGAACAGATTAAATTGTCGCGCTTCTGTATGTTCATCGATGGCTGTTTGGACTTGTTCGGCACTGATGCCACGTATACGCGCCACTCTGTTGACTTGCCATTCAGCAGCCGCTGGTGAAATGTGCGGGTCTAAACCACTGCCTGACATCGTGACTAAATCAAGAGGGATGGGTGCCGTGTTTTGTGGATCAGCGGCTTTTAGTCTTTGTACTTGTGCCTCGACAGCAGTGACCAATTCAGGATTTAAAGGCCCCAAATTACTCCCCGAAGATTGCGCGGCATCATAACCGTCTCCCGCTGCTGAGGGGCGCGTCCATAGGTATCCCGGCTGATCAAAGCGCTGACCGATAAGCGCAGAGCCCACTAAGCCGCCATTGTGTTCTACCAAGCTGCCATTGGCTTTATCCGCCATGGTCACTTGGGCAACGCCGGTCATCAATAAGGGATAGCATAAACCTAAAATGAGCGCCAAGGCTATAAATAATGATAGTGCGGGCTTGAGCATGGGCATACGGGCAGTACTATTGTCTAATATAGAATTGTCCGATGCAGAAAGGTTGTTTTCATCAGCCTGTTGGTATTTAGAGTCAACAGGAGCAGCTTGTATAGACTTACTAGATTGCACAGATTTATTAGGTTGCGTAGATTTATTAGGTTGCATAGTCGTCATCCGTATCGTTGGTTATACCAAGTGCAAGGCATTAATGAGCATGTCGATTACTTTAATACCGACAAAGGGAAGAATCAGCCCACCCAAGCCGTATATCAGTAAATTGCGCCGCAATAGATTGATGGCAGAATCAGGTCTGTAAGTCACGCCGCGCAGCGCCAGTGGAATTAGAAACACAATAATCAATGCGTTAAAGATAATAGCCGATAAAATCGCGCTTTGAGGGCTGCCCAGTCGCATAATGTCCAATACCCCAAGCGCAGGGTAGGTGCTGGCAAAGGCGGCTGGAATAATGGCAAAGTACTTGGCGATATCATTTGCTAAGCTAAATGTCGTTAGTGCGCCGCGAGTCATCAGCATCTGCTTGCCGGTTTGCACCACTTCAATCAGCTTGGTCGGATTTGAGTCCAAGTCGACCATGTTGGCCGCTTCTTTAGCTGCTTGAGTGCCACTATTCATAGCGACAGCCACATCCGCTTGCGCCAGTGCCGGTGCATCATTGGTGCCATCACCGGTCATGGCGACTAGCTTGCCTTGACGTTGATAGCTGCGTATTCTCTCAAGCTTTTGCTCAGGGGTTGCCTCCGCCATAAAATCATCGACGCCTGCTTCGGCAGCAATGGCCGCCGCCGTTAGAGGATTATCGCCCGTAATCATCACGGTGGTAATACCCATCTTGCGCAGCTCGGCAAAGCGCTCTTTTATGCCAGATTTGACCACATCTTTAAGCTCGATGACGCCAAGCAACTGCTGGCTATCGGCGACCAGTAGCGGCGTACTACCACGGCGCGCGACTTCTTCTACTTGTTGCTGTAGATTAGTAGGTAAGATGCCGCCTTGAGCTTCTACCCATTTGACGATGGCATCAAACGCTCCCTTGCGGATATGGCGCTGCTCAATATCGGTGCCACTCATACGCGTTTGAGCGGTAAATTCGATGGTGTCAAACGGCTTTGCTTTCCATGTATTTTCATCAATATCAAATCGGCTTTGGGCAAGCTTGACGATACTGCGACCTTCAGGTGTCTCATCGGTCAATGAGCTGATCAGCGCCACTTCCGCAAGCTGACTTTCTGTCACCCCATGCGCCGGTATAAATTGTGACGCTTGTCGATTGCCATAGGTAATCGTGCCGGTCTTATCGAGTAGCAAAACATCAACGTCGCCTGCCGCTTCTACCGCGCGTCCAGAAGTCGCGATGACATTGGCCTGCATCATACGGCTCATGCCCGCCACGCCAATCGCTGACAATAGACCGCCAATGGTCGTTGGTATCAAGCAGACCAACAGCGCCACTAAGACCACAATCGATATCGGCTCACCATTGCCCGAAGACAGTACGGCAAACTGTGAAAAAGGCAATAAGGTCACACATACCAGTAAAAATATCAGCGTTAGCGCCACCAACAAAATGGTCAACGCTATCTCATTTGGCGTTTTAGTGCGTTTGGCACCTTCTACCAAGGCAATCATACGATCCAAAAACCCTTGTCCAGGAGCTTGGGTGATACGTATCATTAACCAGTCAGATAACACCTTAGTGCCACCTGTCACCGCATTGAAATCGCCACCACTTTCACGAATCACTGGTGCAGACTCGCCGGTGATTGCCGATTCGTCAACGGAGGCTAGACCTTCTATGACTTCGCCGTCAGCAGGAATGATCTCGCCTGCATTGACCAGAACGATATCATCTTGCTTAAGCTCAGTTGCCTGAATCATGGTAGGTACAGAATGCCTGTCAGTGCCCGCAAGCCTGCGAGCTTGCACATCCTGACGCGCCTGTTTTAGACTGGCGGCTTGGGCTTTGCTACGTCCTTCGGCTAATGCTTCTGCAAAGTTTGCAAACAGTAGGGTAAACCATAGCCAAAAGGTAATGGATAGGGTAAAAACAATGCCAGCTTGCCCTTGAATCAACATCGTAATGGCTAAGATACTGGTCAGTAGCGAGCCGATATAAACCACAAACATCACCGGATTGCGCCATTGCACTCTTGGATCAAGCTTAAGTAAAGCGTCTTTTAGGGCGGGCTTGATCAAAGCAGGATCAAGGAGGCCTTGCGCTGGTTTTTCGGGTAAGTTTGAATGATTGGGGTCTTGCTGCGCCTGTAAATTTGCAGCCTGTGTATTAGGGTCTGATAAAACGCTCATGTTTGTATTCCTCATATAATCATAAAATGGGTCGATTCACTATTGGGTAGCGAGTCACGTTATTAGTAATAAGTTAAATAGCTAACTAACTAAATAACGACTCGTCTAATGCTTGCCTATACTTAATCGGCTAGCCTCCCAACATCCAAATCTGCTCTATGATGGGTCCGAGCGCTAAAGCAGGGACAAAGGTCAGGGCGCCAATCATCAGCACTGTACCGACCAAAAGCCCGACAAATAATGGCGTGGTGGTTGGCAAGGTGCCGCTATTAACCTCTAATCTGGGTTTCTTGGCCAACGATCCTGCTAAAGCCAGCACCGGAATAATCACCCCAAAGCGACCAACCAACATCGCCAGCCCAAGCATGGAGTTATAAAACACAGAGTTGGCACCCAAGCCTGCAAAGGCAGAGCCATTATTGTTGGCCGCCGAGCTAAAGGCATAGAGCACTTCACTAAAACCATGAGCACCCGGATTGAAGATACCGGCTTGCCCACTGGTCGTCATCACACTAATAGCAGTGCCTACTAGCACCATCGTTGGCGCGGCCAATAAGCCCAAGACCACCATTTTCATCTCAAACGGTTCGATTTTTTTGCCAAGATATTCGGGAGTACGGCCAATCATCAGCCCCGATATAAATACCGCCAAGATGGCAAATAGCAGCATACCGTAGAGACCTGCACCCACACCGCCAAACACCACCTCGCCCAATTGCATTTGCAACATGGTGCTCAGTCCACCGAGGGGCGTAAATGAATCATGCATGGCGTTGACCGCTCCGCACGAAGCGGCAGTCGTAATCGTGGCAAACAGTGACGTGGCAACAATACCGAAACGCACTTCTTTGCCCTCCATATTGCCGCTCACACTGGCATCGGCAAGGCCTTGAACTTGTGAAGTTAACCAAGGGTTGCCGGCAAGCTCGCTGCTGACGGTCAAAGAATACATCGCTATAAACAAGACCGTCATAGCACTTAAGATTGCGATACCTTGCTTTAGGTTGCCGCTTATTTTGCCAAGACAAAAACAAAGCGACGTTGGGATAAGGAAAATAGCCAACATTTGGATAAAGTTAGAAAAGGGGGTGGGATTCTCAAACGGATGAGCAGAGTTGGCATTAAAAAAGCCACCGCCGTTGGTGCCGAGCATCTTAATCGCTTCTTGCGAGGCAACAGGGCCCAAAGCAATCGTTTGCGATTCACCTTGCAAGGTCTGCACATCGGTATACATGGATAGCGTTTGTATCACGCCTTGGCTCATCAACAGCACGGCTATAATTGCTGCTATCGGCAGCAAAATATAAAGATTACAGCGCCATAAATCTATCCAAGCATTACCCAGATGCGCGCTCTTTTTAAATATCAGACCACGCATTAAGGCAAAAGCCACCACGATACCGGTTGCGGCTGATAAGAAGTTTTGCAACGACATACCCATCATTTGGGTCAGGTAGCTCATGCTACTTTCGCCGCCGTAAGCCTGCCAATTGGTGTTGGTGATAAAACTAATGGCGGTATTCATTGCCAAATCCCACGTGACGCCTGACATATTGGCAGGGTTTAGCGGCAAGTGTCCTTGCACCAACTGCAACACAAATAACCCCAACAATCCAATGAGGTTAAATAGCACAATGGCGCCAGCGTACTGCTTCCAATTCATACCAAAAGCAGGGTTGCTTTTGGTATCTTGACCGATCATACCCAGCGTCGTAAAAATACGGGATTCAAGCCGAGAGACGGGGGCTTGCATCCTTTGAAGCAGGTAACCTGATAGAAAATATCCTAAAGTAAATAGAATGATTAGATAAATAATCAGCTGTGATAGCGCATATATTGTCATTAAAATGCCTCCGGTTTAATCAGCACATATAACAAATAGATGAATAAACCGAGGGCTAGAAACCCTGCAAAAACTTCCATGACACTCTCCAAAAACGCACAATGAACCATGAATAATGAAGGTCAGCGATGGTTAGACTGATCTTTTATTACTTCTTTATTGCTTACTTGTTAATAGCAACAGTATGCCGAGAGGGGTATAAAAGTGTTGTCAAGATAACGCGGTGGGGTATAAAGAAAGTATAAAGATGGGCAGTGTTAAAATGCGAGAAGAGCAGAAAACCTTAGTTTTTAAGGCATTATTTAGATGTTTTTTAGAGTGCGGATATGGCTATAGGCTAGCAATATATTTGGTGGGAGCTAATAAAGTGGCTTCACTTTAAAACAGATACAGTGCGACTGTGATGAATTTTCCGTAGCCTCTGTGATAGCAGCAAGCAAGGAAAACTTATACCAGTCGCACGTAATTAGTAGTGTATCGATTAGCATATCGATTTTATTCTGAACTGACTATAAAACGGAAGGGAAGTCTTTAAGGTTATAGCTAGCACGCTTAGCACTAGCTACCTAAATCATCAATGTTCTGGATAATGTTATTAACTGAGCTCTTTTGCAATTTTGACCAAAAGAATTCTTGCGGACAAGGTTTCTAACACAGTAAAGGTATAGCCTTCGCTGTTGACGTGTTCATTCACTTGCGCGATGCCATCGAGTTTAAAATTGATATAGCCACCGATGGTCAGCTGCTCGGCATCTGCTAAGAGGTTTGGCTCGTTTAGTTCAAGGCGCAACTGATCCAAGCTAATAGTACCCTCAGCTATCCAGTGGTCTTCTTGTTTGAAAATCACTAACGTCTCATCTTCATCAGGGAATTCACCGGCAATCGCTTCAAATAAATCCAAAGGCGTCACCAGTCCTGCCACTTGCCCATATTCATCGACTACGATTGCCAAGTTACCTTTGGCATTCTTGAGTAAATTGATAAGACGTAAATTATCAATGCTGTCAGAGACAAAAACGGGCTGCTGCTTGCTGAATAAAGGCGTTAGAGCCAGATGAATATCGTTAGGTTGTTTGTCGAGTGCCGCTAAGATATCTTTGGCCCGTACGACGCCGAGCACCTTGTTTAACTGTCCTTGGCAAATAGGCAATAAGCTGTGCGGCGTGGATAACACTTGCTCGCGAACCTCGTCTAGACTGCCTTCGATATTGACCCAAGATATTTCTGAGCGCGGCGTCATGATGGTTTCAACATCACGTTCGCCAAGCGCCAGCACCCCACTAATCATGTAGCGCTCTTCTTCTGCAAAAGGGATGGTCTGTACTGAGGTATCGTCTTCTGTGAGCGATTCTTCCTCATGATTAGCGGTTTTGCCCCCCATCAGTCTTAGGATATTATCCGCGGTTCGGTCGCGTAGCGGAATGGCGCTTTCATATTTCGTACGGTTACGCTGCATGAATTGATTAAAGGCTTCAATAATAATAGAGAAACCAATGGCAGCATATAAGTAGCCTTTTGGAATATGAAAGCCTAAGCCTTCAACGATCAAGCTAAAGCCGATCATAAGCAAGAAGCTTAAGCAGAGGATAACGACAGTCGGGTGCTTACCGACAAAATCCGTTAAGGTTTTGGCGGCCAAAACCATCACCGCCATCGCCACAATAACCGCGGCCATCATCACTTCTAAATGCTTGACCATACCGACTGCGGTGATGACCGCATCAAACGAGAACACGGCATCTAGGATAACGATTTGCGCAACGACCGCGGCAAAGCCTGCGTAGACTTTGCTATTATTATTGGTCTCAAGCTTACCTTCTAGGCGCTCATGTAGCTCAAGCGTCGCTTTGAGTAATAAAAAGAAGCCACCGACTATCAAGATCAAATCTCTGACCGATAAATCAAACGTGCCATAACTCACCACAGGTTCAGTCAAAGTTATGAGCCATGACATCACAAACAGCAGGCCTAAGCGCATAATGAGCGCGAGCCCAAGACCCAGATTGCGCGCTTTACTGCGTTGGTGCGGGGGCAGCTTATTCGCGAGAATGGCAATGAAAACGAGATTATCAATACCTAAAATAATCTCAAGACTAACCAATGTGAAGAAACCAAGCCATATCGAAGGATCGCTTAGAAGCTCTATCATTTAATTGAATACTCTCTATTAAAAAGGTTTAGGGGCTGTTAATACGTTCATGATTGAAGCGTAATAGTGATTATAGTGATTGTTGTGAATTTTTGGACTTAAGAGGGGGTTTTATATTTAACATGTTTACTGAACGATGATAAAACGATTGTATAGAGAAAATACTAGAATGACATTATATTAATTTTGAATGATTTAGCCATTTTTAGCCCATTTAGACACTTTTGTTCAGACGCAGGGCCATGCTCGCAGTGACAGCTAGTGAAGTACACCTTTATTGAAGATAACCAGTCCCTCTTCAGCATTAGTGCTACGTACCGTGTGCTAAAGATTAAGCATTCAAGCTACTACGACTGGCTGAGTCGTGATATCAGTGAGCGACAAATACACTGTAACCATTGTGAGCTACTTGTTAGTTGTACGGATTTGACGGCTGGGGTCATTTTTAAACTATAGGGTCTGTTGAACATTCAAATGTGGCACTGGCAGTGGCTATTTTTTAGACAATACGCAGTGAAATTTTTGACGCCTAGTCATTCTAGGTTAGATAATTTCGCCATGTATTGGCAAAAAATAGCCCTGCCCTGAAAGGCTGATGCTAAAATCACCCCAAACGTTGTTGTAAACCTAGCTAAGGTCTCGACATTATCGTCGGTTTACGCCTGATTTGATAAAAGGTTTGGGGCAACTTTAGCAATCAGCAGTCCTAATATTTGAATGTTCAACAGACCCTAATACAAATCCGTAAATCTATCCTGCGTAAGTAAAATATTTATTCGCTTATTTGCATCAGTACCAGTAAAATGCGCGAATGTTTTTTACACTAGTTTGTGAGTAACCAATGATACGTTTAACTGAAATTAAATTGCCGTTAAATCATGCACCTGAAGAGTTAACAACAGCAATAACGAAAAAACTTAAAATTTCTGCTGAGCAAATAGACGCAGTTGTTATGTTTAAACGTGGTTATGATGCTCGTAATAAGAGAAATATCCAATTAATTTATACGCTAGACATCACACTGACTGACTCGAATTTAGCCAATGATTTACTGGTTCAATTTGAGTCAGACAACCATGTTAAAGCAACACCAGATACCAGCTACAAATATGTAGGTGAAGCGCCAGAGAATTTAACTGAGCGTCCGGTTATTATTGGTTTTGGTCCGTGTGGATTAATGGCTGGACTTACTCTTGCCCAAATGGGTTTCAAACCTATTATCATTGAACGCGGTAATGAAGTAAGACAACGCACCAAAGACACCTTTGGCTTTTGGCGTCAGCGTAAATTAAACACAGAATCAAACGTACAATTTGGTGAAGGTGGAGCAGGCACCTTTTCTGACGGCAAATTATATAGCCAAGTGAAAGATCCAAATCATTACGGCCGTAAAGTAATGACAGAATTTGTTAAAGCGGGCGCACCAGATGAGATTTTATTTGTTAGTAAACCGCACATAGGTACTTATAAGTTAGTCACCATGGTAGAAAAAATGCGTGCCGAGATCATAGCGCTTGGTGGGGAAGTCCGTTTTGCTACTCGCGTAGAAGACTTGCATATCACTGACTCAAAAGTAACTGGCGTGACACTTAATAGTGGCGAAACCTTAAAAACCAATCATGTTATTCTTGCTGTTGGTCATAGCGCCCGAGACACTTTTGAGATGATCCATGATAAAGGCGTGTACGTTGAAGCAAAACCTTTCTCTATTGGCTTTAGGATTGAACATAAACAGTCGGCCATAGACAAAGCACGCTTTGGTGACAATGCTGGAAACGAAATACTTGGCGCTGCGGATTACAAACTGGTTCATCATTGTAAAAACGGTCGTTCTGTTTATAGTTTCTGTATGTGTCCAGGCGGAACCGTTGTTGCCGCCGCATCAGAAGAAGGCCGGGTGGTCACTAACGGCATGAGCCAATATTCAAGAAATGAACGTAACGCCAACAGTGCTATTGTTGTAGGTATCGACCCAGAGCGAGATTACCCAAACCATCCTCTTGCTGGTATCGAATTACAAAGACAACTAGAGACTTTAGCATTTGAATTAGGCGGCAAAGACTACAGTGCACCAGCGCAAACCATTGGCGATTTCTTAAAAGGTAAACCAAATTCAGAATTAGGCGATGTAAAACCCTCTTACACACCAGGTATTACCTTAACCGACTTAAGTAAAGCGTTACCTGACTTTGCCGTAGACGCAATACGTGAAGCCATTCCAGCGTTTAATAAAAAAATCCAAGGGTTTTCATCTGACGACGGTTTACTCACTGGGGTAGAAACCAGAACATCGTCACCAATAAGTATTAAACGCAATAAAGAGTTCCAAAGCATTAATACCAAAGGCTTATTCCCTGCAGGCGAGGGTGCTGGCTACGCAGGTGGCATATTATCAGCAGGGATTGATGGCATTAAAGTGGCCGAAGCTGTGGCAAAATCGATTTTAAAGATAGAGTAAGAGCAACTGTAAATTGTAAGCAAACCCCAATATTAAAACGCTTACTTAGATAAAGACATGTGATCGGTAAAGCCTTTCAAGCTATAAAATATAAAGCTTGAAAGGCTTTTTTTTGCTTTGAAGGTATGCTGTATGAAAATGCATCGTAAGTTATGCAATGTTATGTTGTGATATATTAAGACATTAAAAACCCCAGAGCGTATAGGCTATGGAGTTCTATGATTGCTTATAAGAATGTTTGTTGGTGCGCCCACCAAGACTCGAACTCGGATCGATCGCTTAGGAGGCAACTGCTCTATCCTGTTGAGCTATAGGCGCATTATGGAGGGACATTGTAGAAAAAAGTAGGCATAAAAGCAATCAACAAAAGATAAATAGAAGCAATTTATCCTTACTCGCCATTACTAAATGCATCAGCGACATTTTCTCCATTGTCGCCTAATGGTTTTTTGGCTTGTGAGGTAGGCCTAAATAAATCGTCAACACTGTTTTTATAACCTTCGATATTGTAATAATCATATTTTTTTAATATGTCTTGCCCCGTACTTGAGAGCAAAAAGTTACGAAAATTAATCGCCACAGTATTATGCGTCAGGATAACACCATCAAGCGCATGCTCATCTTTCAAGGCATAGCTAAAAGAACTCAGACGACGCGCTTCGGCATTGTCTGATGTATTTGTAGCAACGTCTGCTTCGCTAAACAGATCACTTACATTCAGGCTAGCATCACTATCTTGATTGGCATTATCAGTATCAATATTGCTCTGATTGCGCTTGTCTTGAGCATCTTTAAGCTTGGTTTGTAAGGGTAGTAGGCGCTCGCTTGGTAAGATATTATCAGCAATAATTATGTCGGCATGGGTGACAACAGGCGCACTCTCATTGCCATTATGATTGTTATTTGGCAAAGTTAATAGTGCTGTAGCAGTGACATAATTTGTGAAAACTTGCACATGAGGATAGCGGGATTCGAAACTTGTGATCACATGGTCTAATGGTATTTGTAGACTGTCTTCTATTTGCAAATATAAGGTACGATCAGCGCTAGTATCTGCATCCTCATCAGTGCCTTCTGCTATCGTCTCACTCTCGCTTGCCAAAATAGGCAGTGGATCCATGTTTTTACGGTTGCTACTCCACAACCAAGTAAAAACGGCGATGAGTATCATCAGCAGTAGCAAAAGCAGGCCAGCCAATAGCAGTTTATAGTCTTTCATAGATTATCGTTCTTATTTTGGTGTATTTGATTTAGGCTTAAATGACCTATAGCACATAACTTTTCGGCTAACATTGCTGCTAAAAACTAAGCTATTTATACAATACTTCCTCGACCAAATCCGCTAGCATTTCAGCGAAAACATCCGTTTTTTCTGTTGCTTGAATGCTATCGTTTTGCTTACTTACTTTTTTAGATTCTTGAGTTTGCGTACCGCTGTTCTGCTCAGCGCTATTATCATTATTGGCTGAGGTTGATGTACTGTCTTGCGGCGCAATAGATCTGGTTTCGCTATTTGTAGTCGTGCTTGTCGTAGTATGCGCGGCTAATGGGGATTCACCTATTGTTAATTGGTCTTTTAACCAGTCAAAACCGTGGCTCTCCCACCATGCTTCGAAGCGTGGTAGTGTAATGCCGCGTACTGCCATAGGCAAGTTTAGTGTTCGCAGCTTTTGTGCCAACACTGGATCTTGGATAGCTTGATGACGACTTAGATACAAGGCATCGGGGGAACCTTGATAAGGTTGCCTACGCTGCCACGATAGCTCATCAATTTTCATACGAGGCAATTGCCATAATTCCCCTCGATAGTAGACTACATAGACACGTCGTTCAAGGTGGATAAAGAGGGCATCGATAGGGCGCAGGGGCATAAGATTAAGTTGTCTCGTCGTTAAGAAGCTCATTTAAAAAATCAGCGACATCCGTTGTCGTAGGCTATGTCATCCTTGGATTATAAACTGGTAAACCACTGGGAACAGTGGCACACTAATCGGGTGATGCGATTGGTGGTTATATCAGCTATTAATTATAACTACTGTCAATGGATTTACTATGATTATGCTAGCAGAAATATTACTCAGTAACGACTGCCAAACATGGATTGATGAGTATCGTTTGTGGCATTGTTATTGTACTCAAAGCTTTTATCATTAACGTTGGTGCGCTATTTTAACCCTATGTTATCTATTAAACCCCTTATTCTTTTATCACTTCAATCAGATTGCCCTTCTATGTTTAAAATAATTCAGTCACACCGTACCGAAAACCTCGTTGATCAACTGCTTGTGCAATATCAGTCTAAGGATCAGCCTGTTTTTGAGCCTTTTATTGTCATTGTGCCTTCAATGGTATTGGGCGATTGGTTGGACAAAACCATTGCTAGCCGTGCTGGAATTAGCACGTTGGTGCGTACTAAGTTTTGGGGTCAGTATCAGTGGACACTCATGCAGGATGTGTTAACCCGTCATAATACGTATTTATTGGCTCAAAATCCTGAAGCGGCAACCTTGAATGTACCAGAAGTGGCGGTGCTGTCGCCCACAGTGATGCAATGGCGCTTGTTTGGCTATTTAACCTATTACCAAGAGGTGATTGTTGCCGATGAAAAGCATCCGGTTAACCCATTATTAGCGTCTTTGATTGATGAGCCGCATGAAGGTGCTCAACAAGGTAATTTAGGACAAGACAATTTAAAACAGAACATGACAAAAGACAAGGCGCAACAAGACGCCCGTATCTGGCAGCTGGCAAGTGATTTGGCAAGAGTGTTTAACCGCTACTTAACCCATCGTGAGGATTGGTTGGCGCTATGGTCATATAACAAACCTCTGAATGTGGATGAATTAATAGCGGATAAAGATGCATTGTCACTACGCTTTGATAAATATGCGCGTGGCACGCCTGAATGGTTGGTTGAGCATTATGTCGAGTTGGAAGCTGCCCAGCGCTTCTTATGGTCGCACTTATTTGCTGACGTTCATCTACATCGGGTGGCACTCGAAGAGGTATTCTGGTCGGCTTTAAAGGATAACAAGGCCAACGAGCGCGCTCAATTGCCTAAAGTATTGCGTATTTTTACCATTCAGCAACTGCCACAGACTGAGCTTGACTTTTTGCAGCGCTTATCGAAGTACATGAATATCACGCTATTGCATTACAATCCATCAAAGCTGTTTTGGGCCGATATCGTCGATAAATCTTGGTTACAGCGTCAACAAATCATCAATCCTGAAAGTGTATTTTTACGTGATTATGGTCACAGTTTACTGTCGCGTTTGGGCAAGCAGTCGCGCGATACCTTTGCCATGCTTGCTAATTTGTCGGGCAATGAGCAGTACCAAGAAGAAATAGTAGAGTGGCAAGATAGCTTCGATGTTGGCGATATTAGCGATGATGGTTTAGATAATGATTGGAATGATGAGTTTGGGACTAGTGTTGATGACAGAGCCTATGAGGAGGCTAACAGTTCTCAAGCTACGCAAAATAGTCCAAGCTTATTAAGACGTTTGCAAAATGATGTGTTGATGCTTGATGAGCAATCGACCCAGCAAGCAACGGCCGCTACAGTCTCGCAAGCAGTGAGTCAGCAAATAGCGCCAAGCCTTGATAAAGATAAACAAGAGACGGCTTGGTATGACGATGAGGCGTTAGAAAATAAGCGTTTTGAGAAGGATCGTTTTTGGGCAATCTCTTCGCAAGATAATAGCCTAAGCATTCATTCGTGCCATAGTTTGCAGCGCCAGCTTGAAGTGTTGCGTATCATGATTGGGCGCTGGTTAAATGAACCTGTCAAAGCGGGTGAGAAAAAACGCCATATCTCTGACATTGTGGTGTTACTACCCGATGTTGAGCGTCATCATGCGCTGATTGGCTCTATCTTTGTCAATGGTAAAGGTCAGGATGGTTTGACCTTGCCCGCCAAGGTAACTGGGGTTGTTGATGCCGATATTCGGCAGCTATGGGACGCGATTATTGGTTTTTATAAATTATTAGGCAGCCATAGTGCCCGTTTTGAAGCGGCTGAAGTCTTAGATTGGTTGATGCTGCCACCTTTGTTTGAAAGTTTTGGGCTGACTCATGAACAAATGAGCCGTGGCTGTGATTTACTGGTAGAGGCAGGCTTTATCCGCGGGTTTGATGAGCGGCATCTTAAGCAAACTTTGGATAGCAATGATTACGACTACCGCTTTAGCTTTGCGCAAGCGTTAGACAGATTAACATTAGGCTTAGTGATGCCAGAGGCTGAGTTGAGCGATTGTTTATACCCTTTAAATGAAGATGAATGGCCAAGTACTGCATTACCAGAAATGACCTTGCCATTGCCGCAAGTGAGCCTAAATGATGCGTTGATCGTTGAAGCGCTTTGCCGCATTTATACTGGCTTGGTCGCACGACGCAATGACCATACACAAAAAATGAAAGCGGAAGATTGGCTCGATCAGATTGAGAGACAAGTGATACATCGCTACTTTGGTGATGTGGATCAAACGCGTACCATGCGTGCCATCTACAACGCAATGAACGGCTTTAAATCTAGCTTGCGAGCCAATCGTCACTATAGACAGTACGCCAGTAGCGATAGCGACAATAGAGAAGTAGAGCAAAAGCTGGCAGGTGTGGAGCAGTTGCCACTAAAGCTGAGCTTTATGCTAGACAGTATTGAAAACGAGCTTGAAAGCCAGCAGGTCAGTGCGGAGCCGACTGGGGTGATTACTTTTGGTCGGTTTGGTGCGCTAAGAAACGTGCCGTTTGAGTTGGTGGTGATGCTCAATATGGATCTCTCTGAGTTTCCTGCGCGTGATCGTGATAACCGCTATGATTTGATGAAAGCGACCAATTCACGTCGCGGTGACAGAGTCAGCGAAGACGATGACAATGGTGCATTTTTAGATGCGCTGCTGTGTGCGCGTAGTGCTTGCTGGATGTTTTACAACGGTCAAAGTCTGACGGACACTCATGAGCACCTGCCAGCCAACCCAGTGAGCGAATTGCTACAGTTCTTGCAAGGTGAAGTACAGTGGCAGGTGAACTCGCTGGAAGACTTAGCAACATTACCAGAGAGTATTGATCCCACCACCGAGAGTCTCAAGCGCTATTTGCCTAAATTGATTAAGCAGTGGTTGGTGACTGAGCATCCTGCTCTGCCTTTTCATGAGAGTCTGTTTGAAACAGAAATTGAAGGCAATGATATTTTTGAGCAAGCGTCTCCTGATATTGATGGCAATAACAATGCCAACGTCAATGCTCAGGATAACAGCCCTGTTGATATGATGGATGAATTAGATGTTCTCTTAAATAAGGCCATGCGCAAAACCAAATTGGCGCAAAAAAAGCAGTTTCCGCCTGCGCCGCTTTGGCAGTCAGTGTTTCATACTTTAAAAGGGCGAGTATCTAGTGAGCATGCGCAACTGGTGAGCTTACCCACAAAATCACAATATGAGTCAATCGCTAAGATACTTGGTCAAGGCTTGGGTCAGTTAGGTCGAGTAGACAATCAAACCTTGTCTGCATTGGCTGAAATGTTGGCGCTAGATACAGTTGTTGATGCTAGCGATGTCGGTAGCATGACGGAAGCGCTTACCCAAGCGGTATCTGATAGCATATTTAATATTGGAGAGATAGACATTGAAGGAGTATTGGCGTATCAAGTGCGCCATCCTGCCAAAGCGTTTTTGCGTACTCAAAAGGTGCATGTGGTGCAAGGTGAAGAAGCACTGTCGCAGCAAGAGCCGCTATTTTTAGACAGCTTGACGACCTATCAAATTAAAGCGCATTTGATTAAAGAGCTGGCGACCGATAATACTATTGCCAATACGACTGATGACAGCGCTAATCAAACCTTAATGTACCAAAAAATCATGCCAGCTGGTGTGGCTCGCCAAACCACGCTACCCAATCAACAACAAAAGCTGCAACAGCAATGTCTAGAGTTCAAAGAGCAGTTAATGGCTAATGGCTTTGATGAGAGTAGTATTATTAACGAAGGTGGAGCAGATAGCGCTACATTATTACAGCTACTGACACCAACCACCGAACACCCTGTTCAGATAGAGTTGGCAAAACTGTTGAATAGCACCAATAGCGAATCAAGCAACCAGACAGATATAGAGGGTATGGAAACACTGCTCAAGCTGTTGCCGAAAGTTATTAAGATAAAAGGCTCGGTGCCAATATTAGCATCAGTATCATTACCACCATCATCAGTGCCGCCAGATGCGCATGCCCGCCACACACATCTGCAGGCAGGTAAGACCTATGCTGAGCAACCACCCAAGCAATGGTTAAATATACTGCCCAACTCTGCTAGCCCAAGGCATTTACTCAAGTTTTGGTTATCGCACTTGTATTGGCAGGTGGCCAGACGTACCACTGCTGAGCAAGTGGCTCTAAATGATGGTGTGAGTATTTGGCGCTTTAATAAGTCCAACTCGCAAGTTAGTAAGTATAAAGATGTAATAGCCTTTAAGCTAAGCCCAATTCTGTATGAAAACGCCGTTATTGAGCTGATAAAGTGGGCGGTTTTTGGCAAGCTAGTCGGTCAAGTACCCATTACGTTATTGCCAGAATATGCACTCAATTATCTTGATAAGTACTTAAAGTCTGAAGAAAGTGAAGGCAGTGGTTATTGGCCAAAACGTACAGATTTCTCAGACTGGCTAAGACCTAACTATAATGTAGACACCGTATACGATACGTGCTCTCAGCATGCCATTTGGCAGTACGTACTGCGTGATCAAGATGCGTTCAAAGCATTATCAGCAGCGTTGACTACCTTGGCACGACCATTGTATGAGCCAATGTTTAATGCGTTGATTGACTTGGATGGTTAGTTAGGGCGTGTCTTCAATTCACTCGATAGTCATCTAAATGGGCAAAAAATGGCTAAATTTTGCCAAACATCGTCAAATAGCTTGTTAATATCCCGATATTATCGACGCTATTTTTCTTGTTTAACGGCAATTTATCTCATTTTTATCGCCATTTTTGAAATGAAGACACGCCCTAGTTATTTAGAATAATCAATTGCTGCTCTCTTGCTCTAATAAATAATAATTAAAAGTATCCGCCCTTATGACAGACTTTACCGACCCAACCAGTATCAGTGACCTTTCTACACAGTCTATGCAACCACATTTATTTGACGAGTACGCAAATGAGCTGCCTCACGCCAACTCTCTATCTGAGCAAAAAGTGGATGTCATACCAGCAGTGGATGTTGCTCTAACGGGTAAACATCTGATTGAAGCCTCAGCCGGTACTGGCAAAACGTGGACATTGACGGGTATCGTGCTGCGCTTACTTATTGAAGCGCGGCGTGCGCCAGAGCAAATCATCGCCACGACCTTTACTCGCGCCGCGGCTGCCGAGATGCGTCAGCGTATCCATGATCGTTTGGTAGATTTCTATCAATTATTACAATGGGTCAATATCCTAAATGCTGATACTAATAATAAAGAGAGTTTATACCCGAACATATTACAAGTCATGCCTGAGAGTGATAAGGATAGACAAGCAGATAACTCAAGTGCTGCCTCAAACGCTGAGGCAGAGAAAACTGACCAGCTAAATCAAGACCTTGCTACTGATAAGCAAGCTACCACTGATAAACGTAAACAAGCAAAAAAATATCGTGAAGATTGGCTAGTCAATCAGGCAAAATATGCGCGCTTAGATGGCATCATGAAAGATCCTATTAACCTGCATTTAATTGGTTATTTATTGGATCATGTCTACAGCTATCCAATGACAGAAGCTATTAGGCGTACCGCGCTGGTGCTAACGACGTTGGATAAGCTATTCGTAGGTACGCTCGATAGCTTGGCGCAAAAATGGCTGACGGAATATAGTAGCGAGACGGGTCATCAGCAAGGCATGGGTATTATTGAAGACAGCAGTATTGAGCAGGTGACTGACAGTATCATTCATGATGAGCTGCGTCAGTTCCAAAGCAGGTTGTATCACGAGGAGCCTAAGCTGTATGCATTGATGGATCAGCAAGGCAAATTGACTGCCGTTAGTGATCATAAGAAGTATGTGACTCGCTCGCTTAACTTTATCTCTGCACCGATTGATGAGATAAGACATGAGAAAAGCTTTGACTTTGTTGCATATGAAAAGCTAATCAAGGAGTTTTCTCAGCTAGATTTAGCAGATATCCAGCCTTATTTAAATCCAGAGTACAGAAAGTCTCAAGGTTTTAATGGGCGTTCTAACTTAACCAACCAATTTGATGCCCTTATTGAGGTGCATCAAAAGATAATAGAACATCAGCTGGCATTTACCAATTATTTAAATGAACGTGAAAACAAGATTCTTACCGCATTGCAGGATTCCAGATATCCTAATGAAGACGGCAAGATTAAGAATTTTAATAAAAATAAAGAAAAAGAGCATCAGACCCTATTTGAGCTAGAGACCATTAGTAAGTTAATGGCTCTCTTAGATATGGTTGACGGCTTAAATCAGCATATTTTATTGGTACTATCCAATCTTAACCGCCATATCGTGCTGGCGGTACGTGACAGATTGCCCGTTATTTTAGAAGAGCGCGGCGAGACCACCTTTAGTCTGCAAATGGTACGCTTAAACCAAGCATTGACTGGTCGGCAAGGAGAGAAGCTGGCACGTTATATCCGTCACCACTATCCTGTGGCATTGATTGATGAGTCGCAAGACATCAATGGCGAGCAAGCCATTATGATTGAAAGTATTTATTTGCCAAAAAACAAACGTAAACAATCTAGCACTAAAAAATCCAGTCAGGAGTTTTTGCTATTGGTTGGTGACCCCAAGCAAGCTATTTATGGGTTTCGTGGTGGCGATGTGGCCAACTATAACTATATGAAAGCTCAGTTTGATAAAAGTGCCCTATGGACGCTTGATATCAACCGTCGTTCAAATGCGGGTGTGATTAACGCACTAAACTGTTGGTTTGGCATGGCTGATGCAACCACTGGCGAGAATACGTTAGCGCAATTAGGCACAGGTATTTATTACCAGCACATCAAAGCGGCAAAACCGGAGTATGAATTGTCTTGGTTTAATGAGTCAGACAAGCTGGACAATATATTAGTCACAGAGGTGCTCTCTGCTCAGCCAGTGAGCCTATTGCATTTACCTTACGATAAAGAGCTTGAGTACGATGAGCATGAAATCACTGCGCGCCATATAGCCACTTTGCTTAACAGTGGTCAGACATTAAAAGGCAAACCGATTCAGCCCAGTGATATTGGGGTGCTGGCACGTGCCAAAAAAGATCTGAAAAGGGTCGAAGATGAGCTAATAAAGCTTAATGTGCCGACTTTGACTACTAGTGATGTCAGCATCTTTGAGACTATTATGGCAGAAGATGTAGCGGCATTGCTAAGTGCCATGTTATACCCGTATCGTCATGACATGATTAATCGGGTGTTGACCAGTCACCTATATGGACTGAGTATCAAAAACATCAAAGCCATGATGACGGACCATGAGTCAGGCGTTACTGAGGGCAGCAGTACGTCAAGCGCCCATTCACAAAACTCTAATTCGAAAGACCTCCCAGCCAATGAAACGACTGATACCAAAAAAAGCTATCAAGACTTTATTACCTATTTAAAAGAAGGTGCACAGCGTTGGCAGCACTTTGGCATATTATCGGCGCTACATTATTTATTAGATAAAAGCCCTGTACAGCCGCAAGGCGTTTGGCAAGCCCTAGCTGCTCATCCAGAAGGTGACCGTCATATCATGGATTTGCGTCATGTCATGGACATCTTGGCGCAGTATGGTATTGGCATGGGTGAGCATGAGCTATTGGCATGGTTCAGACAGCATATAGATGCAGCGCCTAACAGTGACTGGGCTAAGCAATATCCGCTACCGACAGAATCTGGTGTGCAATTGATGACCATTCATAAGTCTAAAGGGCTTGAATTCCCTGTTGTCTATGTATTGGGAATGGGTGATGCCAGTAGGAAGTCTGGCAATAAGGAAGACTATGGGCTGTATATATATAACGCGCAACAAGCGCCCTCAGCATTAGTGCAGCAGTCGATAGACAGTCAATCAACAGGAAATCAGCGCCGCTTCTCACCATTGCAAGGCTCTTCCACGGATAAGGGTTATTATACTGATATCGAAACAAAAGAGAATTTTGATGAGCGCCGCCGCCTTGGCTATGTAGCATTTACTCGGGCCAGTGAGCAGCTCTATGTAGTGTTAAAAGAGGCCTATAGAAATACCGATTGTGACTTAAGACCAGTGTGCCATTGGTTTGACTCCGAAGATGCCAAGTTTGAGCTACCTGATAGACTCAAAGGTACCATAGGCATGCTCAGAGGTCATGAAGTTAATGAGTTCTATAACAATAACTGTGCTACCGCTAAAGCAAGCGCATTAACGGAAAATGAATCGCCTGATTCGATTAGACCTAAAACAGAGCCTATTAAGTATGATGATTTTTCAGAAGTTATGAAAACCAACTATTTTTATGGGTGGGCCAAGACTAGCTTTACCGCTTTGGCGCGTCAGCTAGATGAATCTACACAAGCAATGGCGATAGTGGATGAGCGTATTGATGATGCGATAGACATTGATATGACAGAGTCTTCAGTTTCTGATATTTCGTTACTTAATAACGATGAGTCTCTCGAACAAGACGGTGAACTGAGCTTCAAGTCAGAAGAGGATATCCGCTTTACCTTTGTTAAAGGCGCTAATGCCGGTACATTTTTGCATGAGATATTTGAAAAAATTGATTTCAACAATAAAGCGCAGTGGTCTCAAGTTATCGATAGAGCCATCAGTAGTTATCAGCTGCCGCTGGTGTATAGCAGTGCTGAAACCCAAAGCCGTCGATTGCAAGCAAAGACGCAAGAGCAAGGTAATGACGTTAATACTGATTCATTTAATCTTAACTCAGTAGACGCTAGCAAACATGAGGCGTTGATGGACTGGATTGAAGAGGTCTTAGATGCGCCATTATTGGCCTCCAAGCAACCGTTGCGCTCTATTGATGCAGGTCAACAATTTGCTGAATTAGAGTTTAATATGGGGCTATCAGAGAACTTTAAGGCACAAGATATTACTAGACTCTTTCAGCAGTATTTGCCTGATGAGACCGACAAACATGTCACGCTTGTTGCGCAAAACAAAGCGTATTTGTATCGTTATCTACGCGGTGAAATTGACTTGGTGTATGAGCATGCTGGCAAGTATTACGTCGTCGATTACAAGAGTAATTTTTTAGGAAATAGCCTAAGTGATTACGATGAAAACACGCTCAAGCAAGCAATGTCCAAGGCGGGCTATTGGTTGCAAGCAGCGATTTACCAAGTGGCGTTGCATCGATTCCTAGCCATGAGAATCAGTAATTATGCAGGCAATGAAGATAAATACTTGGGTGCTGTTGAATATGTCTTTTTACGTGGCGTATATGATCCGAACGCTAAAGCCGCCTCGAATGAATCACAAAATGCTAATAAGTCGGTCGGTAGTGAATTAAAGAATAACAGCTCCTATGGATTAGTCACTTGGGATATACCCATCGATTTTATTAAAGCACTAGATACGTTGTTTGGCAGACCAGATTAACAGATTTTGAGTAATGATTGAATGCATGAACATTGTTATACCCTTTAACCAAATCTAAAAAGAGACAAGCATACGATGAGTAATAATCTATGAATAACAATAAGAGCAGGGCGGATATAAGCTTACAAGAGAGCTGGGCCAGTAACCTCAGTAATTATATTTTGCTACGCCGTCAGCAGACACAGGTAGCCTATAACACAATCGATGATAATTCTGATACTGATTATGGTAGCGCCAAAATAGATAAAACTGAAGACAGTGGGTTATTTAGCGCCTTATTCGTTATGTTGGCGACTCATTTGGAAGAAGGGCATACCGTTTTAACCATTGAATCGGCTGCGAATGAAACACCGCGACAAGGTCATATCAACGGCGAGTTAGTGACGCTATATGTGTGGCAGCAGCAATTGTTAGAGATGTTAGCAATGCCAATCCTTGCGCTAATCGATACTCAAGTAGACAGCCCATCAGAAGATGATGCTACAGCTGAGACGTCGCTATTTGTTTTGTTAGAAACTCTGTTTAACAAGCAATCTCAACTATGGGCACAGCTAACACTCAGTAATCATGAAAAAGAGGTGTTAGATAAACGCTTTGATATGGTGACTACGCTATATCAGTTGTTGAAAAATAGCGACTTTGAATCTTTCGTTCAGTCACTTCATAAGCATACGTTATTCGCCGATGTTGACACCAATACTCAGTGTAACACTAATAAAAATAGCCTAAGCAAAAGTAATCAACCTATTATTTATCAGCTTATTAATAACCAAGAGGCTGATGAGCAAAATACCTCCATCACTTTTTGGTTGCATCGAGCTTGGCAAGCCGAGTTCAACTTAGCAAAAAATATCAATAACATTCTGAATCAGCAAGTCAGCCCTTTACAAATAGCAATACCTGAAAACCTTCATGAGCACCAAGTGAAGGCGATTAATGTCACTAATAACAACGCCTTTAGTATTATTACAGGTGGTCCCGGCACAGGTAAAACCTATACCGTTGCTCAGTTAGTCATCGCGCTGCAACAGGCCGCAGAGAGTAGGGATGGTGAACATAAAAGTATTAGATTCAGCACTGATAGCGCCAGTCTAGCGTTAGCCGCGCCAACGGGTAAGGCAGCACAGCGCATGCAAGAGTCGCTGCAGGCGGCGTTAGACGCAGCTGGTGTTGAGCTACAGTTGCAAGAAGCAAAAACGATACATCGCTTGTTAGGTATTGGTCGGACGGGTAGACCGCGTTACGATGCCCATAACCCGCTTGGCGAAGATATTATAATCGTTGATGAGGCATCAATGCTTGGGGTGGAGCTAGCGAATTATCTTGTCAGTGCGGTAAAGCCTGGTGCAAGGCTGATATTATTAGGCGATGCGAACCAGTTAGCAGCGGTCGATGCAGGCGCTGTATTGGCGGATTTATGCCGTATTCCACTATTGCAATCCATTCATGCAGAGCTGACAGAGAGTCGCCGATTTACGGCAGACTCGGGGATTGGCAAGCTTGCTTATCAAATTAATAAAACAGAGACAGATACCCAAGTTATTTGGCAGTTATTAAATCAAGATGACGCGCTAAGTTTTCAGTATGTTAATAACGTAAACACCCTACAAACAGAAGTGCTTCAAAACAGCAAGACAAAAAATAGCCTAAGCAATAATAAGATTGTTTCGGAACTGATTTTAAATTACCAAACATACCTAAACAACGTAAAAACTCTGTTAGAGAGTCCGATCGAAAAATCCATGCCAGAAACCGTTAAAAACACCATTGCTTCATTAATGAAAATATTTAACCAATTTAGAATATTAACTGCTGGTCATAATAGTGAGTGGGGCGATCACTACATTAATAATATTCTCACTCAATGGCATCTTGCTGAGCTCAAGTTACCACTGGGTCAAAACACATGGTTCCATGGTCGTCCTGTTATGGTGCTGCAAAATAACTATGAGCTTGGATTGTTTAATGGTGATATTGGTTTTTGCTTGCAGACAAGCGATGAAAGAAGTCGATTAGAGGTTTTCTTTGAAAATAAAACGCAGGGGATTGCGGTCAATTTGTTAAATGAAGAAGTGATTGCCACAGCTTATGCGATGACCATTCATAAATCACAAGGCTCTGAGTTTGATCATGTGGCTATTACTTTTGACAATAGTCATGCAAGATTGCTGAGTAAAGAACTTATCTATACGGCAGTGACCCGTGCTAAAGAAAAGGTAACCATTTATAGTACCAAACACGCTTTTGAGAAAGCCGTTCAAACACCCACTGAGCGCCACACGGGTTTGGCATTACAGTTTTAGTTGCCTCGTATAGATATCAAAATATACTAAAAACGCTATGGTATTGCTGATATCAATTTTTTGTCGCCTCTGTCTGCGCAGGCACAGCAAGCAAGAAAAATTGATATCAGCAGTGCGTGATGGTTCGATATTACTTTTCACTGACTATATTTAACAAACAGTATAGTTAGGCATTAAAAAAGCATCCAAATCGGATGCTTTTTTAAAATTCAAATACGAAGATTTAGACTTTGTCTTCTTTAATAGCGTAGATACCCGGTAGATGACGCAGGTAACCATGAAAATCCATACCACAGCCGTAGACATAACGGTCCGCGACATCAATACCAACAAAATCAACGTCAAAACCTTCTACTTTGCGATCATGTTGTTTATTAAGTAGTACGCAAGACTCGATAGAGAGAGGCTTTTCTTTACTCAATTCTTCAACCACTGCTTTTAGAGTAATACCTTCGTCAAAAATATCATCGATCAACAAGACGTGCTCGCCCTCGATGCTGACATCAGGCTTAAACTTCCAATCAAGCTCGTTGGTCCCTTCATTATCACGATAGCGCGAAGCGTGGATATAGTGCATACGATGATAAAAAGTCAGGTGAGTGAGTAGTTGACCGGCTGGGATAAGACCACCGTTCATAACCACCATCACGATTGGGTTTAGACCAGCATAGTGTAGGTTGAGTTGGGCGGCAAGACGCTCATAAGCAGCGGCTACTTCGATACTGCTGATAAGGCACTCTGAGTTGCGCAGGGTTTTTTCGATTTCTTGATTACTAATTTGGGTCATGAGTTGCGCCTTCGATAAAAGTGCCGCCTATTTTAGCAAATTTTAGCAAATTTGCCCAACACTACCGCCTTAATAAAAACATAATAGTTTCTAATGTAGCCGTTATTCAGGCTTTTTTACGATGAATGGGCGATAATAGTCAGCCAAACGGTTTAATGAGGTATCAGGTAGGTCTGGCAATAGCTTGTTCAATGCCATACTCATGCCTTTGTCGATGGCGGCTTTAGCAACTGGCACGGACTTACGTTTAATCATGCCAAGCTTTAGCGTTTCTGCGTAGCGGCTGACAAAATGAGTCAACGTCTCTTCGTTGACCGTTTCAAGCGCAGTTTTAAAGGTCGGTCTATCAACGTGTTCAGGTGTAATGGCGGCAAAACCCTCAGTAATGGTTTTTGCATCGGCATCCGATAATTTAAAGCCAATACGCTTCACGCCTTCATTATCAATAAAGGTGGCCCGATCTCTTAAAAAATGAAAACTGGGCAATACCTCTTCATTGTTTTCTTTACCCAATAAAATATTGAGTAGGGTGTCTGCTGCACGCTCAATGGTTCCAACGATTTTACGCATGGATGCTTGACGCTCAGGGTTTGGAATAATATCTACCAAGCCAACCAATAAGTTATCAATCAAGTCTCGGGCGGTTTGATGGCTTAGGGCATCGCGATAAGGGTAATAATCTACCTTTGCATCAGTAGCGATAACTTGTTCTGCCTCTTCGATCAGCGCTTTGAGTTTAGGTGAAGGTACGAATCCAAAATAGTGTGTCATTATAACTCCTTTATTTGTTGTTTTTAACGTCTTACCAACGTTACATCCCTTGTCAAATCAGTTACTATTTAAACCTCATGCTAAGCAAAGATTCATCACACTATATGTTGACTAGTGGCGTGTTCTAACTTTACAATGCAAGGTTTTTTTTAGCTAGGGTGTGTCCTCATTCTAAAAATGGTAATAAAAATGAGGACACACCCTAGTAATGATCTGACGGGAGTGCTGTTATTTCCCTAATAACGGGTGATCTGAGTCACTCACCGCCCACTAATCTAGCATATTTTTTATACTTTGCTTTAAAAAGCTTGAACTCATAAGGCTATCTACTACTTGTCTAGGGAGAGATAAGATGAATAGTGCTATTGTACTGTTAGTTGGTGTCGCCGCAATGCTCTGCGGTTATGTATTTTATTCGAAGTTTATCGCCACCAAGATTTTGGCATTGGACAACAGTCGTCCCACGCCAGCGCATACGATGAAGGATGGGGTAGATTATATTCCCACCAATAAGTATGTATTATGGGGACATCATTTTACATCGGTGGCAGGGGCTGCTCCAATCATTGGTCCTGCGATTGCGGTTATTTGGGGCTGGGTACCGGCCATTATTTGGGTGGTTTTGGGTACTATTTTTATGGCAGGCGTACATGATATGTCGGCCATTTGGGCCAGTATGCGCAATAGAGGTCAATCGATTGGCTCTATTGCCGGTACCGTCATGGGTACACGTGTTCGTAGCTTGATGATGGTCGTTATCTTTTTATTATTATTGATGGTGAATGCTGTATTTGGCGTCGCTATTGCTAATATGATGATCAAAACGCCCTCTGCCGTATTACCGGTTTGGGGCGCGTTGATAGTGGCCTTTATCATCGGGCAGTGTATTTATCGCTACAAGATGAATTTGGTTTGGGTCTCCATCATTGGGGTCAGTGCTTTATACGGGCTGATCTATCTTGGTCCTATGTTCCCCATTGTATTACCTGAGACTTTTTTAGGTCTGCCTGATAATGCGCTATGGATTATTATTTTATTTGCTTATGCAGCCATCGCTTCTTTATTGCCGGTATGGATGCTGCTACAACCACGTGATTATATTAATGGTTTACAGTTATTTGTCGGTTTGATTTTATTGTACGCCGCGATTTTTATTGCGACCCCCAACATTGTCGCGCCAGCCATAAACACGGCGCTACCAGTTGGCACACCTTCCTTGATGCCATTATTGTTTGTCACGATTGCCTGTGGCGCCATCTCAGGCTTCCATGGATTGGTAGCTACGGGAACTACCTCAAAACAGATTGATAAAGAAGAGGATGTGCGCTTTGTTGGTTACTTCGGTGCATTGGGTGAGGGCATGCTTGCCCTAGGAGCCATTCTCGCAGCCACAGCAGGTTTTGCGACTCTAGGAGATTGGGAAGCGGTTTATCAAAAATTTGGCGACGGTTCTATCGGTGCCTTTATTGATGGTGGCGCGACCATCTTAAATGCCGGTGTGGGCATTGACATGGTGCTATCTCAGACCATGCTGACTGTCATGGCAGCCTTGTTCGCAGGGACGACTATGGATACTGGGGTGCGCTTACAACGTTATATTTTCCAAGAATTTGGTGAATTTTATAACATCCCCGTTCTTAATAAGAGCGTAGTAGCTACGTTGCTCGCTGTCGGAAGCTGTCTACTGTTGGCATTTGGCGCGGGTGGTATCGACGGTGCTGGCGGTATGATTATTTGGCCGTTATTTGGTACGACCAATCAGCTCATGGCCGCGTTAACCCTCATGATCGTTACTGTCATTTTATTACGTAAAGGTAAGCCAGTTTGGTACACCTTGGCGCCATTGTCATTCTTGTTAGTGATGACGGTTTTTGCTTTATTGATTCAGCTCAAAACCTTTTACGTTGATGGTAATTGGCTGCTTATCATTATGGACATCATCATTCTAGTCGCAACGATTTTAGTGACGTTTGAGAGTCTATCGGTATTGCGTAAAGAGTGGACCTTGCATAAAGGTAAAAGCAATATTGAAAAGTAATATCTAGATATAACGTCTAATCACTATTGGAATAGATATACAAAAAAACGCTAGCAGCAACTGCTGGCGTTTTTTGTATGAAATAGGCATGATAGATATAGTTAAAATATCCTAAAATGGCGACGTTATGGCTGATATCAGCAGTGCGTGAGGTATCGATATTACTTTTCACTGATTATAATAAGAAAGACTCAAAATACGAGCAATCATTTAAGAAAACGGTGAAAAACAAAAATCTAGTAAATGGGACGATAATGACGACAGATAATATAGAAAACACTCAGCCATGGTGGCAGCGGTTCGTGGCAGGGCTGAATGAGTTCTATCATGCGCCTTATCGCCAGACGATGGCACGTGCTGCACGTGATGAAGAAGATTTCTTTATGCTGCTGATGTTCGCTGAGAGCTTAGGCATTGATAATCCTGCCAGCTTTTATACGTTAGAGCTACAGCCATTATTTTTAGAAAACTTCCATGAGTGGCACACCCGCATGGGTATGGACAGATGTCCCTTTGATCACGTTGGTTGCTGCTAGTCATAGCCGTTTTTTAGTCATATCTATTTAGATTAAAGATTCTATTGATTAACAATTAATAATTAACAATTAATAATTGAGACATGAGTATGGCTTTATACCCTCTACACGGATTAGTAGACCAACTGGCGACGCAACCGATTATATTCGTCGGTGGCAAGGGCGGTGTGGGCAAAACCACGACGGCCGCTGCACTTGCCAGCTATTATGCTGGCCAACAACAAAAAACATTGATTGTCTCAACCGATCCAGCGCATAGCTTGGGTGATGTGTTAAAGGTACGTCTCAATAACGAAAAAACCGCTATCACACCGTATCTAGATGCCATTGAGCTCAATCCTGATGTCATCGTCGATGCGCATTTTGCTCAAGTTGAGCGCACGATTACCGCCTACGCCAATCCAGATATGATACCCAAAATTCGTAAGCATCTCAGGCTATCAAAATCTGCCCCTGGTGCCCAAGAAGCCGCTATGCTCGAATCGATGTGTCAGCATTTGGTCGCGGCAGCAGATGCCAATTATGAGCATATTATTTTTGATACCGCTCCAACTGGACATACTTTGCGATTGCTGGTACTACCAGAGATGATGGGCGCGTGGACAGATGGATTACTGTCACAGCAACGGCGACAGGCGAAACTGCGCTCGGTAGCGACACATTTGGACCGTCACAATCAAAAAGACAGCAGCCAGAAAAAAGATAAAACTCAGCAAAATAATGTGGCAAATCCATTTGCAGAAAAGAAGTCTGACCGCTGGGAGCAAGCAGTATCCGTGCTGGAGAAACGTAAAGAGCTGTTTCGTCAGGCGGGAGCACTGCTGCATGACCGTCAGCAGACTGCTATTGTATTGGTCATGACCGCCGATGTATTACCATTGGCTGAGACCAAACGTGCTATCGAACAGTTAGAAGACAGCAAACTCACGCCAGCAGCGATAGTCATCAATCAGCTCATAGCACCGGCCCAGTCTGATGAGTTTTGGCGCCATCGTGCTGAGCGCCAGCAGCAGCTGATGTATGATATCGACAAGAGCTTTACTAGTTATCCGCTTTATCCCATTTATCTGCAGCAAACCGACGTACGTGGTACTGAGGCATTAAGTGCATTGTTGCAGCCATTGTCGTAAATGCAACTTTGAAAAACCAAATATATGTTTTATTCAAGCAGAGTTGTCTAACTACTCACGCCTATGTGATTGCAACTTCCCAGAAAGCGACCATGCCATATCGAGTCGCAAACTTTGGGCAAGCTCTGCTTTACCACTACTGAGCGATGACCACTGCGGTTTACCGCGTGCTTTTTTAAGCTCGCTTGGTAGTTTGTTCGTTGACCATGGCGTCACAGCGTTGTCTACTTCACTGTTATTTTCAGCTGATGGGTCGCTGCCGTCATTCTCACCTTTGTATAATAGTTGCGTGGCATCAGTCGCAGCGTGACCGCGATGGCGTAGGGCAGTGAGTAAGTCTATCGCACGAGTGGCGAGCAAGGTTAAGGTAGCAGGGTCAATGTATAAGCGTTTTACCCCAGTAATCCGGTCAGCAATGCTACTGGTATTCGATAATAACCCACCTGCGATACCGCCTATTGCCGCACCCAAACCCAACGTCGTGCCCAATGCGGCCGCATCAATGCCCAATCCTAATAACGCGCCAGCTGCCGCGCCCGATGTCGTACGAATCCCATAGCTTTTTAGCAATTCAGGGTCAAACGGATCTTGCTGATAGGCTTGTAACTCAAGCGGCGTTGCTGCCACCGCATTATCATAAAATTTATATAAATTAAGCAAGTTGTGCTGCATCGCGCGCTCACTTTGCCGAACGGCTTCTTGCATCTGCTGCAATACTGGCATCGGGTCATCATCATCACTAATCTCACGCACAAAAGCGGCAACATTCAATAAAAAATCCGCGATGATAATATTGGCCTCATCGTATAGCTGTGCCCAGTCTTCTGTGCGTCTCTGCATGAGCTGTTCAAGCATTTCTGAATGGGTAAGCATGGTCGCAAGATTTTGCCACAAATGCATTTCATCTTCGAACTCAAAAGCGACCGAATCAAAACGGGTAGAGATATGCAGATTGCTTCTTGCCAGCATGGTCTGCCATTCATTAATATTGGCATTTTGGCTATCAGTAAAATTAAACACCGGCATAACAGGTATCGCTGCCCACGATAAAATGGCCAACTCATCTTTGTATTTACCCAATACTGGCTCACGCGCATCGACAACATAAACTGCCATATCACTTGCCAGCAATTGGCGGATAACTTTGGCTTCTTGGCTATAGTCCTCATTGCTACTTAATGCATCACCACCTTGAGCGATATCAGCCGCCAAAAATTGCTGTAGACGTTCAATACCATCGCGACGACTGGCGGTATTGTCTTCTAACCAATCCATCAATCCCGATGCGTCCTCTAAACCGGGCGTATCATATAACGCCACCAGTACTTCACCGGTCTGACTATCCGTTAATTGGGCGCGTTCGACATGGCGTGTCGTCGCGGCTTCGTTTTTGACTTCACCAAAGTACACGTCACGTAATAAGGTACGCAAAATAGAGGTCTTACCCGTATTGGTATGACCAACCACCGCCAGTTTTAATGGCTCACCGCTGGCTATCGTAGTTTTCTTACTCTCGCGAGTTGTTGAATCTTCTGCTTCATAATTAGAATTAGAACTGGTATCGATGGAAGTGGCGACGTCGGTTGTATCGCTAGCACTGGATTTATTAATGTTAATAGGCTGGGTAAGTGCTGTCTTTGAATTTTCTACGTTGATAGGCTCATCTTTTAAGGCCTTGTCGGCAAAGAGACCGATAGGCTCATTCTTCGTTTTATTATTATCCATCATCTGATCCCGTATTATATTTATCGAAGTCTGGCAAGAATTTGAAAAAGTTATTACCATTTTTTATTAAGCAGTATAAGTACTTACCAAACCTATCTTTCGTGCTGATAGAGCCGTTTGCCATTGTTGATATCGCACATTGTGTTGCAAGTCGTCAGTAGTGTCAGCGTCATCATTAAGTAGCTGCACAATCAGTCCGTCTTTAGCATGAGCCGCAATTTTATCAAGCTTGCGTAGCGTGCCACGGTCAGGCAGTGCTTTGCTATGAATACCGAGCAAGACTTGTACTGGATGGGTCTTTAAATACACTGTTAATCGATCCATATCATCACGGTCATCAACGATGCCAAAATTCTCTATCTCACTACTCTCATTAGTATTGGCATCAAGACCTTTTTGCCACCAGTTATCTTGCTCTGACGGATATTCAAGTAGCGCAACCAGCTTTTTGCCAGCGCTCACTGTTGCCTTTGGAGCGATAGGCGCCGCTACCTCAGTAAAATCGTCGGCATCAACCACATGACGCTGCCAAAAATTTAGAATTTTTTGATAATAAGGCAGCTTGATATCCAAACGCATTTTTTTACGACGGAACATGAAAGCACAAAACGCCCACGCTATCGCCCGTGGCACGATACCATACATCAGCAAACTACCAATTAACAAGCTTGCCCATTGCCGCGCGACAGACAATGGCATGGCATCAGTAACCAGTCGACTCTGTACGATAGCGGCATTGTCAGGTACACCAAATCCGACCATACTGGGCAGCCAGCCAAGCACTTGGGTGAGGGTAATCAGTGCCTGATCGGATAGCAGCGTCGACTCCCAACTAAAGCTATATTGGCGTACAATTAATAAGAATATAATCGCGAAGAGCATACCGGTTAAGGTAGCAAGCCATAGCTGATGGCTAAAACGACCCAGATACCAGCGCATGCCGCTATGCTGTAATTGGCGCTCGTACAAGTCGACTGCCGCCTTGGTGACATCGTCCTTACCACGGATAAGATAACTGGGGCTAACAAAACTCGCAAACCAGCTGGGCGACTGACGACCTTGGTTAAGCAAGGTCATGACTAGCCAGCCAGCCAGCATAAGGGTATGAAACCCAAGTAAACAGACCAAGACATAAAAGAAATTGACGACATTGGCTTGTAGTAAGGTAAATAATCCTAAAAACCCCGAGATGCACCACACCACACTCATGATCACCATGATGCCTTTTATGCGTCCATCAATCTTGCCCAATACTCGTGCCAGCGCGCCGTTACTATCGATACGTGAGGCACGGCGATGCAGTTTTTGGACGGGTTTTCCATCCTCATTTTGCAGCTTTTCCGTGATGAGTAGCGGGTCAGTGGCAAAGACATGCTGCTGCGTCTCAAGCGTGCGTACCAGCTCAGTCAATTGATCTTGTGGTGAGAGCATAAAGTGATAATATCCGTATAAAGGCGTTCATTTAGAAGACAGTTTTTGATTATTGTAGCGTATATATAATAGCGATTACTGCTGTTATTTTGCAGCGTCACAAACCAATGATAACTAAATAAGCCATTATTCAGCATTTTTGTCATGGTAAAGGTGATAAAAATCAGCCAGAATGCATGAATGAATGATAGACAGGATAGTCATAACCATAAAGATAAGCCATACACTAGGCATGTCCTCATTTTAGAAATACAAAAAAAGGAATCGTTATGAGTACCAAAACTTATCTAATCATCGGCGGTACAGGTGGCATTGGCAGAGCCATGGTGGAGCAATTGGTAGAAAGCACGGCTAATAGTGATAGCCAAGACAGTCTACGTGTCTTTGCGACTTATCATAAAAGCGTTCCTGATTTTGCAGCGGACAATCTCTATTGGCTGCCCATGAACATCTGCGACGAACAGAGCATCAAACAAGCTGCTGATGTCATTAGTCAACAAACCGACCACATTGATTGGCTAATCAACTGTGCAGGACTTCTACACACGGCGACGCAGCAACCAGAAAAATCACTACGGCAAATTGAGACGGATTTTTTCTTAATAAATATGCAGGTCAATGCCTTAGCCGGTCTGCTTATTGCTAAGCATTTTAAATCCTTATTAGCCAAATCTGAACGTAGTAATGACAGTCCTGCTGTTTTTGCCACCATTTCTGCACGAGTCGGTAGTATCAGCGACAATCAGTTGGGCGGTTGGTATAGCTATAGGATGAGCAAGGCGGCGCTCAATATGGGCATGAAAAACTTAAGTATCGAATGGGGAAGGTCGCTCAAAGATGTGTGCGTGGTCGTCATGCAGCCCGGAACCGTCAACACGCAACTGTCAGCGCCTTTTCAAGGCAATGTGGCTGATGGGCAATTATTCTCGCCAGCTTATAGTGCAGAATGCTTATTAGAAGTGCTAAGCCGCATGACGGCTGCGCAATCTGGCAGCTTTGTTGATTGGGCAGGGGAATCTATACCTTGGTAGCGCCAAACGATTGAATATTAAAATTGATTCAATTCAATAGAACAAAATAGGGCGTGTCGTTATCATAATATTAACGGCACGCCCTATTTTGTTGATAAGACAAGGATAAATTTAGCGTAAATCTCTAGGTGAGCAAATGCTTAGTTCGCCATAAACAAGTCCATAAACTCATGCACGGGTGTTTGCTCCAAGCGTTTTTGGTCGCTGCATAACGCAAAAATAGCCTCGCAGCGACTGTCAATAAAACGCGTCGCCAGACTGGCTCGAAACTTGGCTTCTAACACAGGCAAGCCTTCTTCACGGCGGCGTTTGTGACCAATGGGATATTCTACAGCGACTTTATCGGTACTGGTGCCATCTTTAAAGAACACTTGAATGGCATTGGCAATCGAACGTTTACTTGGGTCATGATAGTCTTTTGAATACCGCGGATCTTCCTCTACCACCATTTTGCGGCGCAACTCATCGATTAATATATGATGCTGCTCATGGTAATCATCTTCATAGTTCTCTGCCATCAGATCTCCCGTGAGCAACGGCACAGCCACCATATATTGTAAACAATGATCCCTGTCAGCAGGATTGGCAAGCTCGCCTTGTTTTGAGATGATCCGAATCGCTGAATCATGGGTCGTCAAAACGATTTTTTCGATTTCATCAATTCTGTCTTCGATACGTGGGTACAAAATAACGGCCGCCTCGCATGCTGTCTGCGCATGAAACTCAGCGGGGAAGCTTATTTTAAATAAGATGTTTTCTATCACATAACTGCCAAAGTCACGCTGAAAGGTAAAGCGGCGCTCGCTTTCGGGTTTAGTGGCTAAGTCTTTATTGGTGTGGCTGAACAACACATCATAAAAACCCCATTGCGGTGCGGTTAATGCACCAGGGATACCCATCTCACCGCGTCTGGTAATATCTACCAAGCGTACGGCACGGCTGGTCGCATCACCTGCAGCCCAAGATTTACGGCTTCCGGCATTGGGAGCATGACGATAGGTGCGTAGTGCTTGGCCATCGACTAGGGCTTGTGAGATAGCCGCCATGATACGCTCGCGCGGTAGGTTATAGAGCTTGGCGACGACCGCAGTTGAGGCCAATTTTACTAAGAATACATGGTCAAGCCCAACGCGATTAAAAGAGTTATCTAACGCCAATACGCCTTGAATTTCGTGCGCCATAATCATCGATTCGAGCACGTCTCTCATGGTGAGCGGTGCGCGACCTTGGCTGACGTTTTGCTGACTGAGATAATCTGCGACTGCCAAAATACCACCGAGATTGTCTGACGGATGTCCCCATTCAGCAGCCAGCCACGTATCGTTATAGTCTAGCCAGCGTACGATGCAGCCTATGTCAAAGGCGGCTTTGATAGGGTCGAGGCGATAATTCGTGCCGGGCACGCGCGCGCCATTTGGGGTAATTTGATCGAGACAGTCGGGCCCCAAGTGCTTAGTGCATTCAGGGAAACGTAGCGCCAGTAAACCGCAGCCCAGTGTATCCATCAAACAGTAACGGGCAGTACTCCAAGCATCATCACTGTTTTTGGAGTCTTTATCGATAGAGTAATTTAAAACATAGTCGGCAATTTTTTGAATTTCATCGTCATATTCTGGACGGACATTGCTTTCGACATTAGACATAATCGTCACCTCTTCCTTAAGTTAGCTACTTTGTTGACCATTGAGCGTTTACCACGGCCATGGTCATGACTCAAAAGTAGCACAGTCAATATGGAACTGCCAGATTGAATTATGTTAAGAATTTAGCAAAGGTTGACGATAAGTTGTGCTATGTCATTAGATAAATTAAGCCGGCGATAAACATTAGACCTAATATCAATAGCAATAAACTCAAAAACTTAGTGACAATTCCTGAGCCTGATCCTTCAGTGTGCTGTCTTTTTACTTTGCCTTTTTTAAGCAGAGGCAAGGTCATTTTGATATGTTCAATGCCATCTTCAAGATAATGCTCGCCTTCAGGAATGAAGCCTAACGACTCGTAGAAGCTGAGCAAATACGCCTGTGCGGAGATGACGATGGTCTTCTTTGCGTATTTTTTATGACAATATTTAATCGCTTGCGTCATGATTTGACGCGCGACGCCATTGTCACGATGTTCCGCCAGTACCAGCACTCTACCGATAGCGGGCATAGAGCTGGCGGTTTTGCCCGCCGGATGGGCGACAGAAAGATTGGCTTGCAAGGTATTAAACTCAGGCGGGATAATTCTGCAATAGCCAATCAGCGCCTCATTTTGATGGGCGACTAAATGCAAACAATCAAAATCCACTTCGTCCATGTCTTGATAGGCACAGTTTTGCTCGACGACGAACACCTGCGCGCGTGCTTTTAAAATATGATAAAGATCAACTGAGGTCAGTTCATCAAAGGTTTTTATAGAGAATTCACAAGTCATAGTTTACTGGCTTTTGGCAAATTGTTGGTTAGTAAGTAGAAGATAAAAAGTGTCGCGTATTATACCGCTTTAATCTTATCCTGCATTAGCCGTTCAAGGTTTGACTGATCTTGTCCAAATTTAAGCTATCAGACATGGCGCTAAATATCTCGAAGTACTTGCCGTGTTTCTCATACAGCGCTTCGTGCGTACCTGTCTCGACCACGCGGCCATCTTCTATCACGACTAAATCATCCGCATCGATAATTTGGGCGATATTGTGTGACACCATAATCACTGTACGGTCTTTTTTGATGAGATCTAGGCTTTTCTTCACTTGTTGACTGGCAATCGCATCAAGGCTGGCGGTTGGCTCATCCAAAAATACAATGGGGGGATCTTTTAAGAACATCCGTGCCAGCGCGATACGCTGCTGTTGGCCACCTGATAATGATTTAGCCGTACTTTCATAGCCCTCTGATAACGATATGATTTGCTCATGAATCGAGGCTTTCTTTGCGGCGACGATAATATCTTCATCAGTAGCATTCATATCGCCATAGCGAATATTTTCGCTAATCGTACCTGAAAAGATATGGTTGCTTTGTAGTACCAGACCGATATTTTGACGCAATTCATGGGTATCGCAGTCGGCTAAATCATGCCCATCTAGACATATTGTGCCAGCATCTGGCGCGTAAAACTTCACCAATAAATTGATAATGGTGCTCTTGCCAGCACCACTTAAGCCCACCAGTGCAGTAATGCGATTGGGTTTAATCGTAAAGCTAACATCTTTTAGCGCTTGCGTGCCGTTAGGATAAGTAAAATCAACGTTTTTTAGCTCAATGTGACCTTTCAGATTTTTACTGCTTCTACCATCGATATTTTCAACTTGTTCGTCATCTTCCAATATATCAAAAAAGCCTTCAGCATAAGTCAGTGCATTATTGATTTGATCATAGATACGGTGCAATTGACGAATAGGGGCAGCGACATTTTGAAATAGCATGACATGAAATAAAATCATACCGATGGTCATCTGGCCCTTTAGCACAAAGTAGGAAGTCAGCAAAATGATAACTACCACGCCAATCTGCTCGATAAAGGTTTTTATTGCATCATAAATAAAACCAATACTACGAATACGCAGCTGATTATCAGTCATGTCTTTTTGAATGGTTAAGTGCTTCTCCGCTTCAATAGATTCACGGACAAAGGACTTTACCACGCTGATAGAGTTAATCAGCGAGATAACCAAACCGCTTTTGGCTTCTCTATAACCACGCATCTGCCGACGAAATCCTTGCAGACGCCGTGCTTGTTTTTGACTGATAAAGAAGTAAATTGGGATGATAATAAGACCAACCAAGCCTATCCAAAAATTGGTCGAAAACATGATAATGAGTGAGACGATGGCACTGGCAAACAGCGGCAACATGTCAATAAAGAAATTCTGCACTAGGCTGGTCAGGCTACTAACGCCATAATCAATACGGGTTTGTAATTTACCACTGTCATTTTCGCTACTGGTATAAAACGCCATGCGATAGGTCAAGATACGCTCAATGATTTTTTGTGATAAATCACGCGACAGATTGATACGAATCTTTTCACCATAAAAGCGCTGACCAAAAGAGATAAATATTGATAATATCTCTTTGGTCAAGAGCACCGCACTGATGATGACGAGCATACGCAGACCTGCTTCCCAAGGCTCGGCAAGGGTTGCAATCTCGGTCAAAGTATCTACGGCATAACGCAGCACAAAAGCATTGACCTGTGCGGTAAAGGAACCAAGTACCGTTAATATCAGTGTTGCAATGATTAAGATTTTATAAGGCGCGGCAAAGACAGCAAGCTTTTTGAGAATATCCCACAATAATGCCCGCCGCTCCGTTTTTTTAAGTGGCGGTTTTTTATCTAATTGCAAATGGCGTGATTGCGGAGGTGTTGGCATAAACGCTTAACTCATGGGTATTAATATTTCACTAAATCTTATTTATATTAAATAATTGAAATAAAGTTTAGTATTGTATAGAGACATTTTTTATTTCATTTTGGGGCAGTCATTTGAAAATACTTCCTTACGTCTTAATCAGCCTTTTAGGTGGTGCTATTGTTCCGCTGCAACTGGCCATCGTCAATGCTTTTCGAGAAAGTACACAAGCCTCTCAAATACAATCTACCTTTTATTTATACTTAGGAGGTGCATTAGCTTCTTTAGTGCTGTCGTATGTGATGAGTGGCGGTATCAAGCCGCCAATGATTGAAAACGCGACGTGGTGGATGTGGTTGCCAGGATTTTTGGGCAGCTTTTATATCTTATTCATGTTTATCGCTGCGCCAAAGATAGGCGCAGGTAATACACTGCTTTGGGTGTTTCTTGGACAAATGTATTTTGCCCTTATTCTAAGCCAAACGGGCTTGTTTGGCTTAGCGGTTAAAGCGATAGATATCTATAAAATCGCTGGCTTAGCCTTAGTCACTATAGGCGGGATGTTAATGATATATGGTGAGACGAGAGTTAACGGTTAAAAACAATCCGCTGGTACAAACACTTCACCGACCATGATACGGCGCGCTGAGCGGCTCATCGATACTTTTTTGGCTTGCCAGCGACCATCGACTTGTTCTGTTTTTCCGCCGACGAGTAGCGTACCTGATGGATGCCCAAAGCGCACTTCACCTAATTCGCTACCACCAGCTGCTTCATTGACCAATGTACCTTGTGTGGTCGCTGCTGCGGCAATCGCCACCGCTGCTGTGCCCATCATCGCATGATGCAATTGACCCATACTCATGGCGCGTACCACTAAATCAATATCTGACGCCTCAACGGCTTTGCCACTTGAGGCGCTATAGCTTTGTGCAGGGGCAACCCAAGCAATCTTTGGAATATGCTGACTGCTTTGTGCTTCACTGACGTCTTTGAATATGCCCATCGCCACGCCGCCTTTGGCACGGATTTTCTCAAGCTTCGCCAAGGTTTCGCTATTACTGTTGATATCACCTTGCAGTTCGGTACCCGTAAACCCAAAATCTTCTGCTTTCATAAAAATAGTTGGAATACCGGCACTGATAAAAGTTGCCTTGACGCTATCAGTATTTAAACCACAGCTAGAGACATCAAAATCGTCAACTAGGTTGCCAGTGGGGAACATATCGCTTGATGAGTCAACAGGATCAATAAATTCAATTTTGACCTCAGCGGCTGGGAAGGTCACACCATCTAATTCAAAGTCGCCGGTTTCTTGGACTTGTACCTTGCCTTGTTCGTCCATGTAAACAGGCACATGGGCGATGATGGTTTTACCGATATTCTCTTGCCAAATGCGTACTTCGCAAATACCACTCTCACTACCGTCATCAATACTATTAGCAATTTTATCAGCGTCAACCAGCCCCATATTAATGGCACAGGCACCAACCGCAGCGGTTAAATTACCACAGTTTCCCGCCCAATCAATCATTGGCTTGGCGATATTCACTTGCCCAAACAGATAATTGACATCGTGGTCTGCTTGCTTAGCTTTAGACAAAATTACTGTCTTTGACGTACTAGAGCTGCCATTACCTAGACCGTCGATTTGCTTACCATAAGGGTCAGGACTGCCGATGACACGCAATAAAAAGTTATCACGCGACTTGCCAGCGACTTGGCAACGCTCTGGTAGGTCGGATAGTTTAAAGAAAGTGCCTTTTGACGTGCCACCGCGCATGTAGGTGGCTGGGACGGAGATTTGCGGGGCGAAAAATGAAGTTGGTTGGGTCATTGCTAGAAGTCCTTTTTGTATTGTTATAAGATTGGGTATGGCGGCGTCATCAAGTAAACACGAACGAATGGACATGCTCGTTAATAATGATAGCGACACGAAATAATCGTCAAATAGTTATCATCAACGGCGTACACCAACCGATTGGCATCATCGATGCGTCTTGACCAAAATCCGGATAAGTTTTCTTTTAAAGGTTCAGGTTTGCCAATGCCTTCAAACGGATTACGCTTACATTCGGTAATGAGCTTGTTGATGCGCTTGAGTGTTTTTTTATCTTGTGTTTGCCAGTATAGATAGTCCTTCCACGCAGCATCTGTCCATGCTAATTGTTCACTCATGATCAGATCTTTTACGTTTATGAAAGCCTTTGAGATCAAGCATTCTCAATATCACTATCTGTATGCTCATTGTCATCGCTACTACCGTCACTTTTACCACTGCCTTCTGCTGTATCAATTAGTTCACGCGTAACAGTCTTGCCAGCTTTATATTGGGCAATAGAGTCCGCTAAGTGCGCCGCATTGGCAGGTGATTTTAATAAATAAACCGTTTCCATTAGGCTATTATAATAATCGAGAGACATCACTACCGCATCATCCGCATCACGGCGAGTCACGATAGTGGCATTGGCATCGTCATTTACCGTATCTAAAACAGACTTCAAATGCTTTCGGGCTTCTGAAAAACTGATTACTCTCATGAGAGACTCCTATACATGTACAATACATTGTACATGTTACGCTATTGATCAGTAGAACTCAACCCATCCTGATTGGGTGAAGCTATTGTGATCACGAATTTTAAAGTTTGGACTCTTTCTTAAGTTTAAACGAATCTTCGTGTGGCTCAATACTCATACGGAAGGACTGCTTTCCGGTAAAAAAAGCAACCATCCAATTCCAAGTCGTCGCCAAACGATTTTTGGCGGTGCTAAGCGACAAGATATGAATGACAACCCAAGCAAACCACGCAATAAAGCCCTTCAAATGCGATCCGTTAATATCAGCAACCGCAGTGAGACGTCCAATCATCGCCATATCACCGCTATGTTTATAATGAAATGCTTTATCAGTTTTACCGCTTAAATACTTACCGAGATAGGTGCCCTGACTGCTCGCCACTTGACCTAACTGGGGATGACCTTTCGGGTACGCTTCATCATGAGTGGCCAGTGCAATATCGCCAAGTGCGTATATGTCGTTATGATTTATTAAACTCAAATGACTGTCAACCAGTAAGCGCTTACCTTGACCATAATCCTCTGTATCGAGCCCTTGTATAAAATCACAAGTGACGCCTGCCGTCCAGATAAGGTTGTGTGTGTGCAGAGTCTGCCCACTTTGTAGGGTAACCATATGACCATCGTAACTTTTTACAGGATCACTAAAGATCAGATCAACTCTGAATTTCTCCATTTGTAGCTTGGTATACTGTTGTGATGATTCACTCATTGGCGCGAGCAACACAGGATCGGCCGTCACTAACGTTATACCGCCGATATTATCTAATAACTCTGGATACTCTTTATGAAGGGTATATCTACGAATTTCAGACATCACGCCTGCCAGCTCAACACCACTAGGACCACCACCAGCGATGACGATGGACAAGTAGGGCTCACGCTCGGCAACGGGCAATGAAGCCGCATAATTAAACTGTGACAGCATGTGGTTGCGGATACTGAGTGCGTCTTTTATGGTTTTCATTGGCAACGCATGCATGGCTAACTCTTGATTGCCAAAATAATTGGTCTCTGCACCCTTTGCAATAATCAAACGGTCGTAAGAAATCTCACCGGTGTCCAGAGTGATGGTTTTATCTTTAGGATTGATGCTTAAGAGCGTACCTTGACGATAGCGGACATTGTCATAATTTGAGATGTATCGACGTAGCGGATAACTGATATCTGATGACGCTAAAAATCCAGCAGAGACTTGATAGATCAGCGGTGGGAAAAAGTGATAGTCATTACGGTCAACTAAGGTGATACGGTCAGCGCTATATTTGGCCAATTGCTCAAGACAACGAATACCGGCAAAGCCTGCACCAATTAAGACGATATGACGGCGGTTATCTGTTTCTGCAGGTAATTTGGTAGGTGATTTTTCAGGTAACTTCGCAGATAGCTTTGAGGATAATGATGCTTGGTGACTGCTCAATGGCTGGTTGTTTTTATTCAGCTTGATTTCATTGTCTACGATAAGAGTGCTCATTATATTTCCTTTTTGTCTTTACAGTAATTTGTGAAATAACAGAAGCTGATAGGGGTCAATAAAATAAGGTAATGATTAGGACAATACGTTGTGAACCAAACCAGTATATTATAAATCAACGGGGTTTGAAACCTATAGCAAGAGAACAAAGGCTGAATTTTGTTCATTAATTTAGCGAAAATAAAAAAAGAGCCACTTTTAAAGTAGCTCTTTTTGTACTTAACATTTTAAAAGATGTAAATCAAAGGCAAACATCTACGCAATATCTAACGTGCCATCGATAAACTCTTTGGCAAAGCGTTGTAGCATACCGCCGGCGTTATACATTTTGACTTCATCAGCGGTATCTAAACGGCAGATGATAGGGGTTTCAGTTTTGCTGCCGTCAGCACGATTAACGACTAAGGTCATCAGCCCGCCAGCGGAGACGTCACCCGTTACATCAAAGGTTTCCGTACCATCAATGTTTAGGGTATGGCGATCTGTGCCTTTTTCGAACTGTAACGGTAGCGCGCCCATGCCCACTAAGTTTTGACGATGGATACGTTCAAAGTCTTCAGCGACGACGGCTTCCACGCCAGCTAAACGCACACCTTTTGCCGCCCAGTCACGGCTTGAGCCTTGACCATAGCCATCACCTGCGATGATGATGAGCGGCTGCTCACGGTTCATATAGGTCTCAATCGCTTCCCACATGCGTATAATTTGACCTTGTGGTTCCACACGGGCCAGTGAGCCTTGAATAACATTGCCTGCTTCATCACGAACCATCTCGTTCAATAATTTTGGATTGGCAAAGGTCGCACGTTGCGCGGTCAAATGGTCACCGCGATGCGTTGCATAAGAATTATAGTCCTCGCTTGGTAAGCCCATGGTATCGAGGTACTCGCCAGCGGCCGAGTCACCCATAATGGCATTAGACGGTGACATATGGTCGGTGGTGATATTGTCCCCCAATACAGCCAATGGACGCATGCCTTTTAGCTTATTCATCGCGGCCATTTTACCTTCCCAATAGGGCGGACGGCGAATATAAGTGGTCATCTCGCGCCAATCGTATAAGGGGCTTAGTGCCTTGCCTGTATCTTTTTTGGCTTCATCAAACATAGGGATGTACACAGCGTTGAATTGCTCAGGCTTCACAGCTTTGGCGACGATGGCATCGACTTCTTCGTCATCAAACCAGATGTCTTTTAGATAAACGTTATTGCCGTCTTGATCCTTACCTAATGAATCTTTTTCGATATCGAAACGAATATTACCCGCAATGGCGTAAGCGATAACCAATGGTGGTGACGCTAAGAAGGCTTGCTTAGCATAAGGATGGATACGACCGTCAAAGTTACGGTTACCAGAAAGTACTGCCGTGCTGAATAGGTCGCGGTCGATGATTTCTTTTTCGATCTCAGGGTCTAATGCACCGCTCATACCATTACAAGTCGTACAGGCAAAACCAACCACATCAAAGCCGATTTTTTGTAGATCAGGCATCAGTCCAGCTTCTTCTAAGTACATTTTGACCGTTTTTGAGCCAGGCGCTAATGATGATTTTACCCAAGGCTTGCGTAGTAGGCCTTTGGCATTAGCATTACGGGCGACAAGGCCAGCGGCAACCATATTGCGAGGGTTAGAGGTATTGGTACAGCTGGTAATCGCTGCGATAATCACCGCGCCATCTGGCATGAGGCCATCTTCTGGTTCAGGGAGTTTGTCACCCTCACTGTGAGCAATACCTTTAGCAACCAAATCCGTGGTTGAAACGCGAGCATGCGGACGTGAAGGGCCTGCCATATTACGGACAACTGCTGACAAGTCAAATTCAAGCACGCGGTCGTAAACGGCATTTTCCATGCCATCTGCCCATAGACCGGTCTGCTTCGCATATTGCTCGACCAGTTTAATTTGATCTTCACTACGACCGGTTAGGCGTAAATAATCGATGGTTTGCTCATCGATATAGAACATCGCAGCCGTCGCGCCATATTCAGGCGTCATATTGGAGATAGAGGCGCGATCACCAACGGTAAGCGCGCGCGCACCTTCACCGAAGAATTCAATATAAGTAGAGACCACGCCTGCATCACGTAAGAACTCGGTCATAGCCAGTACCAAATCGGTACCAGTAATACCTTTTTGCAATTTTCCGGTTAATTTAACACCAACGTAATCCGGCAAGCGCATATACGATGGGTTGCCTAGCATGACACTTTCGGCCTCTAATCCACCGACACCGATTGAGATAACACCCAACGCATCAACCATTGGCGTATGGCTGTCGGTACCGACCAAAGTATCGGCAAAGGCTACTTGTTCACCGGCTTTATTGTGTACGACTTGGACGACTGGCGACATTTTTTCTAAATTAATCTGATGCATGATGCCGTTACCCGGTGGTACGACGTTGACGTTATCAAAGGCATACTGACACCAGTTGATAAAGTGGAAACGGTCATCATTACGGCGCTCTTCGATAGCACGGTTTTTCTCAAAAGCGTTTTCTTCAAAGCCTGCATGCTCAACGGCTAGTGAATGGTCAACAATCAACTGCGTTGGGACGATTGGGTTCACTTTTGAAGGGTCACCGCCTTGCTCAGCGATGGCGTCACGGAGACCTGCCAAATCAACAAACGCAGTCTGACCTAGGATATCATGACAAACGACGCGAGCAGGGTACCATGGAAAATCTAGGTCTTGCTTGCCTTCGATATGTTGCTTAAGTGCATCGGTTAAGTCTTCTGGTGGGCAACGGCGTACCAAGTTTTCACACAATACCTTTGAGCAGAACGGTAGCTTGTCATAAGCGCCAGCTTCAATGCTCTCAATCGCTTCGCGAGTGTCAAAGTAATACAGGTCGGTGCCGGGTAATGGCTTTTTAAAGGGTTCATTCATCGGTTGTACGAGGGCGTTGTCCATAAGTCACCTTTGGCTGTTGGCTGGTTGGAATGAGGGCTAAAAAAGAATAGTTCTTTTAGCAAAATCATCAAGATAAAAGCAGAGTTTGCTAAAAAAACTTTTAAAGCGTTAGAGGTAAGTATTTGTAGGGTGTGATTCATACATAGTTTTAAAACACGTAAGGAAGACACACCCTGCAAACCATCTATATCAAGAAAAATTAACGCGCACTCATCTCTGGTACTGGACGCAATTCTTCACCGGTATATTCTGCACTTGGGCGAATGATACGGTTATTGGCACGTTGCTCAAACACGTGTGCTGCCCAGCCGGTTAGACGCGAACACACAAAGATTGGCGTGAATAACTTGGTTGGAATACCCATAAAGTGATAGGCAGACGCATGGAAGAAATCGGCGTTACAGAACAGTTTCTTTTCACGCCACATGACTTCTTCACAGCGTACTGATACTGGGTATAGCACTTCATCACCAACGTCAGCGGCTAGCTTCTCAGCCCAACCTTTAATGACGACGTTACGTGGATCTGACTCGCTATAGATCGCATGACCAAAGCCCATGATTTTGTCTTTACGCGCCAGCATACCCATCATTTCTTCTTCAGCGTCATCAGGTGAGCTAAAGCCTTCAATCATATCCATCGCTGCTTCGTTCGCGCCGCCATGGAGAGGGCCACGCAGTGAGCCAATCGCGCCGGTAATGCAAGAATGGATATCAGATAGAGTAGACGCACAGACACGCGCGGTAAAGGTCGAAGCGTTAAACTCATGCTCTGCATACAAGATAAGTGAGACGTTCATTACTTTTTCGTGTAGATCGTTTGGCTTTTCACCTTTGAGCAGATGCAAGAAGTGACCACCAATCGTCTCATCATCGGTGTCGGTTTCGATACGCACATTGTCATGAGTAAAGCGATACCAGTAGTTGATGATTGATGGGAATGTCGCCAGCATACGATCGGTTTGATCGTTCTCTTGCGAGAAATCAGTTTCCGTCTCTAGGTTGCCGAGCATAGAGCAACCAGTACGCAGTACATCCATTGGATGGGCGTCAGCTGGAATGCGTTCGAGTACGTCTTTTAGGGCTTGCGGCAGACCACGCAGTTTTTTGAGTTTGGCTTGATAAGCCTCTAGCTCGCTCTGGGTTGGCAAATTGCCATAAAGTAGCAAGTAAGCCACTTCTTCAAAGATGCATTTATCTGCCAGTTCTGACACATCATAACCGCGATAGGTCAAACCTGAGCCTGATTTACCAACAGTTGATAAAGCTGTTTTACCTGCGACTTGACCGCGTAGACCTGCGCCTGACAATACTTTTGTTGATGGGTTTTGTGCTGCCATGATGAAATTCCTTTTGTTGGTAGCTTTTTTGGGTTGGAAAGGGAGTGTTTATTACCGTTAATTTATAGTTCACTATATAGCTGAGCGCTACATAGGCTCTGAGGCATCTAAATCGACATTACAACGCTCAAATTCAGCATTAATGGGTACGTTTAATACCTCCATAGCGCTGCCTTCACCCTCAGCATTGTTGATCTTCATATACTTGACACCGAGCGGCGATTCCATAAACGTCTGAATCTTAGTCATCTCTTCTGGTGTAGGGTCAGCCATCGGCGTGGCGATTTCTTCGCCGTTCATAGCCCGCAATTGCTCATTACCAAAAGCAATTAGCTTTTTGCCCACATCTGAAGAATAAAATTCGTTTAGCTCATTTAACTCTGCAGCAGTAAACTGGCTCTTATAAAAAGCATCCATCTCAGCCTTGCCCAAATCCTTGTCACGCGCCTCAAGACAGCTCACTTGCTCTGTATTGAGTGCACCGCTACTAATAATAGGCGTGAATAATAGACTATTTACGGTATCTAGCGTGATCGTTGTCATGACTAAATCGTCTTGACTGGCAGCCGAAGCAGCAGGCGTTGCTTTAGTGTCAGTAGCAGTAACGTCGCTTGTGTCCTTAGTCGCGTCATCAGCGCTTTTTGACGTATTGTCACAGCCCGCCGTCAATAGTAGAGCGGCGAGGGTACAGCTAAGCAGCGAAGTTTTAGCGATAGTATTTTTAAAAAATAACATAAGTAACCTAGAGGTAAATGAAGACAAATTTCATGAAGATAAAGCCAATAAAATCCTAGTAACTACTATAGATTTTATCTTAGATTGTTTGTGAGCTACTTGTTATCAGCAAACAATTTATCGAGCTTTTGTTCAAACTCATGATAATTTAAGAAATCATAAAGCTCCATACGCGTCTGCATGGTGTCGACGACTTTTTCTTGGGTACCATCATCCAATAGATGCTGATAAACGTTCAATGCCGCCTTGTTCATCGCGCGAAAAGCAGACAGCGGGTAGAGCGTCATTGCAACACCAACGTTATGCAATTGCTCAGTGGTGTATAGATCGGTCTGACCAAACTCAGTCATATTCGCCAGTACGGGAATATCTAGCACGTCCGTAAATTTACGATACATCTCAATATCTGTTAGCGCTTCGGCAAAGATCATATCAGCACCCGCTTCTTGAAACGCTACCGCGCGTTCGACAGCGGCATCAAGTCCTTCAACAGAAAGTGCATCAGTACGTGCCATAATGACAAAGTCGCTATCAGTTTTGGCATCAAGCGCCGCCTTCAAGCGATCGACCATTTCTGAGATACTGACGATTTCTTTGTTAGGGCGATGACCACAACGCTTTTGGGCGATTTGATCTTCGATATGTACGGCGGCCACACCAGCTCTTTCCATCTTTTTAATCGTTTGTGCGATGTTAAAAGCACCACCAAATCCGGTATCGATATCGACCAATAGCGGTGTTTCTACAGCGTCAGTAATACGGCGCGCATCTTCTAGGACATTATCAAGGCTCGTCATACCTAAGTCAGGTAGACCGAATGATGCATTTGCCACGCCCGCGCCAGACAGATATAGCGCTTGGTGACCGACTTGGGTCGCCATCATCGCCGTATAAGCATTGATTGTACCTACGATCTGTAGCGGTTGATTGTTATCATTTTTTTGTTTCATGGCACTGCGGAAGCGGGCACCAGCGGATGATGAAGTCATGTCGTAGTCCTTACGTGGAGGGGTAATCTTATCGTTGTTGCCTTTGATTATACCCAATTATTCAAGCCCAAAAAGCAGTGTTTTACGATAATCGTTTAATTTTTATAAATATATAAATTAGTTAAATCAAACCTATTCATTAAGTGAATAGCATTATCTATTTTTATGCGGTTGAGGAAGACTATTATTCATAAACCTCAAAAATTGAATTAGGACAGATGAGGTGTTTTACATTTAGTTACAATTAACTTTGTTTTACTATAACAACGAAAAAGCCCTAATAGCTGAGCTAAAAGGGCTTTTCTATTAGCTAAAAGCGGCGTTTCAGCCATTCGCTAAATCTTAAAAACCAGTTAACCAAGCATACCTGCGAGGTTAGCTAAGAATAATAAGGCGACACCGCCTAAGAATAGTAAGCTTATAATCGAATACACATTCATACCTGCTGATAGTTTCTGATGGTTTTTTACTAAAGAGTAGTTCAACCAGCCAAAAATAGGCGCAGATACAAAGGCAGATATCATAGCGAACTTCAACATCGCGCCTAACTGTCCGGCGAAGAAGCTGATAATAATTAAGCCACCGCCAATGGCATAGGTCGTCCAAAAAGCAATCTGCTTCTTATTAATCTCGTGTTCACCTTTTAGCAAACGCCAGCACTCAGCATTGGCACGGCCGTAACCATCCGCACAGGTAATGGTAGTCCCAAACATACACATAAAGGCGACGAAGGCGACTAGCAGTCTTGACCATTCACCGATAGTGGCAGTATACATATTGATCAGCTGATCAATATAAGCGACGCCAGCGGTTTGAATCTCTTGACCGGAGCCATACTGAACGAAAACACCCAATGATAAAAAGAACAACGCTAAAATAGCAGAAACCAAAAAGCCCACATTAAAATCAAGCAAACCTTGTTTATGAGTGGTGTTGTCCGCTTTTCTCTTTGCCGATGTCCACATCGAGGTGATAGCAGCGAACTCAAGCGGCGCTGGCATCCAACCCATCAATGCGACGATAAATCCTAATGTCGCTAAATTCCAAGGAGACGTCGGGATAAAATCAGGCGTCATCACCGTCGGTTTGCCAGCAGCAATAATGACCGCTAATACGGTTGCGGAGACCAGAGCAATCATAATCCATTTAGTCACCCCATCGAGCAGCTTATAGTGACCGGCAATCAGAAAAAACCAGCAAACAGCAACGATGATAATAGCTAAGCTAATACTGGACAGCCCCACAGAAGCTGGCAGCATAAAGCCCAATATTACCGCCGCAAGTAGTGTCACAGCACCGGTACTAATCACCGCAGATAGGATAGATAAGACAAAATAAATCCATAGATAGGCTTTTGAGCGCTTAGCATAACCGGCGATTAAGCTCTCGCCAGTATCATAGACATAATCTGTACCGAAGCGAAAAAACGGATATTTGAAGACGTTGGCCAAAATAATCATAATGGCCAGCTGCCAGCCATATATGGCACCTGCTTGGGTGGATGAAATCAAATGCGAGCCGCCAATAGCCGCTGTCGCCATTAGAATACCGGGACCAAAGATGCGCCAGCTAAATCCTTCTTGCTGGGCAGCAAGGGTATCTTCAGCGCCTTTATTAGGGGTGCTAGGGTTATGGAATGGTGGTGTGGACATGAATACCTCGAGATGGTTAATACGGCAAATCATCACTTTCCTGTGTCAGTTTGCCAGTGATCATTAGAGAAGCGCTTTATACCATTTGCACAGCGCTTATGTTAAAACGCTCAATATAAAACGATTCATTTTGTATCGACTTTAGCATAACGATGCCGTACAGGAGAATGGTTATTAAAATTATTATTACTATTTGTTTGCATGTCCATTCTAGATAGTTAGCATAATAAGCGATTACTATCAAGTGTCAGGACTGATTATTTTTTGCGGTTCTTTATACCATAATAACTGGCTAATATCTGATAATTTCAGGCTATTCTTATCATTTACGGCATTGAGGTAAATTTTTGCTGCCGATAAGTGATACCGCGCTGCTCATAGACCTGATAGATAGCGCTTAGCAGATCTGGGATTTTAGGATGTACAAAGTCTTTTAGCGTATGTAAATAGATAGGAGAGGTGACATTTTCGTGAATCAACCGCTGATAGCTGATTTGTTCCGTCCGCACTGTCTGTAGGCTAGCCGGCACTAAAGTAATGCCTTCACCAGCAGCAACCAAACCAAGAGCGACTTGCAAATCACTCACGGTGGTGGTCATAAAGGGAGAGATGCCATATTGAGCAAATAAATGCAGCAAAGGTTCGGTGATTGGCTCATTTATCAGTGAATGCTCGCTATTAGGAATAGCGTGTGCTGCGCTACTTTTTGCATCAGTTGTGAACGTCGCTGCCGTCGATGTGCGTGATGTTTTGTTTGAGGTTACTAGGGTTTTGGCGACGGGCAAATGCGTTTGGTGATATAGAATCAAGCGATTATTTGCCAAATCTATCAGGCGCTGTTCACGCACATGCGCTAACGGATGCGCTTTAGGCAGCGCCACCACATAGCGCTCATGACGCAAGAGTATCTGTTGAATCCAAGGATCTTGATGCGCAAAACGACCAAACCCCACATCAATCTCACCATGCTTTAGCGCATCCATTTGCTGATACGAGCTGATATCTTTTAGATTAACCTCGATATCAGGGTTGGATTGTTTAAGGGCAGCGATTACTTCGGGTAGTAGACCATATAGCACCGAGGGTACAAAACCAATATTCAATGCTGCGCTCGGCGCTGATAAGCGCTGGGTCATACTGGTAACGGTATCAATCTCTGTCAATATGGCACTGATTTTATCGTAAAAAAACGCACCGGCTTCGGTCAAGTGTAGTGGTCTGTGATAACGATCTACCAATACCACGCCCATGTCTGTCTCAAGTTGCTTGATGACTCGGCTCAGACTGGGTTGCGATAGTCCTGTCTTGGCGGCAGCGGCGCTAAAACTGCGCAAATCGGCGATAGCAATAAAGGCGTTGAGCTGCTTTAGATCCATGTTGTTATACCTATTACTTTTTTACTCATTGTCTTATTTCTGTATTCATCAGCTACTTAAGAGAAAATAATACGCTATTGGCTATGTTTTGTACCAATAATACGCTCACCTAGCCAAATTATGTTTGAAGCTAAGTAAATGACTAACTATATTAGTGGTTAACGATAGTGTTACAATTTAGCAAGCAATTAGTATCACCCCCTTAATTCTAGCAGTTATCCCATATCAGTAGTATAAACGGGCTTGGTATCATTCTATGAACGACAAAAATAATGACAATAGTGCTGACCTTGAAGAAAAATTGGCTAAAATTGCTAATACCAAGCCACGTAAGCACAAACGCAGCAATAATATGTACGAGCGCTTCATCAATCGTGTTGGCAGTACAGATGAATGTAGTCAGACTGAGGGTAAATCCGACCAATTAACGGCATGGGAAAAAACGCAAAAATCCTCTAGCTATGAGCCTTTAAGTGCAGAAGAGTTACAGTTATTTGCCAGCTCAGAGGCTGAGCAAGAGATAAATGTTGCAGCCTCAAATACCACAACTACAGATATCAGTTTTGATTTTAGTAACGAAGAGGATGTCTTTAACAATAACTCTCCGCTAGAACATAATCAGCAATCATCAAATACAGACTCGTTCAATAACTATCATAGCTATAATTTGAATGAAGATTTGAATGAAGATTTGAATGAAGACTTAAACCTCGAACTAGACAGTAATCATATTGAACATACTAATGAGGTAATTGACTTAACATCTGCTGATGATACAAGTGCTAATCCAGCTCATGGCGATGACACAATCCTTGAAGATAAGGGCATTGAAAATAAGGGCATCGAAAATACAGTCGCTCCCGTTATTGAAGCGATTACAAAACCGCAGGGTAAGCTGGCAAGCAATAAAAAGCCGCTCATTATTGGTGTCGCTCTCGGCACATTATTGGCCGCAATTATTGTGCTCACTTTGAATGCTAGCGGCATTTTATCTGCCTTGACAGAAACGCCTGCTACTGATGCCTCTAAAAATATGGCGAGCGATGTCGAGGACAAAATAAATAATGACATTAATAGCAATGCTCAATCAGCAGCTCAGGCTAAAACTACCTTAAACAAGGCCGCAGTGGTTGATGCTGAGCAATCAACAGCTCGCAATGGCAATCAAACCGCCGCACCGCAAACAAATGCCGCCGCTAATAAAAATAGCAGTACAGAGGAAGAGACAGAGCAGTCAATAGACGCATCTGCTGATGGCTCAAGTGGCGATCCAGCCATTACTTATGAGGACTTTAGGAAAGAGTCGCAACGTACATTATACCGTGAGGCCAATGATTGATAATTTTGAATCATTGGTTGGTTACTGTACTTACCCAAGATTTAGAATGTTCAAAACGCCCTAGCTTAAATAAAATTTTATCAGATATTAAAAAATAAACTTCCGTTTATATAAATTCAATATTTCGTACCGTTTGTCAGTCAGTTATAGCGCTCATACCAAAACAACTTGCATAGCATCAATACATTTGTATTATTGAATGTATTGATGCGGTTATATACCGTTGTTGACAAGGATTGACTTGGTATTGAGCTATGGAAAGTACAGACAAAAAACACGATTTTGATGACAGTTTTAATGAAGGTGTAGAGCTCAGCGAACACCCTGAACACCCTGATAGTGAGCTCAATATCAATACACGCTCGCGTAGTGTTTACGAACAATATTTGAAAAAAACCATGCAAGACATGGTACATGAACCAGAGTATTGCTCAGAAAACCCACCATCAAAAACAGCAGATTGTGATACTTATACTTATCATCCCAATATAACAGCTATAGAGGCCGAGTCTGAGCAAACAACGACTTTTCCACCAATTCTCAATAAAACTCAATCATCCGTAGCAAGCACTACAAAATCAAGTACCACAAAACAACCAATAGGCAAGTCTCACAGCAACGTTAAGCTGGTCATTCTGACGGCGGTATCCAGCGCGGTCATTATTACTGCTACCGTTGTGATGCTTGATATGAATGGCAGCTTAGTGTCTGCCTTTGATCGTGTAACGTCACTCAGTAAACAAACATCAATGACGAGCGCCAATGCGCCAGTCGTTGAGGCTGAGCCAATGGTAAAGACTCAAGAAAATAAGCATGGCAATAAAAAAGAGATAGACAAACAAAGTATCAAACCGAATACAGCAGTAAAAAATGAATCTGCCAGCACTGAGCCAGCGATTACCTATGAGGACTTTAGGGAAGAGGCAAAAAATACCTTATACCGTGACAGTAAAGAGTAAATCCACTTTTCATACTTACCGTATAGATGCACTTTTATCTTAGTTTGGTATTTGAGTGATAAAGTATTGACTATAATTAGTATAAGAAAACCCCCTTCACCTCTTAGGTGTAAGGGGCTTGCAGAGAGTGAGTTTTAATGACCTTTAGTGACGTTATTATTTTATATCAATGGACGCTAAACTAAAAAGGCGCAAAGTCTATCGTTAGGCCATATCAATTTCTATGGTTGTCAGGCTTGAATCTTCTGATAATTGGTAAGTTACCACCACATCATCTTCATCACGCTCTACCTGATAAGTCGCAAGCTTTACCTCTGTATCATCCAAGCATTGACCAGTCACAAGATCAAAGCGCTGCTTATAAATAGGCGAGGCGACATAAAGTATCGACTCTCTAATACCGTCGTCGCTCGTCAGCGTCGTACCACCGATCAGTCCTCTAGATAGAACGTTTGCTCGACTAAAAGGGTCGTAGTTATCAATGGCGAATAACTTGCCTTCTTTGGTACGAAAAATGGCAATTTGCTTGCCGTCAATAAGCGCGCAAACGCCAGTCTCAGGGAGGATGTCTTGCAGTTTACAAACGGTATGCTGGGTCATGGGATTATCCTTAGCGTTTGACTATGAGTAAATAGAAATCAGACTCTAAACACAGCCAGTTCTAAAAAGTGCTAGCGCTGTGTTTAAAGAAGACAGTAGAGCGTTTAAGCCAATTCGGTCACTTGGATTTTGACTTTTTCAATATCCGTTGCGGGGCGAATCTGCGCGCGTTCATTGACAAAGACCACGTTATCATCTCCTTGTTCACTATTGACAAAATGACGGAAGCGTTTGAGCTTTTCGCTATCGGTAATGGTGGCTTGCCATTCGCAGACATAATTATCGACTAGCAGCTGCATTTGTGCTTCAAGCTCGTCCGCTATGCCTAAGCTGTCCTCAATAATGACCGCTTGTAGATACTCAAGTCCGCCTTCCAAACTTTCACGCCATTTTGAGGTGCGCTGCAGCTTATCGGCAGTTTTGATATAGAACATGATAATACGGTCGATATATTTGACCATCGTCTCGGTATCGAGGTCGGTGGCGAACAGCTCGCCATGGCGCGGGGTAATACCACCGTTACCGCAGACGAATAAGTTCCAGCCGTTTTCGGTGGCGATCATGCCAAAGTCTTTGCTTTGCGCCTCGGCACACTCGCGCATACAGCCTGACACACCCATTTTTATCTTGTGCGGCGAGCGCACGCCTTTGTAGCGATCCTCGAGCCTAATCGCCAGACCCATACTGTCATCCACCCCGTATCGGCACCAGTCATTACCGACACAAGATTTGACGGTACGTAGCGACTTACCATAGGCATGACCGGTCTCAAAGCCAGCGGCTACCAGTTGTGTCCAGATATCAGGCAACTGCTCCATACGCGCGCCAAATAAGTCCACGCGTTGACCGCCGGTGATTTTGGTATATAAGTTAAACTCTTTGGCGACTTGTCCGAGAATGATAAGCTTATCGGCGGTAATCTCGCCGCCCGGTACTCTTGGCACCACTGAATAGGTGCCGTCTTTTTGGATATTACCCAGATAATAGTCATTGCTGTCTTGTAGCGGGGTCAGCTCAGGTTTGAGTACGTAATCATTCCAGCATGACGACAAAATAGAGGCGACGGTTGGTTTGCAAATCTCGCAGCCATGACCACTGCCATGTTCGGTGAGTAGCGCATCAAAGGTTCGAATACCATGCACCCGAATTAAGCTATATAACTCCTGACGGGAGTAGGCAAAATGCTCGCACAAGTCGTTATTGACCTCAAAGCCTAAGGTAGTTAATTGGTAGCCTAAAGTGTCCTTAACCATGGGCGCACAGCCACCGCAGCCCGTGCCAGCATTAGTGACCGCTTTGACATCGCCAATCGAGTAGGCACCATTGTCGACTGCAGCGCAGATAGCGCCTTTGGTGACGTTATAACAAGAGCAAATCGTTGCCGTATCAGGCAGGTTTTCTATACCCATCGTCGGTTTTTCGACATTAGGCAGTATCAAACTCTCAGGATGAGCGGGCAAGTCGATATCATTGAGATACAGCTGCAATAAATTATTATAATCCTCAGTATCACCAACCAATACCGCACCAAGCAGGCGTTTGTTATCAGCGGTCGTGACCAGCTTTTTGTAAATGCCCTCTGCTGGGTTTTGATACAGATAACTCAATCCGCCCTCTGTAATACCATGCGCATCGCCAATACTACCAACATCGACGCCCATGAGTTTGAGCTTGGTGCTCATATCAGCGCCTATAAATACTTGTTCACTGTGACCTGCGATTTGAGCGGCGCAAATGCTCGCCATACTGTAGCCCGGCGCGACCAAACCAAACACTTTATTGTTCCATACCGCACATTCGCCAATGGCATAAACGTGCTCAGCATTGGTGCGACAGTGCTCATCAATTAAGATACCACCGCGTGCGCCCATCTCAATACCGCAATCAGGGTTGCTCTTTATAATATCGTCTTGCGGACGAATACCTGCGCTAAAGACAATCATATCGGTATCGAGCGAGGTATCATCGGTAAATTGCATGGTCAGATGACACGCATCAGCGCCGTCAGTATTTGGATTGGCTATTATCTCTTTGGTGTTTTTACCTGTCAAAACCGTGACACCGAGCGCTTCGATTTTACGTTTTAAAATATCACCACCAGCGGCATCAAGCTGAACACCCATCAGCTGCGGCGCAAATTCTACAACATACGTCTCTAGTCCTAAGGTAACCAAGGCTTTGGCTGCTTCTAAACCGAGTAGACCACCGCCCACCACCACACCTTTTTTGACTTTGGGCAATTGGGCAATAGCCAATATCTCATCCAAATCCGCAATAGTGCGATAAACGTGGCAGTGCGGATGATCGCGTCCTGCGATAGGCGGCACAAATGGGTAGGAGCCTGTGGCCAGTACCAGCTCGCTATACTCAATCTGCTCACCATCTTCTGTGGTAATAGATTGGGCGCTTGAGTCAATATTAACAATGCGTTGATTGAGATGCAGTTCGATATTTGATGACTTGTAAGCGCTAAGATCAACTAAATTGAGCTTGCCAGCATCTTTGTGCTCAAAATAGCTGGATAGATAAACGCGGTCATAAGCAGGGCGATCCTCTTCAGCGAATACATGAATCTCAAAACGCTCATGTAGGCCTTGTTCTATGGCGCGTTCAACGAAATGGTGCCCGACCATACCGTTACCGATGACGACTAGCTTAGGCTTACTGGTTGTATTCATTGCTGTGTTACTCATACATTTATCCTCAATAAAGGGTTGTCTAAATATTGCGGTCTAACGGTTGTGACGAAGAGTAATATTTAGTGCCTACCTCCATTACTGATTCAATAACTGTGCCAAGCACCAAAGGTGCGCGCAGCTTCTTCCCTTTATGAGTCGCTAATAATGTGAGGATGAGTGCAGTGCACCTAGTCTGTTTATAAGTAATCAAAGCGCTAAAAGCCCTAAAAGAGATTGGGATAATAAAGAGTGGCTAAAAACGACTACGCTTTAAAAAGTGGCAACAGCGTTCAGTTATGCACCAAAATAGATGACGTGATGCACCATATTGATTATTAATGGCGCTATTAGTATTTTTTATTGATATAACCGAATCAAGACAGTTTTTATTATTAATGAAATATAGTTAATCTTTTCATTAAGGCTTGAATGTCTTTGATAGCAAGGCGTAGACCCTTTTATTGATAATTAGGATATATAACGATAATCACCACTAAGTCTTCTACTGGCACAGCCATTGCACCGCCCCAAGTGTTCTAACTGATAAGTTTTTTCACCATTACTTATTATGACAACTGTAAAGTTAGCCACTTAAGGAACTCGTTTATGTCATCATCGCCAACCTCTAAATCTGCTGTGCCAACACAAGATAAGCTCAATATTTTCTCCTTTAAAGATAAAAATAAGATTCTACATTTAGGCTGGATCGCTTTTTTCTTAACCTTTTTTGTCTGGTTCAACCACGCGCCTTTTTTGTCTGCCATTGGTGAGACCTTGAATTTGAGCAAAGATCAAATCAAAACTTTGCTGATATTGAACGTCGCGCTCACCATACCTGCCCGCGTCATTATCGGTATGCTGACTGATCGCTTTGGGCCACGACTCGTCTACACCGCCATTTTAGCTATTGGCGCGATTCCCTGTTTTACCTTTGCTTTTGCGCAAGATTACAACACTCTTGCCTTGTCTCGGTTCTTGCTAGGCTTCGTTGGGGCAGGCTTTGTAGTGGGTATTCGCTTGATGAGCGATTGGTTCCCTGCCAGTGAGCTGGGGACGGCTGAAGGCATTTATGGCGGCTGGGGTAACTTTGGTTCCGCTGCGGCTGCATTGCTACTACCAACGGTTGCTATTGCTGCCGCTGCTATATTAGGCGGTGATGAAGGCTGGCGTTATGCGACGGCCACCTCGGGGGTGGTGATGATGCTGTATAGCGTGATTTTTTATAAGATGGTGCGTGATACGCCCAAGGGTGCCACCTATTTTAAACCCAAAAAATCTGGCGCGATGATGGTGACCTCAACCGGCGACTTTTGGCTGATGATGGCCTTTAAGCTACCGATGTATTTGGCATTAGCACTCTTAGCGTGGAAGCTATCACCAGAGGGTGTCAGCTTACTCAGTCAGGCGACTGTGAACATAGTCTATATCGGTCTGACCCTGCTATTTATTTATGAGTTTGTCAGCAGTTACCGCTTTAATAAAGAGGTATTTACGACGCCGGTGCCAAAAGCGCAGCGTTATGATTTCAAGCAAGTGGGTATTTTAAACATTTTATACTTTGCCACCTTTGGCTCGGAGCTGGCGGTGGTGTCTATGTTGCCGCTGTTTTATCAAGAGACCTTTAATCTATCGATTGTCATGGCAGGGGTGCTCGCCTCAAGTTACGCCTTTATGAATCTGATGTCGCGTCCGGGCGGTGGCTGGCTAAGTGATAAGTTTGGGCGCAAGATTACCCTACTGATTTTGACCGCAGGACTAGCAGTCGGCTATGTACTGATGGGTATTGTCGACTCGACGTGGCCGATTGCACTGGCGCTACTCATCACCATGTTTTGCTCGTTCTTTGTACAAGCCGGCGAGGGCGCAGTCTTTGCGGTCATTCCGCTGATCAAGCGCAGTATGACCGGACAATTCGCGGGCATGACAGGGGCATATGGCAATGTCGGCTCAGTGGTTTATCTGACCGTACTCAGCCTCGTCTCCTACCAAGCGTTCTTCTTTGTCATTGCGGCAACCGCCGTGGTTGGATTCATAGCGCTATTCTTTTTAAAAGAACCTGAAGGCGTGATTGTTGAAGAGATGCCTGACGGTAGTTTTGCGCAGATTCAGGTAAGCTAACTATGCAAAAAGATACAACGCTAAACGCTCAAAGTATAGATACAACGAGCCATGACGGTGCGCATGAAGCACTGTGGTGGCTGGATTTTTATACGACAAAAGGACGTAAAGCTGAAAACCAAGACAGCTTGCTGGTGACCACTTGTCTGCCATATCGCAAGATAGCTGAGACTATTGGTATCAATAACCAGCATTATCACGCCCCTTTATTGGTATTGATAGCCGATGGCGTTAGCGCTTGTCAGTTTCCCAAACAGGCCAGTCGATTGGTGGTTAATACGGTGGCTCATCACCTGACTTTAGCGCTTGAAAACACGCTGCTTGATAAAACAGTATCGACAAGCTTTGATGATCATCAAATCGCTAGCCTAATTAAAATAGCGGTGAACAAAGCCAACGATGCGCTGTATTTCCCGCAGGTTCATCAGCGCGTACCGCCTTTGTTGTCCACTTTGTCAGGTCTGCTATGCATCGGCGATCGCATCCATTTATTCCATACGGGAGATTCGCGCATTTATCGTATCGATAGCAATAGCTCGACAGTGCTGACCAAAGACCACCGTATCCATCGTGGTCTAGATAAAGGGGCGCTGTCTGCGGCTATCGGCGCAGATATGTACATTGAGCTGCAGCAGTCGGTGTTTACCTTGCATCAAGAGGAATGTCTGGCACTAATGACCGATGGCGTCTATGAGTCTATTAACGACGCAGAGCTTGAGTTTGAGCTGTGTACAGCAGCACGAGCGCTAGGTACATCAATGGAGACGTCAAAGCTGGCGGCTGATATTTCTATCAGTCAAAACCTATGCGAGCAGGCGTTTAATGACGGCAGTCATGACAATTTAACGATGATAATACTCGGTATAAAGGCGCAATTACTCCATAAAAAAAAGACAGGCGACGGTGATCATACTAACGACAGTAGTGACAATGTAAATAATGACAATGGTAATAATGACCCGTTTGCCCTTCACGATATCTATCGTTATCAGTTATTAACGGGCTTAGAAGTTGGCGCACGGATCGATGGCTTCATAGTCGTTGAGGTGATAGCGCGTACGGCTCGTAGCGAAGTGTATTTAGTCGAGGACGAGTATAAACGGACATTCGTTATCAAGTCCCCAAGCCTAAATACTGTAGAAGATGGCAATTATCTACGCGAGTTTTTAAAGGAGCGCAGCATAGGGCTTAGCCTATCCAAACATAAGCGAGCAGGCGAGAGCGCTTATAATCAAGCTGACCCTAATACCTTTACAGACACGCATAGCGCATCAAATTACAAAGCCGGTTTAAGCAAAAACCTAGCACATAGTGTGTCAGGCTTGCTTCGCTATTATCCTGTGCCTGCCAGCAGCCACTATCTGTATCACTTGACTGAATACATTGAAGGCGAGAGTCTAAGAGCTTTTATTGATCGTCACGCACCGTGTGATGTGTGGCAAACTTATGATTTACTCACCAAGATCGGTATGGCAGTGCGAGTGATGCATCGGCACTACCTGTTGCATCAAGATATCAAACCTGAAAACATCCTAATAAGCGCTGATGGTGCGATCAAACTGATTGATTTTGGTTCGGCAAGCTCCTCAATACTCAAAGACAGCACCAGACCTCCCAACGGCGATCTACATTACGCTGCACCAGAATATTACAGCGATGCACCAAAAGGAGTGCACTCTGATCTATTCTCTATAGCGGTGATTGGTTACGAGCTGCTAACTGGCACTCGTCCTTTTAGCTCGCAAGCACTCATGAATGCGACTCAAACCAACCAGACCTTAATCCTGCCGACCGAACGTTTACGCAAGTACCGTGTACCCGCTGCTAGCCAGCAAGCGTTATTGCGTGCGCTGCATCCTAATACCCAAGCTCGCTACCAAGCGATTGGCGAATTCCTACAGGATTTTAACCCTGATAATGCTAGCAATACTAGTGAGCCTGAACCGCTTATTGTCCGCCGTCCACTACTGGTATGGCATAGCATTTGCTTTATTGAGTTTGTACTCATTTTATCGCTGTTGGCTTATTTCACATAAGGTGAGCTTTAACCAAAAATGATATGACACGCTATATATTTACTACTGTACATTGCAGCTAAGGAATACTCTTATGATGTCGTCATTGGTATCAAATGATCAAGCACCACTTACAACTAAGAACTGCCAGAAGTCCAAAACCACACTACATGCTAGTGCTGACAGTACAGGCATCGTCATCATTGGTGCGGGTATGGCAGGCAGCCGTTTTGCTATTGAGCTGGCGCGCGCCCGGCTGCAAACGGCGTCGGAAAATTCAAGCTCTTTACCGATAACGCTTATCAGCAAAGAGCAACACGTAGGCTACAATCGTATTATGCTGTCCCCTGTACTAGCAGGCGATACCGTGTTTGAGGATACTTATCTTTACGACCAAGCAGAGTATGAGCAGCTTGGTATCACTGTGCTTGCAGGTGTCAGCGTCGATGCGATTGATAGCGCTCAGCAGTTAATAGAATTGGATAATGGGCAGACGCTAACTTATGCCAAGCTAGTACTAGCAACAGGTTCGAGCGCGCGTGTTATTCCTTTTCCCAATCATGATGCTATAGGCGTTCACGTCTTTCGTGAGGTCGCCGATGTTAAGGCGCTCAGCCAGTATGCACGTCAAGCTAAGATAGGGATCGTCATTGGTGGCGGAGTCTTAGGGCTGGAGGCGGCTTGTGCATTAACCGCACAGGGGGCGTCGATGACCGTTGTACACATGGATGACTATGTACTTAACCGTCAACTTGATTTGCCTGCTGCTACCTTATTGCAAGCAGAACTGGTCTCTCGCGGTATCAGGCTAGAAGTCTCGGCTATTACCGAACGTATAGTGACGACAGCCAGCAAGGTCTGCGGGTTATTGCTACAAGACGGGCGCACCTTGCCTGCTGACTTTATCGTAATGGCAGTAGGCGTCGTGCCAAATGTAGCACTGGCAAAGGGCAGTGGTCTTGAGGTCAATCGCGGCATTATCGTTGATAATTATATGCGCACTAGTTGCCCCAATGTTTATGCTATTGGCGAATGTGTGGAGCTGGACGGTGAGCTGTTTGGGATGGTCGCGCCCGTCAATCAGCAAGTCGATACTTTGGTTTCTGTATTAAAGGGCGCTTTATTAAAAGATACTGTATTAGAAAAAACCCTATCAAAAAATACTGTGCTTAAGGACTCTGTGTTAAAAGACGAAGGGATAGTAGTTAACAGCTCAGAGCCCAAAAAAAACTGGCAGCCCTTTATTAGCAAACCTTTATCATTAAAACTAAAGGTATCTGGTATCAGTGCTTTTTCAGCAGGACAAGTTGATTTTGATGAAAGTGATGCCTTAAATATAGAAACCATCACCTATCAGCAAACCAGCATCAACCACTATCACCGCCTCTACTTGCGAGACAACAAGCTCGTCGGCGCGGTACTCTACGGTGAGGTAAATGAAGGCGGTTTTTACAGTGAACTGGTTAACAGTAGCACTGATATTACAGCGATAAGAGAGCATTTAATCTATGGTGCGGCCTACTGTGATTTGAATACCCTAAATTCAAGCAATATAGCAAAGGATGCAGTAGAGGAAGTCTTATGAATGACAACCTCAGCGAAAAGACTCTAAAGGTTTCTAAAAATACCCAAAACATGACAAGCCAAGTCATTGCGACGCAAGATATAAGTGCAACCACAAACCCTACTCAAATAACGCCACTAGGCGCTTTAAACAACCATTCGGTAACGACCATTCGTACCACTTGTCCTTATTGCGGCGTCGGCTGCGGGGTTTTAGCTCAGGTTGATACAGCTGGCACTATCAGTGTAACAGGCGACCCTGAGCATCCTGCCAATTTTGGCAAACTGTGCTCAAAGGGGAGTGCGCTGGCACAAACTTTAGGTAGTACGCGGCGCTTAACCGAACCTTATTATCAAAACAAACTGATGTCTATGCAACGACAACAGGCTATGCCAATAGCGCCATTAGATACAGCTTCTAGTAATAAAGCTATAAACGCATCTGAGACAAAAGCGCTCATAGAAAATACGGATTGGGACACAGTATTAGAAGATATTGCTCAGCGCCTAAATGACACTATTACCAAACATGGTCGAGACAGCATTATGTTCTATGTCTCAGGGCAGCTATTGACTGAAGATTATTATGTCGCCAATAAATTTATCAAGGGCTTTATCGGTAATAACAATATCGATTCTAACTCGCGTCTATGTATGTCATCAGCGGTGGCGGGACACAAACGTGCGTTTGGCGCAGATGTCGTCCCTGGTAACTACGAGGATTTAGAAGCCTGTGATTTATTAGTGCTGGTTGGCTCCAATATGGCATGGTGTCACCCTATATTATTTGGGCGCTTCCTTACTGCCAAAAAAGCGGATGCTAATAAAAAACTCATCGTTATTGACCCGCGCCGTACTGACTCTTGCGAGTTTGCAGATTTACATTTGCCTATCGCTGCGGGCACCGATACGCATTTATACAATGGACTACTGCATTATCTTAGCGAGCAAGAATGCGCAGATGAGGCTTATCTTGAGTATGCGAGCGGTGTTGATGACGCTTTGAGTGCGGCTAAAACATGGAGCATTGAGAAAGTGGCAAGCGCTTGCCAAGTCAGTATCCAAAGTATTCGCCAGTTCTATCAGCTAGTCGCTAGCCATGATAAGACAGTGACCGCGTTTAGTATGGGCGTCAAACAGTCCAAAAGCGGCACTGACAAGGTCAATGCCATTATCAATACCCATCTACTGACAGGGCGGGTCGGCAAAGTAGGGGCTAGTCCGTTTTCACTTACTGGTCAGCCAAACGCCATGGGCGGGCGTGAGGTCGGTGCGCTATCCAATCTATTAGCCGCGCATCTAGAGTTGAATAACAGCGTACATCGGCAATGGGTAGCTGACTTTTGGCAAACGCCGCAGCCTATAGCACCAACAGCGGGTATCCAAGCTTGCGATGCTGCAGAGGCGATTTTGGATGGACGTATCAAAGCCATTTGGATTATGGCGACCAATCCTGTGGTGAGCTTACCTGAAGCCGACAGATTTCGCCAAGCGCTCGCTCACTGCGATTTGGTTATTGTGTCTGATTGCTCGGTAGACAGTGATACGGTGCACTGCGCGGATATTGTCTTGCCAGCGCAAGGTTGGGGTGAGAAATCAGGTACAGTGAGCAACTCTGAGCGGCGTATCTCACGCCAACGCACCTTGATGCCTGCGCTCGGTCTTGCCAAGCCCGACTGGTGGATACTCTCGAAAGTCGCTACGCGTATGGGGCTGGCAGGCTTTAATTATCAGCATCCTAGCGAGATATTCAATGAGCATATAGCCCTGACTGCCTTTAAGAATGATTTTAGCCAGCCTGCATCTTCAACCAATCAACCGCGCTATCTGAATGTAGCAAAAGATTTGTCAGTGATGCATGTTAGCTCAAAGCTAGATAGTCATCATAAGAGCCAAAAGACCATCTTACCTTTCTTAAGTCATGACGACTATGAAACCATGACGCCCTTTCAATGGGGCGGTGCGCGCATCGTGCCCCTGCAAGCCAACCTTATCGCTATCACGCCAGCCGCCAAGGCCAGCTTGCCCAATCTGCATCAGTATCGCTCAAAATCAAAAGTGAATAATAAGAAAAGCGATAACAGGAGCGCTACTTCTGAGTCTGATAGTGATAAATTACTGACGGTACCTCTACGACTAATTACCGGCAGACTACGCGATCAGTGGCATACCATGACGCGTACGGGACTGGCGTCGCAGCTCAATCAGCATGAGTCAGTACCGACGCTAACCCTGCATCCCGATGATGCCAAAAAACTCAGTATCGATAAGGATGATTATGTGCAGTTGCATCCTCGCTATGAAAGTAGGGAAAAAGATAGTGAGTCGATTGATGCAAATGAGCACGCTAAGGTACTGGCACAAGTCGCCATCAGCGATAGTATGCGCATCGGTGATGGCTTTATGCCGATGCACTGGAGCGATGCTTTTGCTAGCTTTGCCCGCGTAGGTACGCTCATTCCAACCGTAGTCGATCCGCATTCAGGGCAGCCTGAGCTTAAAAACTCAGCCATTTTTATCAGTCGCGTACCGATGCAGACGCTTGGCAAGATTTTGGTGCATCCTAATCTCCAAGACGCCATGCTGGTGCACTTGCAGGCTATAAACAGTCGTCTTGCGCAACAACAGCGAGACCAATTATCAGAGCAAGCATCGTTTTCAAATTTAAATACAGAGAATGATTCGTCCTATTTAGTATTGCCAGCGCTGACATGGAGTATCAGTCGGCAAGTAAATAGTGTCTTAATTACTTTAGCTAGTCCAATTAATAACGTTGTCGAACAATTACTCGACCCTAACTTTTGGCAACAGTTTATCGACACCTATCAACATGATCTAACAGATAAATTGTTGCTTAATAGCGCTTTTACCCTTAATCAATTGGCAGGACAACTGCGCTTTATCTCAACGCAATCGGATACGAATGGTGTAGAGATAGATGGTCACGCATCAGATATTACAAGCGCTACGAAAGATAACGTTCAACTACTGCTCGCGGTTTACTTCGCTCCAGAAGTGACTCAACTACCGAGCAGTCATTGGCTCGATAGCTGCTTTGCCAGTACCGAGGCGATACCCGTTGATCAGCGCTATAAGTGGCTGCTCGCAGGTCGTCCAGCCACAGGTTATATCGACCCAGGTCCATTGGTATGCTCGTGTATGGCAGTCGGAGAAAACATCATTATTAATGCAATTACCAATGAGCAGTGTCGTAGCGCGCAAGCGGTTGGCAACGCTTGCCGAGCGGGTACCAACTGTGGCTCATGTATCGGTCAGATTAATGAATTGATCGCACAGTACGCGCATAGTACGCGCGCCACTTATGCAAACTTAGAGAGGCAAATGGCACATCACTTGCAACTGATAAGTACTACTAATGGTAAGTCAGTTACCGTTTAAAAGGACTGTTATCAGGGCAACCAAGTCATTCAAGTTATTTGTTCGTCAAGTATTCACTTTGCTGTATTCATACTGTTATTAGGAGCTATCGCCATGAGTCATTCATCTGTATTTGTTCCAAACCTTGCAACCCATAATTTGGCGAATCAAAATTGTGCTCAAAATGCTAATTCATTAAATAGACAAGACTCTGTATGTACAGGCGTAGTCTATTTAGTTGGCGCAGGCTCGGGTGATCCTGAGCTATTAACGCTAAAAGCCTTGCGTGTGATGCAGCGGGCAGACGTCGTACTCTATGACAGTTTGGTCTCGGAGGATATTTTAGATATGTGCGTGCCGAGCGCCGAAAAGATATTCGTCGGTAAACGCAGATCCAATCATGCCTTACCGCAAGAAGGCATCAACGAGCTACTCGTTAAGCATGCGCTGGCAGGCAAAACAGTCGTCAGACTCAAAGGCGGCGACCCTTTTATCTTTGGGCGCGGCGGTGAGGAGCTCCAAGAAGTCGTGCGCCACGGCATTCGCTTTGAGTCTATCCCCGGCATCACGGCCGCCAGTGCCGCTGCGAGCCGAGCAGGTATCCCATTGACCCATCGCGATCATGCGCAGTCTGTCAAGTTTGTCACTGCTTGCAAAAAGGCAGGCGCGCCTAACAACGACTATCATGAGCATCTAGATAGCACGCAAACGGTGGTGTTTTATATGGGTTTGCATCGGTTAGATGAGATGACTCAGGGATTGATGGCTGCAGGTCGCGACAGCGAGACGCCTTTTGCTATTATTAGCCATGCCAGCTTACCCACGCAGCAGTTACTTATCGGCACGCTTGGCAATATTTCTAGTCAGCAAGCGAGCGCGAATTTGCCAACCCCTGCGCTTTTAATTATGGGCGATGTGGTGACCTTATATCATGAGTTTGCCGCCTACAATCTTGGCGCTTTGGGTAAAAGTGTATTTGCTAACATTGAAAACACTGTAACGACTAAAATTACGGAGGTAACTTAATCAGCTGTCCTGCACGAAAACAGTGCGTAGACAAAAGATAATAATAGTATCGGCATTCATGATTTTTTATTAATAGTGGCTTAAGTTTTAGCAGCTTTTCTTCCCAGTCCCATCTTCACATTTGCCAATATCAGTCCGGATAAAATGAGCGTCATCGCCAGCATTTTCCACCACGTTACTATCTCTCCTGTGAACAGCACTGAAGTTGCCATACCGAATACAGGCACCAGTAGGGCAAAGGGCATAACCTTAGAGGCTATATTTTGCGCCAGTAGATGCGCCCATAGTCCAAAGCCAATCAGGGTTGAGATATAGACAATAAACCCAAGCGATAGCCAAGACTTAATCGATGCCTGCGTAAATGTCGCAAGCTGCCATGCTTCGGTCTCGAATAGTAGAGATGATAACGTCAAAATCACACAAGCGATCAGACCGCCCCATACTACCAGTGCTAGCGCAGACAGTGCCGATGTCTTATTTGAAGCTTTATTATTGCTATTAATAGGCGAGGTAGTAGAGGTGTTACTAATGCTTTGCTGTGTTGAGGCTTGTTTTGAAGCAATATTGCCAAAGCTCCAACCTATGGCCGCAATCAAGATACAGATAAAACCAATCAAAGGCATATCACCGCCGAGATTGAGTGCAATGACACCCAGTCCTAGCACACCGACCACCATACCGATGATTTGCATGCGACTCACCGCTTCACCCAGTATGACAAAAGCCAGTAATACGGTGATAAAAATCTGAACCTGTAGCAATAACGCCGTCAATCCTGCCGATGCACCCAAATGCATGGCGGTGAATACAAAGGCATATTGCATGACAAAGGTACCGATGGCATAAATAAATAGCGTACGGTTGAATTTAGGTGGCTTGAGGAACAAAACCAACGGCACGGCAGTAAAGAAAAAGCGTAGGGCAGTGAGCATTAGTGGTGGAAAGCTTTCAAGCGCCCATGCAATAAAGGTAAAATTCACACCCCATATAAAGGTAACCAATACGGCTAAGGCAATGTGGATTGGGGTCATCAGATTATCCTAAATAATGATTATTAATTGACACTAAATTGTTGAGTTTGGGCGTGATGGAATTGACCAGTACAAATACAGCCTATGCCGTATGCTGGACAGTATTTATCCCAATTTTCTGGAGCATTTTCAAATATAGTAATTACTATTCTTTCCTGTAACTCTTTAGATTTTTCTATACTCATTTATAGCTACTTAATTAAAAAAATTAGAAACTTGTATAATCTGGATGATATAGAAGGTCGTCTGCTGTCTCCCACTTCAAGCGTGGTGGTCTCTCATAACCAAAGTCAAAGTTGTATTTTCCATCTGAAGTAACTTTCATCTTGCAGGTCGTCCAACGCTCATCAATTTCAGCAATAACATTGTTAAGGTCGACAAATAGCTCTTTCATATTTGATTCATTTAAAGCTGAGATTTCAATATCAATCATTTCCTTATTATTACTATCGAACCATACTGTAGTCCAACTGTTATCCATATCTCCATCTATTAGTAACAATTCCATATATATACAGCATTTACTCCAATTCCTTGGTGCATGTTCAAATATCCAGTAAGCAATTTGTTGTTGAATTTCTTTAACTTTACTCGCACTCATTATTCTATCCTCCTGGTTGGTTTTTGAAATCATTTGTTGTCCACCTAGATGTACCTACTTTTCTATACTGTGTTCTGAATGAATCTGGTCTAGTTGTGTTATTACCACCACATTTGCCAGCAGCTATACGCATGAAGTCACGCTACAAGAAGCGTTGCAGTTACAGTCAATCGCCGCTTATGGTAAACAAGCCACTGGTGAGAAGTACTTAATCAAACCTCAGGACTGATCATTGCTTAAAAATAATGACTTAAAAAGCGACTTTGAAATACAAAAAAGCAGATATCGATTATGATGTCTGCTTTTTTATTGACTATTAAGGGAAGTGATAAGCTCTTAAGTCGCTCTAGGGCGTGTCCTCAGTTCAACCGATAGCAATCTAAATGGCGATAAAAATGAGGTAAATCTTGCCAAACATCGTCAAAATGAGGACACGCCCTAGTTTGAGTATAATCGATTGATTGCGATTTAGAGTCTAAACAAGGATTAGTGTGTTTAACTGTAAACTTTGACGGCATACGAGCCCATCCCAGATTCTGTGTAACTGCCATTTAGATTAAATGCTTACTGATACGGTCATCAAACATAATCATAAAACGATTCAGAGCAGACGTCCAGTTACGGATCGGCATCGACCACTTTTTGGATGCCTGTTGGGTGGCTAAGTACACCACCTTGAATGCTGCCTGATCAGATGGGAATACCTTGCGCTTATTCACCGCTGTCCGAATCACACTGTTCAGTGATTCTATCGCATTGGTGGTATAAATCACTTTTCTGATGTCTTTAGGATAGCCAAAGAACACCGTTAAGCCCTCCCAGTTATTACGCCAAGACTTGACCACGTGCGGGTACTTATCACCCTACACCTCATCAAAGCGCTCAAGATTGGCCTCTGCCATATCAAGCGTATCAGCGCCGTAGATGGCCTTTAAATCAGCCGCTACGGCCTTTTTATCCGTCCATGGTACAAACTTCATGGAGTAACGCACCATATGCACGATACACAGCTGAACCTGAGCGTTGGGATAAACCGTATTGATGGCATCGGGGAAGCCCTTTAAGCCGTCGACACAGGCAATGAGGATATCTTGTACCCCGCGGTTTTGTAGTTCAGTGAGAACCCCTAGCCAGAACTTAGCGCCCTCATTCTCTGATAGCCACATGCCAAGCAGCTCTTTTTTACCGTTAAGAGCAACACCTAGCGCCAGATAGATAGCCTTGTTGATGATCTGCTTGTCTTGACGTACTTTGACGACGATGCAGTCTAAATAGACGATAGGATAAACACTATTCAATGGCCTGTTCTGCCAAGCGGTGATGTCCTCTAATATGTTATCGGTGACTCTTGAGACAAGAGAGCTTGAAATGTCGACATCGTAGAGCTCTTTAATGCTCTCTACAATCTCGGTGGTGGTTTGACCCTTGGCGTAAAGGAATATGATCTTGTCATCAAGACCTGAGATACGGGTTTGATGCTTACTGACCAGCACAGGCTCAAAGCTGCCACCGCGGTCTCTTGGGGTGGATATCTCAAGATCGCCTGTGTCACTGCGGACGGTCTTTTTAGTGTGCCCGTTACGCTTATTAGGTTTATCCGCCTTTTCATGTTTGGGGTAGCCAAGATGGTCTTCCATCTCAGCTTCTAAGGCAGTATCAATAAAGGATTGCATGAGCTGCTTTTGGAAGTCTTTGATGTCATCAAAGCTTTTCATGCTACCAGCCATTTGCTCGGCTAGTTTTTTAATGTCAGATTGAGTAGTCATTGCTTATTCTCCAGTTAGTGGATTATAAGCAGTTACACAGTTTTTAGGAAAGGCTCTATTAGCTTTTTTATTTCATTCATCTTTTTATAGACATCAAAATAGGCTTTTTACTTAGCAGTAGTAAGCCTGTTTCCGATGTAATGAGTCTCGCAAATGTGCAACGAGCAGTTTTAACTTTTGATCTGGTTGCCTGGCCTTAGGATATACTGCATACATGCCCAGTTCCTTTCGTGTAAACCGTTGCAAAATCTGAGTAAGTGTATGTTGTTGTATCTCCTCATGGACCAACGCTTGGGGCAAAAAAGCAATGCCTAAATCGCTGAGCGTGGCTTGTTTAATCGCACTAAGATGATTGCTATGAAACCTACCATGGACAGGCATTAATTGCTCTGTGCCGTCTATACATACTGGCCATATGTTGTTAGAGGTATTATCTAACTTATAGATTATGCACTCATGATTGTCTAATTCTTCAGGGGTTTGAGGCGTACCATATCGCTTTAAATAGTCTGGCGTCGCACATATCACCCATCGGCTATCTATAAGACGTCTTGCAATGAGCGATGAGTCTTCAAGCTCAGCGGTCCTTATTGCCAAATCAAAACCTTCTTCTATCAAGTCAACCAAGCGATTGGTAATTTGTAAATCCACCGATATTTCAGGATGTTGTTTACAGAATTCAGCAATAGATTCGCTCAATATCAAATTTGCAGAGACCACAGGCAGGGTTATTCGTATGGTGCCTTTCATATCCTCGCTGTAACCCGTTACTGCATCTTCAGCTTCCTGAAAGGCATGTTTAGCAATTTTAGCTTTGTCGTAAAGCGTCCTGCCGGCATCGGTTAAGCTCAACTTTCTAGTGGTTCTATAAATGAGTTGAGTATTTAAGTTCTCTTCTAATCTTGCAATGCGCTTGCTCACTACTGAATTGGTTAATGATAGCTTTTCAGCGACTTTAGAAAATGACCCTTCCTCAACAACTTGGACAAATAAAACCATATCGTCAGCTTTGACCATACTTGTGCTCCAATTGGCGTAATGCGGATTAGATTATAGCAAAAAAGGAAAATAACATTGTCCATTGATGCAATATATCAATTAATTAACAAGGCGTAGACTATTTTAGGGCTTTTTGAACATGGGCCATAGACTGTCGCAAGTCGTGCTCGGTTTTGTCTACAAGACGGCTTGGATAAATTAGCAGTCCCTGTTTGTGAATGTTTAATACAACTTAGTCATCATTGAGTCGTCAAAATAAAGGCTGCGATGACTTGGTTCAAGGAAGATTAAACGATAAAAAGGATGTAATTTTGAATCAAACAATATACGGGCTGTTGGCATTACTGCCAATCGTTCTCTGTGGTATTTTTTTGATAGGCTTGCAATGGTCGGCCAAAAAAACAATGCCAATCATTTTAGCTGTTACCGCTGCGCTTGCCATTTTTATATGGGATATGACGCTTAACCGAGTGTCATCATCTATTATTCAGGGTTTGGTGATAACTGTCTCGGTGTTGTGGATTGTCTTTGGTGCTATTTTTTTGCTGAATACATTGAAAAATACTGGTGCAATCGCCGTTATCCGTGCTGGGTTTACCAATGTATCGCCAGATAGGCGTGTGCAAGCCATTATTATTGCATGGTGCTTTGGCTGCTTTCTTGAGGGTGCCTCAGGTTTTGGTACAGCTGCCGCTATTGCTGCGCCTTTGCTGGTGGCGATAGGATTTCCAGCGCTGGGTGCAGTGTTAATGGGCATGATGATACAAAGTACACCTGTATCATTTGGTGCGGTCGGTACGCCTATCGTTATTGGGGTAAATAATGGGTTAGATAAAGCGGCCATTAGCGCTCAACTGGCACAAGAAGGACTACAGTGGGGCGACTTTTTACAACTGATTACCAGTCAAGTGGCTATCATGCATGGTGTCATTGGTACGTTTATGCCACTTTTTATGGTGATGATGCTCACCCGCTTTTTTGGTAAGAATAAAAGCTGGAAAGAAGGCTTCGCTATTTGGCCGTTTGCGATTTTTGCAGGCTTGGCATTTACAATCCCTTATATGATAACCGGTGTTTTTTTAGGGCCAGAGTTTCCGTCACTGGTCGGTGGCTTGGTCAGTATTACTATCGTTGTTAATGCTGCTAAAAGAGGGTTTTTGGTACCAAAAACCATATGGGATTTTGAACCGCAAAAAAACTGGCCGAGTGAATGGCTTGGTAAGTTAGTGGTCAGTAAAGAAGATATTACGCTGACCTTGAGTGATAAGAAGATGTCCACCCTTATGGCGTGGTTCCCTTATTTACTGGTTGCCCTTTTACTGGTGTTTTCAAGAGTATTTACAGGCTTTCAGTCTTTACTTAACAGTGTGGCAGTAGACCTAACCTCGATTTTAGGTGAGACAGATATCAGTGCCAGTTTTAGTCCTTTATACTTACCAGGCGGCTTGTTACTAATTAGTGCTTTGGTTGCCGCCGCTTTTCAAACTAGAAAGTCCGTCAGCGCATTAAACAGTGCCTTTAAAGAATCAGGCAAAACTGTACTAGGGGCAGGTTTTGTACTTATCTTTACGATTCCAATGGTTAGAATTTTTATCAATTCCGGCATAAACTTATCAGATGTGGCGAGTATGCCAGTCGCCAGTGCCGAGTTGTTTGCGGGTACTTTTGGCAACGCTTTTCCGTTAATTAGTTCTACGATTGGTGCATTAGGGGCCTTTATCGCGGGTTCTAATACCGTTTCTAACATGATGTTTAGTCAATTTCAGTATGAAGCCGCCATGAGCTTACATATTTCACCTTCTCTAATCATCGCGGCGCAAGCGGTTGGTGCCGCAGCGGGTAATATGATTGCCATACATAACGTGGTGGCTGCATCAGCAACGGTGGGTTTACTTGGTATGGAGGGCGCCACACTTAGGCGTACTATTTTACCCACCATATACTATGTGTTGTTCTGTGGCATCATCGTCATGGCCGCCATTTACATTTTTGGTTTTCAAGGGCCCTTAGCATGATGAATGACACACAATCACAAGATAAGGAGCATCATATATCTTCGTCAAATCGCGATTCTCAAGGCATGCTTAGTCCTGATCAAGTCCTGGATAAGCTCACAGACGTACTGGGCACTCGCAATGTACAGGCTGATCCAGAGAAAAACGAATACTATAGAATGGGATGGCGCTCTGGTGGCGGTAACGCTTTAGCGGTTTTGTTTCCGCAAACCTTGCTGGAAATTTGGCGTTGCCTAGAAGTGTGCGTTGAGGGTAACTGCATTATTATCATGCAAGCGGCAAAAACAGGCCTAACCGAGGGCTCAACGCCAAGCGGTAATGACTACGATAGACCTGTGGTGGTTATTAATACGCTGGCAATAGACCAATTGTATTTGATAAATGATAATGAGCAAGTAATCAGTTTGGCTGGGGCGACTCTACACCAACTACAAAGTCAGCTGAAAGCGGTGAATAGAGCGCCGCATTCGGTGATTGGTTCCTCGACTTTAGGGGCGTCTATTATTGGTGGGATTTCGAATAACTCGGGAGGGTCCTTGGTAAAAAGAGGCCCTGCTTACACTGAGTTGGCTTTGTTTGCGCAGATTAACACACAAGGTCAGTTGGTGTTGGTCAATCACTTAGATATAGGGCTAGGGGATACCCCGGAAGAAATACTGACGAGATTGCAAAATGGTGATTTTGATAAGAGGAAGCTACCTGACAGTGGCAAGATGGCATCAGACAAAGAATATATCGCCAGAGTAAAAGATATTGATGCAAGTACGCCAAGCCGCTTTAATGCTGATAAGCGCCGACTGTATGAAGCCAGTGGCTGTGCAGGCAAGTTGGCGGTATTTGCAGTACGCCTAGATACTTATCCAACCGCTACAAAAGAGAAAGCTTTCTATATAGGCAGTAATAGTGTCAGTGAGCTTGCCCAGTTAAGAAGGCAGATATTATCAACTTTCAAAAATACCCCCGAAGTTGGCGAATATATGCATCGCGATATATTTGATGTATCCGCTAAATACGGTAAAGACACTTTTTTAAGTATCAAGCATCTCGGCACAGATGCCTTACCAAGGTTATTCTCTATCAAAGGCGCTATTGACGCTAAATTTCATAAGTGGTCGTGGATGCCAAAGCATTTCACCGATAAAGTCATGCAGTTTATAGCTAACTTATTTCCAAAACATTTACCTGAGCGCATGCTAGCGTACCGTGATAAGTACGAGCATCATCTCATAATAAAAATGAGTGATGACGGGATAGTGGAAGCTCAAGAATTTTTGCAGTCGTTTTTTGCGGCATCAAAAACCGGTAGCTATTTTGAATGTAGTAAAGAAGAGTCAGAAAGTGCTTTTTTGAACCGTTTCGCAGCCGCCGGTGCAGCATTAAGATATGAGGTCATCCATGAAAAAGAAGTAGGCGAGATATTAGCGCTCGATATTGCTATACCACGTAATGAATTAGAGTGGCTTGAAACCCTACCTGAAGCAATTACACAGCATTTAGAAATGAAGTTATATTACGGACACTTCTTTTGTTATGTGTTTCATCAAGACTATATTTTGAAAAAGGGTAGTGATGCTCAATATGTGAAAACGATGATGCTAGAGCTGTTGAATCAACGCGGCGCAAAATATCCTGCTGAACATAATGTCGGACACTTATATGAAGCAGAACCTGATTTGCAGAACTTCTATAAAAGTTTAGACCCAACCAATACCTTTAATCCTGGCATTGGTAAAACATCAAAAAATAAACGTCACTGCTCATGCTGTTTGTGATAGCAAGATCACGAAGTAGATCGTTTAGCACTAAGCTATACACAATAATGCATTCAAAAATATTATATAGATATCTAACAGCATAAAAAGGGTAAGCATATGATTATTTCATCTCCAAACGATTACAGGACTGCTGCCAAGCGCCGACTGCCACCATTTCTATTTCATTATATAGATGGCGGTGCTTATGAGGAATATACCTTAAAGCGTAATGTTGAAGATTTATCAAAAATTGCTCTTAGGCAACGTGTACTGAATGATATGTCACAGCTCAGTCTCGAGACGCAATTATTTAACGAAACCCTATCAATGCCTGTCGCATTGTCACCAGTCGGTCTCACAGGTATGTATGCACGTCGTGGGGAGGTACAAGCCGCTATGGCAGCCGATCAAAAAGGCATTCCGTTTACCATGTCGACGGTTTCGGTTTGTCCGATTGAAGAAGTGGCGCCTAAAATCATCCGTCCAATGTGGTTTCAGCTTTATGTATTAAAAGACCGAGGCTTTATGAAAAACGCCTTAGAGCGTGCCAAAGCTGCGGGGTGCTCGACCTTGGTTTTTACGGTGGATATGCCGGTACCAGGCGCACGCTACCGAGATATGCACTCTGGCATGAGCGGTAAAAATGCCACTATGCGCCGTTACTTACAGTCTGTGACGCATCCGCAATGGGCATGGGATGTAGGACTAAATGGCCGTCCGCACGATCTGGGTAATATCTCTACTTATTTAGGCAAGCCAACAGGGCTAGAAGATTATATAGGCTGGCTAGGTAATAACTTCGATCCCTCTATTTCTTGGAAAGATTTAGATTGGATTCGTGAGTACTGGGATGGACCTATGGTCATCAAAGGTATTTTGGACCCAGAAGATGCCAAAGATGCGGTGCGTTTTGGGGCAGACGGTATAGTCGTATCCAATCATGGTGGACGACAACTAGACGGTGTTTTATCCAGTGCACGGGCGCTGCCTCCTATTGCTGATGCGGTGAAAGGAGAGATTAAAATCTTAGCCGACTCTGGTATACGTAATGGCTTAGATATTGTGCGTATGTTGGCTTTGGGCGCTGATATTTGCATGCTAGGGCGCGCCTTTATTTATGCTTTAGCAGCGGATGGCAGTGCAGGGGTAAGCAATTTGTTAGAACTGCTAGATAAAGAAATACGCGTCGCAATGACCTTGACTGGTGCTAAAACGATTGCTGATATTAATTCTGACTGTTTGGTAAAACTGGATAATTAAACCGAGGCTATAGAGTTTGTCAGTACATGAAGTGAGCTCATGCAGATAAGATACCGGAGATTAGAAGCTGTCAGCTTGGTCGTTGATCACAAGCGCGAGGTTGCAGAAATTCCAATATCTAGGCTACCAACAATAGAATGTTAGGGTGTTTTAGTTGTTATGTGATGACTGGGAATGAGATGCTATGCTATGCAAAGGGCTTATTATGCACTGTGAATGCTAATAGGCATATTATTGTTGAGCGATAACCACAACTTAAAGCAATCATTACGTTGAACCCCTGAGCTTATCTATATAGTCAGCCCAATCTTGCATCATCAGTATTCTAGTATCAATTTCATCTAATCGGTTATAAGCGCCACCATGCGTGTCCTTTATTCTATGTCCTAATTGCAGCTCAGTCACGATATCTGAATAACGCAGTTCAGGCTGTTCCATAAGTAAGGTTTTAGCTGATGCTCGAAAGCCATGAGCGCATTGCACATCTTTATAGCCAAGCCTATGGAATATTTGCACTAGTGTTGCTTTGCTAATATAAGGATTGCTTGAGGCACGTATCGATGCAAATACGCGTTCTTTGTGACCTGTGATTGCTTGCATTTTTCGTAAGCGCTCAATTACTTGAGTGGCTAGTGGTACAACTAAGTGCGATACCATGTCATCACGACCTTCGCCTTTTGTTGGGGAAAACTCCCATAGCTTGTTATCCCAATCTATATCTTGCCAACGCATAGACCGCAAATCGATACTACGCACGAAGACATATGGTAGTAAATTCATTGCTTCTAATGTGATTTTACTTGCACCTTTGAAATTGGACATATCGTTCAGGAGGGTGGCAAACTGATCAGGCTTGGTAATGGCTGGTAAATGGTTACCTGAACTGGCAGGTGCGAGCTCGCCACGTGTATCAATAGCTACATTTCTATCGCATAATCCTCTTGCGACAGCAAATGAGAAGACTTTTTCAGTATAAAGCCGAGTACTGGCACCAACGAAGGTTGCTTGATTTTCATTGTTTTGAATCGCCTCACATACACTTAATATCATCTCGCTTGTGATATCGTTCATTCTTAAGTCGCCAATCTCACGACACATGTATCCTAGACATAAATCCCAAAATTTAAGGGTTGAGTCACTAAACGCGCGCTTTCTAGATTTACTATGGTGACGACTTGACGTTTTGTGATCTCGCCACGCTTGCGTGATTTCAGAAAATGTGGCGTTCTTTAGATGAGCATACTTATTGACTTGTTCTTTTTTATGAATGGCTTTAGGGTCGGAGCCTTGTGCGACCGTGCTAAGTATAGTTTCTGCTTTATACTTAGCTTCATATAGACTGATATCTTCGACCTTACCTAGCATTATTCTAGGGCGCTTACCATCGATATGCGGATGAGCGTACCGTAAGTAGTATTCCTTTTTACCATTTGGATAAATACGAATACTTAAACCCGCGATACCTGAGACACTGACCGAGTAATCTTTATCTCGGCATTCAAGTTTATTGATATCATTTAAATTATCGACAGCCATGAGGTACATCCGTTAGCTTTATAAGCTAGGTAAATTGTGAATGTTAATCTATTACCTCTATACTTAGATTTAGAGTAATCTTTGCGCACGTTTTACGAGTCCTGAAAAGCGTTTTCTGGGAAATGTAGATAGCTATTGGACACTAATATGGACACTGTTATTCATTAGTGAATTTACAAAACCCTTTAAATGGAAGGTTGTATACTACATTCATCCCCAACCTTCACTTGGGGATGATTATAGTATAACGACTGAAGGAGGAGTAGGCTATGCGTTTATTGAGCTGTAGGTTATTATTACTGGTTATTTTGGTCAAATAATTGGGGTTAATATAAGATGGATGCTTTGCCTAACATTTGATTGAGCCTATTTTCGACAAAAACCATGCTCCTGTACGTGCACAGAATATAAAAATTAGGGGCATAGTACTGTTCTGTGCAAATTTGGCGGTTGTTAACTCAGTGCTTTAGATGGAATCATATTACGAATAGTGAGGGGTTTTTGATAACTTAAAACAAAAAGCATTACAGCTTAGTTGGTCATGATATTTGCCACTATAAGGTAGATCTAAACCAGACTTGCAGACAGGCTAAGTAGGAGCATTGTAAGATCATACCTGCGCTATTAGAACGGATATGAATTAACAGATAACCAAAAGAGTGATGATTTTTGAGCTAAGCTAATAATCTATAGGTAGTGATATCTTTATATGCCTAACGTATTGCAAAAGCATTCGTACTAAAGAGCCAGATGATTAAGAATAAGAGACTACGCAAAGGGCTAGCTATGCATGGTGAAGGTAATAAGCATATTAACCATAGTCAGAACAAGTTCATCGAACAGATTAACTTTGAATTAATGGTAGAATTACTGTATCTACAACACATAGGTTTTTGAAATACATGCAAAGAGGTTATTAGCGACTTGATCTAATATACTAAGCTCAATTAGGGCTCCGCGTATTAAACCTTCAAGGCATATCAGCTAGTAGTTGCGTTAGGAGTGATTACAGTATTTATTTGATAGGTGGTACATATTTTGGTCAAGAAATTATCAATCAGATTAATAATTTACCGTTTGATTATAATTCCATGAATTTACTATCAGATACTACTTATTTAACATAATATACATTATGCGAAAACAAACCAACGGTTTGAGGGAGATTGGATTAAACCAATTATTACAGTTCATGCTGACTATATTTGCTAACTTAATCTCAATGGTTGCTTTGAATGTTGCTTTGAACAATGAGCCGCTATGTATTAACGAACATCACAACCATTATTAATTTATATCTACACAAGTCATTATCTAATCGAACGATCTCTATCTAAAAAATAATTCCAATACCTAATGTTATTACGATAAGGATATTTTTATGATGCCGTCATCTCGTTTTCATATGCCTCAGTCTTATCTTTATAAACGCTCAACCGCTACAAGTCTGGCATCAATACTGATGGCCACACTTATTGTCACTGGCTGCCAATCGTCTGCTGAGTCCAGCGCGACCATCTCTAATCCGCAAACCAGCAGCGCATCATCACAAGTGCTCTCTGATATGAGCCAGCAGACACTCAGACAGCAAGCGCTACGTATCCAGCGTGCACTCGCTAACAATGACTTTGCTCGTATCACGGATGATATTCATCCCATACGTGGCGTCAGGTTCTCCATGTACGCTTATGTACGCCCTGAAACGGATAAAACCTTTAGCCGTGAGCAATATGCACAATATCTGCAACAGTCAAAAATTCGCTTTACTTGGGGCGAACTTGACGGTACTGGCGACCCATTAGTGATTCCGCTGCCAGAATACTTAGATACTTGGGTTGATGCCAAAAAGTACAATGATAGCGCTGTCAGCATCAATGAGTTTCGTCGTAATGGTAATACCATCAATAACTTAAAAAAAATCTATCAAAAATCCGATGTTGTTGAGTTTTATTATAAAGGTAGCGAAGATTATGATGGTATGGACTGGCGTGTATTGCGTTTAGTGTTTGATAATTATCAAGGCAAACGTTATTTGGTGGCTATTGTTAATGATCAGTGGACGGTCTAATTAGATAATAAGCACATGATTTAATTCCTAGATTAACACACCAAGTGCAACGCTAAGTAATGGAATAAAACACCTGGTTTGGCGTTTTAAACCCTAATCGTTTTCTTGGTCTGTTGTTTAACCTGTCTTCAATGTTT
>NZ_JABRVQ010000011.1 GCF_013248965.1 Psychrobacter okhotskensis | reverse complement strand
CTCTGAATTATCACCATAACCAATCATCAACTCTGTCAGCGACACAGCATCAGACTCACTTCTAGGCAGACATTGATATAACGCAAATAGACGTGCTGACTTTGTATAGCTGGCCATTTGATATGTGGACATAGTATTTACTCTATTACGTGATGAGCTCATCACTTTATTATTAAGATAAGTGTTCAATCAAAACGAACCACCATGGCGGTGCCATTATCATAAGCATTGCCATCGGAGTCATAAACTTTGTTTTTAAGAGCAATTAGCCAATCTTGCAAATCAGTCTCAGCACTAACAGTTTGCCAGTTATTACTTAGCACTAAGTCATGAATCCCATCCGTGCAAACCAAGATACAATCGCCACTACTAACATCAATCTTTTGAGACTCGCTTTCTGGTGCTTCACTGCTTGTATAACTGTCATCAGAGGTTAAGGCAAAGCATTCTGTAATACTATATAAGCTCCCCGCCATCCCTTCTCGGTTATAATCAGAAAACTCTGCGTGGCGACCTTGTTCTTGCGCCTGCTGGTCGATAAGTTCATTTAGCAAGTTATGATCACGAGTCAGGCACTGCCATTGTGGCGCGCCTTTGGGCAGCCAATAAACACGACTATCACCTACATGCGTTATCGTCGCCTTTATAGTTTCATCACTATTTAGCTCACAGGCAATCATAGCGAGGGTCGCCGCCGCGCCATGACGCTTAGATAAATGCTTGGTTTGATTAACTAGATAATGAATATTATCTGAGGAGATATTCTTCTGATCATTCCATAACCGCTTAATTGCCTTCACTACCGCCTTTGAGCAGTGCTGTGAATGATTGGAGCTGGCTACCCCGTCAGAGACTGCCAAGCAAAATGGTGCTGCAACTGGGGTCACCGCCATCACACCTAAGTCTTCTTGATACCAGTGATCTAAAAAGAAAAAAGCATCTTGTTGTAGATTATTGCTAGCATTACCCAGGAAGGTAATTGCACAGGCTTGGGCTATGAAAGAAGTATTCTTTGTAGGACAATCATTTAAGGAGGGAATCATGACGGTAAGCCCTTATATTTATCATAAAGGCTAGTATAGCGGACAACCTGTAAATTTAATTTCTAGGTTAGGATATAAAATTAGTGAATTGGCAAGCTATTTAACCAATAATTATAGTATTCGTTAATCTTCCCCATGATACGTTGCCTCATCCATCCAAATGATAGGATCCTCACACAGATAGACTAAGTGATACCAAATGTCTTCGCTACGAGCGATACGGTGATGACCACGTTCAAAATACTCCACTTCCCAGCTGTCAGGTAAGTTCACGAGCGTTCGCCTAGCGACGGCCACATCTAAAGACTCATCGTCGACCTCAATCATGACTCGCATCATCTCAGTATTTGACGTGGGGAAAGACAGTTTCATATTAGCCACTTCAGGAATACGATCTGCTAAGACTTCACTAGGGTAAATACAGGGCGCAATCAATAGCGCACGCAGGTTATACTTATGGGCAAAGTGATTGGCAAACCAACCGCCGAGTGAATGCCCTGCCAATACCACTTTAGGGTACTGCCTCATTTTCTCTTGAATTAACGCATCGTAAACCTCAAAAACACCTTCAAAGTCATCTCGATAATTGACGGTTTGGCAATGCTTAGGCTCACGTTTGATACAAGTGTATTTACTGGTCTCACTACTCGAATCTAGACCATGAAAAAACAGTAAAAACGTCTCGTTATTCTCAATGGGGAACATCATGATTTTCTCCTTTTTAGGGATTGTTTTTATTGATAGTAAATTGCCAACTTATAGGTTTGGCTTCAATGAGAGCGTGTTTTTATTAGCCATGTATGTCTTATACAAGTCTAAAATCTCCGTACAAGCTTGCAGTGAGATATTCTTAGCAAAGCCCTCGTTAAACCAGAAGTCATAAACCGCTTGTACAATCTCTTTCACTGCATCAACGTCGTTAGGCTTTAGCTCTTTTAATTTACGGGCAATGTCTTTTGCTTGTATATCAGACTCGTTATAGGGCGCGCTCCAGCCTACACAATAACGATAAAGCACATCATTAATAGCCAATACAAGTATGGCATCAGCCACACCAAGAGATTCAATTAATTTGTCTAACACCCAACAGCGTTCTTCATACACTGAAGGCTCTATCGGCATCTCACCCCGCTCAGACACACAGTCACAACTGGCCATATGTGAGGGTTTGCTAAAGTCATCCCACAGTAGTGGATACGCCTGACCAATACCTCCTTGTTCAAGCACATTAAAGTGCCAAATGCCGTAATGACTATTATTATTGGCAACGCCTTTGTAAGGCACGTGAATAAACCACTGTATCAGCTCATCGCTATCATAAATGATATGAGTGCGTCCAATACGCACGCTTTGATTGGGCAATACTTTGGTATATAACCGATCCATGTTGTCAGAATAAAACTTCATTTTATTTAGATTCTCAATGCTTGCATCACCAAGTTTGGCATCGGCATCTTCTAAGTTTCGATACAGTTTAAACGGCGCTACAAAATGTAGCGTCTGATCGGTATTATTAATAAAATAGATATCATCTTCAGAGTCGTTAATAGATACGGTAGTGAGATAAAATAATGGGGTCTTAAGTGATGGGAATTGACCGTCATTCGGCAGTGACGGTAAGCTTGAAAGCCCGGATACGCCTGCCCACTGTATATCGTCTATGCGGTTTTGTTCAAATGAGTATTTTGCGATTGTCATATGCACGTCCTTATTGTTTTAAATTTAGATTGGTAGCAGTATGTTTGTTTAATTTTTAGTGCGAATTTTAAGTCAGTCGTGACTGTACGCAGCTCTTTGAGCGACGTTATAAAGTTAAAATGAGTGAGTTAATTTGTTGGACTGTCTAAAGACTTTTTTTGTTTGAACTCATTGTTTTAGCCATAATAGGTTCGTGACCAACACTTGCATGTAGGCTATGTCTAAGTATTTATTTGGGTTTATAACTAAGATAGAGAGAGAGTTAATACAGGTCGAGAAGTTTTTTGATTTGATGACAATAGCAGAGTTATGAGATGAAGCGTTGCGCTTCGAAGGTTAACTCCATGTCACGATGTCACATTATTTCTTCCTGACTAAATAACTATAGTATAAAAATTGATGAAAAGTAAGAGACTAAAGTAGGGTGTACGACAACTGTTGTCGCTTAGCCATACTAAAATCTCCCAAGTTAATTTCTACAGATTTGACAGCAGAGGTCAAATGGCTTTAAGTTTAAATCTCGGGTGTATTGGTTGCGTTTAGTGGTCATACTGTTTTCCTCTTTGGGTTATTATAAACCTCTTATGCGCTGTCCAGTTTTACTATGCCACTACCCTTATCGGGTGTCCTAAATTAGTTGACCACTACACTTTGAGTGCAGTTAAAACGCCGAGCTCGTTCGTGGTGATAATCATCAGGATAAGCTTCTACGTCGGTTCTAAGTAACTCATTGTCTATCTTAGTAGGGAAAAATTGACGTCTCTTACATTCACGAAATGTTTTACAACGCTGAATGATGCTGGTACTAATTTGATATTCCTCTGAAAGTTTTCGAATGCTATAACCTTCTTCGTAAGCATCCGACCATCCCATCTTTTTTTCTATTAAAAAATGCGAGATAGTGTCCACGATTAATAATCGTGGACACTAACATGACAACACAACCACCTAACAAACCCAAACGTAGAACTTACAGTGCTGAGTTTAAAGAACTTTTAGTACAAGAAGCTGAAGGTTCAGGGCGATCAATTGCCAGTATCGCTCGAGACCATGGCATCAACCAGAACCTTCTCCATAACTGGAAACGTCAGCATCACCGCAAAAAGACTCAAACTGGCATATTACCTGCTGCCATAAACAGTCCTGCTGATCCAAACTCCTGCTTTATCCTAATCACCATTGAACCTCAAGCAACTCATCTGTCCTCACCCTCCGTAATACAAAACATCAAGCTGCAAATCAGAGCCCCAGGACCTGGGTCCATAAGCCTTACTATTGCCCAAATAGACACCCAAAGTTTGATTGACCTACTACGAGGACTACAATGATACCCATCAATCACATCTGGTTATCCACCGCGCCCATGGACATGCGATGTGGCAGTGGCAAACTACTGGCCCACATCATTACCGAGCACCAAGGCATCCGCCCTCACTGTGCCTACCTGTTTTACAACAAAACAGGCACACGGCTGAAAGTATTCATTCATGACGGGCTTGGGGTTTGGCTTTGCAGCCGTCAGCTAGACGACAGCAAGTTTCATGGCTTAACCAAACCACTCACCCCCACTCAAACCGGCATCAGCATCAACCGTGAGCAATTTAATGCCTTAATCAGTGGATTGCCTTGGCGTAACATGGGCAAAAATACATTGACCCCCATCCTATAAATACCCGATGACAGGCAAATAAAACTCTGGCAACATAGCACCATGACTGTTGCCAATCTATCCGACTTATCGAAAGACCCCATTTACGCCGAGCTCCTGGTGAAAATCAGTATGCTTGAACAGCGTAATGAGCACCTGCAACAACAGATTGTTCAAACAAACACGCGTCACGATCAACTACAGCAGCTCGTCAATAAAACCTTTGAGGAAAACCACAAGCTGTATCTAAAAGTACTGGAACTCATCGAAAAACAAAAGCGGCTCATCCATCAACTGTATGGACAAAAGAGCGAAGGCTTAAGTGCCAAACAAACCCACTTAAATCAGGAAGCTGCGCAAGAAGATTTATCTGCACTAGAACAAATCCGAGATGACTACCGCCACGACTTAACCCAAGATCAGCTTGCCAAGCTACCTGCTATCGATCCTATCCAGACAGAAATGCTCATCGGTGAGAGCGACCTTGAACCAAGCACACAGATCACTGACGGATCGCTACCCTCAGCCACTGATCAGCCTAAAAAAGCAAAGCGTGCTAAATACACGGTTATTCCTGACAACCTTGAGGTTAAAACCCTGGTTCATGAACCACTCACCACCGTTTGTGACTGCGGCTGTCAAATGAAGCGAATTGGGGAGGATAAACAGGACAAACTTGGACTCATCCCCAAGCAGTTTTATATTGAGCGACACCTCTACCCAAAATGGGTATGCCGTGAGTGTGAAATCATTCATCAAGCGGCTGCACCCAAGCAGATTATTAACAAGAGCATCGCCACCCCTGAGCTGCTTGCTCACATTCTGATTAGTAAGTATGCAGACCATCAGCCTCTATATCGGCAGAATATTATCTATCAGCGAAGTGGGGTAAATATTCCCGATGCCACCATGGCAGACTGGGTGGGACGCTGTGGTGTTGCCATGGCACCTTTAGTGAATCGCTTGCATTCGCTGTTACTGTCTGAGCCTATCTTACATGCCGATGAAACACCGGTGTCTATCATGAAAAACCCTGTGAAAGCCGGCAGTAAATCATTAAAAAAAGGCTATGTTTGGGCGTATCTCACTCCACAGCACGGTGCATTAAAAGCGGTGGTGTATGACTTTGCCCAGAGCCGTCGTAATGAGCACCCTAAAGCCTTTTTAGACAAATGGCACGGTAAGCTGATTTGCGATGATTACAGTGGATATAAGTTTTTATTTCATCAAGGCGTGAGCGAAATCGGTTGTATGGCCCATGCACGGCGTAAGTTTCATGAATTGCACGTTACTGGACAAAGTGTTATTAGCATTGACGCATTAGCGTTATTCGGGCAGTTGTATGCGGTTGAACGTGAGATTGATGAGCGATTTGAAAAGAACACATCCCCAATGCCAAGAGATCCCCAGATAGTCCGGAAAATCAGGCAAGAGAAAGCCAAACCGATTGCTGATAAGCTGCACCAATGGTTACAAGAAAAAAGGCAGTTAACCACTAAGAATGCCAGTATTAGTAAGGCGATTGATTATTGCCTGAAACGTTGGCAGGCGCTGACTTGTTATTTGGATGATGGGAGGTTGCCGATTGATAATAATTGGCCGGAAAATCAGATGCGCCCGTGGGCGCTTGGGCGTAAAAACTGGTTGTTTGCAGGTTCGCTACGAAGTGGGCAGCGTGCTGCGAATATTATGTCGATTATCCAGTCGGCTCGCTTAAATGGCTTAGATGTATATGCCTATTTGATAGACGTGCTAAGACGCCTGCCTATTCAAGATGATCTAGATGAGTTGTTACCTCATCTCTGGATGCCATCGCAATAGGGGGATGGTCGGATGCTTACCCTTCTTCAAGCTTGCACAGTATCAGTTGTCGGTAATCTTTTGAGTACGCCATACTGTGTCGGATTTATCTTTCTTTTACTATACACATATACGTCAGCATGATTTTTAGCAGACAGATAAGTACCAAGAATTAAAAAAGCCAGACAACTAAGCTGTCTGGCTTTTCTTGTGTGCATCATCTATTAAAAACAGTTTAAGGCTTCTATGCCACTACAGTCTCTAACGCTTACGTCCTATAAAGCACTTTAACCACATGCCAGCCAAATTTGGTTTTTACTAAATGCGGGGTAAAGAGTTCACTGTTGAAGCAGACTTTATCAAATGCTGGTACCATGTCGCCTTTTTCAAACTCACCTAAGCTGCCACCTTTTTTGCCTGATGGGCAGGTGGAGTGTTTCTTAGCCAGTACATCAAACTGCGCGCCTTTTTTGAGTTTGGCAATAATGTCGTCAGCCAATGCTTTATCTTTGACTAAAATGTGTAATGCGCTAGCGGTGCGAGCCATAACGTAAACCTTCATAAAATATTGATTATCAGGGCATTATATCACTACTTACTTTGGTTTCTCACCTAACTTGACTGCGCTATTTTATCAAAAGCCATTATCTACACAGGCGATTTTATAAAGCGCTGAGTTCTTTTATCCAATTTTTCAGGTTTGGAGGGAATTTCAATGTTAGCTCATGTAAATAAATTTTTAATAAATGGACAACCATTAAATGAACAGAAAACAGGTTATCATTACTCTTAAAATGCCCTGTATAACAATGCATAAATACCCATTAACAATTAACCATTAGGAAGAATCTTATGGCAAAATTAGAATCCAACATCGAATTAGAAGCCGCAGCATTCCGTCGTTTATTGGCTCATTTGGACGAGCGTAAAGACGTACAAAATATTGATTTAATGAACCTTGCTGACTTTTGTCGCAACTGTTTATCCAAATGGTATAAAGCAGCTGGTGAAGAGCGTGGGATTGACATCGACTACGAAGACGCGCGTGAGCTTGTTTATGGCATGCCCTATTCTGAGTGGAAAGAGAAGCATCAACAACCAGCAACACCAGAGCAATTGGCACGCTTTAACGACATTGAAGCCGCCAAGAACGAGTCCAATTAAGAGTAATTGTAGTTGCTCTCAATCAATGAATCAATATTGATTGAGAACAACTATAAAAACGCTAAGCAATACTTGGAATACAATCAAGCGAGGCCGCTAGTTTAGCGGCTTTTAGTTTATCTGCTCTCTAAAGACTTGAGCATACTATTAAATACTTTTGTACCTTGTTTTTGCATTTTACGATCCAACGCCCATCCAATTAATGGCACAACTATTCGACCTTCAGACAGCCAAGTCACGTGTGTGGTTCCGTCTCCTAAATCTTTTAGATCAATCATGCCTTTGTTATGTTGCATTCTTATAGGTTTAGATTTTTCGATTTTGTATTGCATATGGGTGGGACGCTCAAACGCCGTAATGCGCTCCCATACTTTAAAGGTGCCCGTTTGTACTGATCGTAAAGCGCCAACGCCATTGCGTTCCTCGTCACCTTCAGTCAACAATTTAGCAGTACCTACAGCTTTAAATAATCCATAGCTAGCGTGGTCACTTAGTGCTTCAAAAACCTCATTAATCGGTTTTTTGACAATGCGTTCTACTTTTATCTTGAACATAATATTATCTCATTAAGGTTAAGATTATTTAGCTTATTGCCATTTCATAAATGAATAAAGCAATCAAACTTTAAGTTATCTGGATTTTTATACAGTATCTTTTGTAAAACGCTCTAAACCAGTCAACCACTACTTACCAATCTATGACTTTGAAGACTGTTACCGCTTAGAGCCTCGACCTTTTGAAGGACGCTTGCCACGTGCAGTAGGTTTGCCATTGCCACGAGATTTATTGCTATCACCAAAAGGACGTCTATCTTTTGAGCCCTTTGGTTTTCTCGCACCATCCTTCGTATTTCTAGTATTTCCTTTGGCTGCATCCCCTGATTTTGCAGACGCTTTTGCTTTTGACGAATCATCACTGCGAGATTTTTTTCGTGGCGTATGACTAGGTTTCTTGCCCGAATTACGATCTTGTGAAGAAGAGTCTTCTATCGATTTGAGTAAAACAGACAGCTCTTTTTCGGTTAAATCTCGCCAATCTCCAACGGGAGTACCCTTAAGAGTAACATTCATAATCCGCGTACGCTCAAGCTTGACGACTTCATAGCCAAAATGCTCACACATACGGCGAATTTGGCGGTTCAAACCCTGAACTAGCGTGATGTTAAACACGGTGGGTGCGACCTTAGTAACCGGGCATTTCTTTGTCATCTGCCCCAAAATAGGCACACCACCGGCCAAACCCTCGATGAAACTATCGGTGATCGGTTTATTGACCGTGACCAAATATTCTTTTTCGTGATTATTGCCAGCACGTAATACCTTATTCACCAGATCGCCATTGTTGGTCAAAAAGATTAAACCTTGAGAGTCCTTATCCAAACGACCGATGGGGAAAATACGTAAACTATGTCTCACAAAATCGACGATATTGTTTTTCTCAGAGCTCTCGGTGGTGCTGACAATACCTACTGGCTTATTCAACACAATAAAAACAAAATCATCAGGCTCTCGTGGCTCAATAAGCTGTCCGTTAACTTTTACCGCATCTCCAGCGACTACTTGCGCGCCTACTTGAGCACGCTTGCCATTGACGTAGACATTACCTTGTTCAATAAAGCGGTCAGCGTCGCGTCTGGAGCAAATACCGCTTTCGCTGATGTATTTATTTAAACGAGTCGAGGAAGCGTTAAACATAAAGCACCGTTTTACTTAATAAAAGGCTTTTCCTGCTAAGAAAAAAACCTAAATTGAATGAATAATTAATAACTGGATGGCTCGTATTATATAGGAAACTCAGTGCTCATTTGTATCGTCGCTTTTAGAAAACCAATTGACTTCTTATATCAAATTGAAAGCACAGAGCAATCAAACCCACCCTTCTTCCAAAAGCTGCTCGGTGTTACTTATTTTGAATTCATGATATAAATTGAAGAATACCGCAGGGTCTTCAATGTTATCGAGCAACTCGCGTTTATTAAGCGCCACAAACATCGCCAGCGCATAAGCGGCACAATGAATAGATTTTTTGGGATTAAACTCACGATCCGTAAAGGCCTGATATTGCATGACTTCCTCATGCAGATGCGGGTTTTGCTTTAGGGCATTGATATACAGCCAGTCATAAAATGTCGTCAACGGCTCTACGCTCCATTCCATGCCAAAATAATTATAGCCAATCAGCTCACCTGAAGTTATTAAGCGCTCGTCCTTTTTGGCTTGTCTTGGCGGCACACTTAGCAAGTCGATATAAGGGCCATCATCCTCAAAAACCATACTGCTTTGAAAGGCGTTTTCGACACTATATTGCTGCCCATCTTGCTCATTCGTGAGCTTTAAGCTCAATGGACTGAGCGGAAAACTCAATTGATTGCCCGATTTACTCGATAGCTCTAGGACATGACTAAAGCCATACTTTTTACGAATGACTTGATGCATATCATTAATGGATTTTTTCTTTTGGCGACTCGCAAACCCCACATGCCGCTCAAACCGAACCATGTCCGTTTTGACCAGATTATCACTGTTGGTCCTCGGCATGAATACGGGTTTATGTTCTACAGCATCTTGTCTTTGATCCACAGGGTTCTGTGTTTGTTGCATAGCAATGTGCCTTATATCAATAATCTTGTATAAATGTTCTTTTGTAACGGCTTTTTTATAACAACTTTGGCATAAACAGTATTTTAAAATAATTGTCATGCGAATTTAGGACATACCCTACTCTTAGCGCTTGCTACCTACTCAGCAGCATCTAATAAGGTGTTAAGCTCGTCCACCATGGCATCGTCTATGATGTTGTCCTCAACATAGCTCACTATCTCATCTATAGTGTTCAGATCCATTTCTCGAATACCTAAGCTGGCTAGCTGCTTATTGATCGAGTCTAAACTGTCATTCTCTTCGGTGTCGTCCAGTAGATTTTCTTCGAATCTGCCTCTAACGAACCAGTACATTTTTTCTAATACGGTTTCTTTTTTGGTCAAAGTAGAATAACCGTCACCATAAATGAACAAGTTAAAATGATAAGGTATCTCTACATCGTTAATGAAAAAGGTGCGCTTGCACTCTAGTGTATAAGCTTGAATCTCTTTGTCTTCAGCGTCTAGGTCTTCAATACCTTCATCATTTTTATTGTCTTCATCATATTCAATCACTTCTTTTACCAACTCGCCTAGGATTTCATAGCGCCCTGCTTTGACCTTATGATTATAAATGATAGAGGACTCCGCGATTGCGTCAAAAATAATAGCACTGACGTCTAACGTATGATTGTCAATATCATAAAAACTCTTTAGCGCGGGTAAAAACTCGGTCAGCTTTTCTTCAGGTACTTGAATGAGAAACTGCTGCTCGTATATTTTAATCATGTCTTCAGGCGCATAAGTGTTGGCAGTATCAGTCTCGTTTCTACCAGTCGGCTGCAAAGGTAAAAAATTATACGGGTTATTATTGCTCATTCAGGACGGCCTTTTTATTTGGAGGTACTTTGTTAAATTTTTATTGCTGCTAATTGCTATTAGATAATGAGTGATACATAAAATACCGCTCACACTCTGGCAGCTCACACTCTGGCAGCTCATACTCAACGCTATCAATAATCTCATTACGCTGTTTAGTGATAAGTCGATAACCACTAATTACCAATGATTAATCACGCCGTTATACGGCAGGTTACCATTATACGTCTTATAGTGCTCGTCGATACACTTTTACCCGTACAGTTTCGCCTTAGGAGGCCAAATACTGCTTTTAACCATGAAGCGTGGTTATATCCACTAAGCATCTCGTTAATAACGCACGTTCATCTTAATGAACCCTTATCGTTAAGCACTTAGGATTAAGAAGGAAATAGCACCACATCATCCTCTTCTTGCCAAGGCTGATACTTGCTCATCGCTTGCAGGAATGATGGATGCGCCAGCCAATCTTGCAACCAGCGCTGTAGATTTGGGTAAGGTAGATCATAAAAAACATCGCGATCCACATGTGCAAACTGACGGACAAAAGGCATGATGCCAATATCGGCAATCGTTATGCTATCGCCTAGCAAATAAGGGTTTTTAGTCAGTAGTTCTTCTAGCACCTGTAAAAAGACTTCGCCCTGTTGTCGATACTCTTCCTGAGTCATCTCAGGATGACGGTCGGCATATTTATAACGATCTAGCCAATGTTTAAATTCGTTATCGTTTTTATCGATCAGAGCGTTGGCCTGTTGCAAAACCTCTGAATCCAGCAACCTTTGCGGATCTTGCTGCTCAAGCACCCACTCCATTATCTCTCTACTCTCTTCAATCACCCTACCATCAGCCAGTTGCAAAACAGGCACTGTAGCTTTGGGACTTATCGCTAGCATCTGCATCGGTTTATTTTTGAGCGTTATCTCCCGCAGCTCCACTTGTAACTCAGCGAATAAGAGGCCAAACCTAGCACGCATGGCATAAGGACAACGACGAAAAGAATACAGGCGATGCAGTGATGCAGTCATAATATCTCTCACAGGTAACTAAAAATCAGGAAAGGGAAATAGAACAGACCTTGCCCCTAATTCAAAGCAAGGTCAGTACTTTAGCCTTTATTTACAGGAACAATAATCCCAGACCAATCACAACGCCACTGACAATCAACACGATGACACAAAAACCCATGATATCTTTGGCTTTTAGTCCAGCGATTGCTAAGGCAGGTAATGCCCAAAATGGTTGGATCATATTTGTCCAAGCATCACCCCATGCCACCGCCATGGCAACTTTTGCAGGGTCACTGCCAAGCATTTCTGCCGCTTCCAACATAATCGGCGCTTGCACTGCCCATTGTCCACCGCCTGACGGGACGAAGAAGTTGACGAGTCCTGCACTTAGGAAGGCAAAAAGTGGCAAGGTGTCTGCTGACGAAACGCTGACGAACGCTTCTGACATAACAGCTGCCAAGCCAGACGCCGTCATCATACCCATAATGCCTGCATAAAACGGAAATTGGACAATAATTGCGCCTGCGCCTTTGACCGCTTCTTGCACGGCAATCAAATACTTGCGCGGTGTTCCGTGAAATATGATGCCAAGGAACAAGAACATAAAGTTGACCAAGTCGAGCGTCAATGCAAAGCCGTTTTGCACAAAATAATAGATGATAAAGGCGATGCCTAAAGCGCCAATAACCATCGATAGTATCCAGCTGTTTTCCAAACGCTCTGCTGGTGTCATGGCTGATTTTTCTGGCAGTTCATCAATGATGGGATCAGCCAACACTTTTGGATCGACCGTCACCGTATCTTCTTTTTTTGGCATCATCAGACGGTTTAATAACGGCACAATAATAACCAAGGCAGCAACGATAATTAAGTTATAACCTGCAAAGATAGTCGCACTCGTCGGAATAATACCAATTTTATCAACGAACGGATGGCCTTCTGTGGCAATCGATAGAGGAATCGATCCCGAGAATCCGGCATGCCAAATAATAAAACCAGAATAAGCACTGGCAATCAATAAGCGGTAATCGACATGTTCAACACGCTTCGCTAATTCTTTGGCGAATAACGCACCGATGACCAAGCCAAATCCCCAGTTGATCCAACTCGCTGCAAGCGAGACTAAGGTTACTAAAATAATCGCACTACCGGGCGACTTGGCAAAGCCGGCAAGTTTGCCCAATCCTTTTTTAAATATTGGGCTGCTTGCCAATACAAAGCCAGTGACGAGTACCAGTACCATCTGCATTGAGAACGCGAGTAATGCCCAGAAGCCCTCACCCCAATATGCCACCATCTGTACCGGTGAAGAATCGGTTAGACCTAAGCCCATACCAAAAATCACGACGGTTAAGATGATGACAAATAAAAATGGATCCGGTAAGTATTTTTCCATCAAACTATTCGAAAAACGCGTGATTCCCTTCATTGTAAAACTCCCTTTTTATTGAAAATCGTCCCTTACTTCTAACGCTAATGTTACCTCATTCTTCCTTTATATTCTTACTCATTCAGCAAGAATTAGCTCTTATTACGCTGTATTAGCTTCTAAAATCTTCTGTCTCATTAGTTAACAGAAAAAGTCTTTGCAGAGCGATATCGCTCTGCAAAGACTTCTAATGATCAACAACAGTTATCAAAATTTTTTATAAGCTCTCATAGTCTTTGATAATCTGTCAGATGCAATCAATAAATAGATAATATTTAAACTTTTATCTTTTTCACGATAAACAGCAGCAACATCTTTCACTCGCTTATGATAACAATGCGAACACTGACCCTCAATAATAATTTTCACTCTTAAAGGATATGGTACTCATAGGCTCCTTTAGGTGTATGACAATGGTGAGATCATAAGAAATAAAATTGGAGGATACAAACGTTTAATCTAATTATCAAAATAGAAATTAAATGAAATCTATTGATTTCAAACATCTATCTTAAACGTGTCATAAGCGAGTAACAGTTATCTTTATAAAGAATTCAATTGCTTTTACTTATCGTAGGATATAGATTTGAGGGAGCCGTGCGGACAAAATGATGGATTCATCGCCTTTCAAAAATAGCTAAGAAATTCAAGGATGACATAATGAAAAGCAATTCAACACTCAATGTAAATGACAACGTAAAAGACAATGTAACTGAACAAGAATGGCAGATGCGAGTCAACCTTGCCGCTTGTTATCGATTGATTGCCTTGTATGGCTGGGATGATTTGGTCTTTACTCATATTTCGGCACGTGTGCCAAATACTGAAGATGAATTTTTGATTAACCCTTATGGTTTACTATTTGAAGAGATTACCGCCTCTAGTCTGGTCAAAGTCAATCAAGCTGGTGAAAAAGTGTCGTCATCAGAATTCGATATCAATCCTGCAGGGTTTACCATTCATAGTGCCGTCCACGAAGCTCGTAGTGATGCCCATTGCGTTATCCACCTCCATACCAGCGACGGTGTGGCTGTATCTACCCAACAGCAAGGATTACTGCCTATCTCGCAACAATCCTTATTTCCATTATCTAACTTGGCTTATCATGACTATGAAGGTGTCGCTTTGAACCCTGAAGAAAAAGTGCGCTTAGTGTCTGATCTTGGAGAAGCCAATTTCATGATTTTACGCAATCATGGTTTGCTCACTTGTGCAAGCACTGTGGCCGATGCCTTTTTAAACATGTACATCTTGCAAAAAGCGTGCGAGGTCCAAATCAAAGCGCAGAGCGGCGGCAGTGAATTAACCTTGATATCACCGCAAATATTGGCTGGCATTCAAGCGGCATCGAAGCAAGTAACTAAAGAAGCCAATGGTGATATTGCGTGGCCGGCCTTATTAAGAAAGCTGCACCGAACTGATCCGTCTTTTGAGGAGTGATCCAATAATGATAACGCTGAATGAATGGCAACAACAGGGACAATTCGTATTTATTGACGGTCAGAAAATTTTTACCCGTCAGGGTGGAGATAAAAATGCGCCAGTATTACTGTTAATTCATGGTTTCCCCAGTGCCAGTTGGGATTGGGAAGGTATGTGGGAGAAGCTCACTGAGCATTATTACGTTGTCACTCTCGATATGTTGGGGTTTGGCTTGTCTGACAAACCCAAAGACGCGCGCTACTTAATTAGTGAGCAGGCTGATATTTTTGAGACTTTTTTGCAAAATCTTGGCATCCATGACTATCATATTTTGGCACACGATTATGGTGACACAGTCGCACAAGAGTTATTAGCTAGGCAGGTTAGTGGCAGTAGTAACAATAGTAAAAGGCGCATTGACAGTGTTTGTTTTCTAAATGGTGGCCTGTTTCCTGAGACTCACAAACCAATCTTGATTCAAAAATTATTATTGTCACCCTTAGGTCCTTTGGTATCCAAATTCATTAATAAGCAGAAGTTTGCGGATAATTTACAACAAATATTTGGGCCAGCAACGCCGCCAACCCCTGAGGTCATCGAAACGTTATGGCAGCTGTTAACTCATAATAATGGTCTAGCAGTGATGCATAAACTGATTAACTATATACCACAACGTCAACAATATCGTGAACGCTGGGTAGACGCGATTATCAATAGCAGCATACCAATTAAACTGGTTGCAGGTGCCAAAGATCCCATCTCGGGTAAACATATGATTCAGCGTTACCGTGAATTGATCCCGAATGCCAATGTTGCTGAGATGTCAGCGTTGGGACATTATCCACAAATTGAAGATGCCGATGCTATCACCGCCGAATACCTAAGCTTTAGAAGTAATGTGAATTAAAGAATATCTGCACCAAAATGAGCAAGGAAAGGTATGTGAAAAAGCGTCGTTAAGTGACTAGTCAAATCTCGCACTCGTCACCACTGTCAGCGGTCTGACATTACCGTCAGGCTTTGCTTCGACCTTCGACCTTTGGCATTTAACATTTAAAACTTAACACGCTTTAGATTCTGGTAGAGCATATTTGACGCTATCAACCACTTCATTACGCTGTTCAGTGATTAATTGATAACCTTTAACCATACCATTATAAGGTAGGTTGCCCTCGTGCTGCCGATAATGCTTGTAGATACTTTTTTTCACTATCGACGCTCGCTCAGACTCATCTAGTTTGGCAAATCCCTCTGGCAATCTTATATGAGCCAAGCGCGAAGCAGCACCACGAGCCATCCAGTTCACGTCCGCAGTAAACTCAAAGTTTACCTCTGCTCGCAAACTATATTTTGGCAACCGGCTAGGATAATGTGTTAAGTCATCTTTAATTTGGGCAATATCTTCTGCAAAAGGTGCATGAGGTATCTCAAGCACTGTAAATAATGCTATTAAAAACTCATCAGCAGTAAAATATTTATCAAGATAGCTGCTATCAAGCCCGAGATATTTGTTCGACAATACATGACGCAGTCGCTCACAAGCAGGAATGGTATGCTTGATAGGATAACCCATGGCTTTGACAATATCTTGCGGACGCAGCTCAAGTGTTGCTATCTGATTGATCGCATACTGTGCAAGAAGATGACGTGGATGATAATGACGGGTATATTTGGATTGGTTGGCAATGTGGCTCATGATATTGAACACCTTAGACTCCTGTAACTCCGACGAAAAACGTTGAAATAAGCCCAAGTAGGCAAATAAAAACAGGCACAGATGAGGATGTCGGAGTACAGGCTCATGCGCTTTACCAGAATTGTTTTATATCGTGCTGGAAGTTGCAAGGTTTGTACGCTGTCATTAATTAAAATAACGGATGACGATACAAAACTGTTAAACCCACGATAGTGACTCAAGGATAATAGCATATCAGATACTAGAAAATAAATATGGATATTAATACGCTTTAGTAATCAAACAAGTATTAATGTCTTCCTATCATCGTAAAACTCTAAATATCTTTATATTTAAAAGAACTTTAGCAAAATCAGACGATAACTCAATAAAGTTATCCAATATAAAGTTATCCAATGATTCTTAGGCATTGACCTGCATGATATAAAGTCAGTCCCAGCTCAGTAAAGCCAGACTTAATGCCTCCAAAAGATATTTTTGCCTCTTCTAAAGTCTTAAATGGCAAGGGAATACTGTCCCTATTACCTGTCATTATATAATCTGCAAAGCACTTACCCATCAGCGTGCCTGTGGTAATGCCGCGACCGTTATAAGCCGTTGCTGTCAGTAAACCTTCAGCGGGTTCCATGACTCGAAAGATATGATCTTGCGTAAAGCCGAAGCTACCAGTCCACTCATACTGCCACTTAAATGCTGGTAAATCTGGATAATAGCTTTGTTGCACAGCATTGGCCCATGATTGATAAAAGGATTTTGGTTTAAGCTGCGTACCACCAACTGTTCCCAATAATAGACGATCATCGTCATCACGGCGAAAGCTAGACAAGGCCAAGCGTGTATCCCATGCCCCTGTTTTGTATGGCAAAATACGATCTGCCGCCTCTCCGCTGAGCGGCTCAGATGCAATCTGATAGTAATACACTAGATAAAACGTCTTTTTGATTTCTGTCCACTCGCCTTCGGTATAAGCGTTGGTTGCAATAATGACGCGCTCAGATTTCACGCGCGCTTTAGTGGTTCTTGTATACCAATGACCGTCTACTTTTTCTAGTGCCTCAACGGCTGAATGTTCGTAGATAGTGACACCAAGACTGGCCGCTACTTTGGCCAGTCCTCTGACATAAGCCAGCGGGTTTATGGTACCAGCACGGTGATCAAGTAGTGCCTTATTGATGTTCTTAGTCCCACAATACTCATGGCATTTGCTGCCGGTCAATACCTCAACATTCGCGCCGCGACGACTTAGCTGCTCGTATCTAACATCGACATCGACTTCACCTTTAGCGTTATGTGCCATGTGGATATTGCCAGCTTGAGTGGCTTGTGCATCGATATTATAACGCTTGATTAAGTCGAATACTAAGCTTGGGGCTTGTCCAAGGGCTTCAGTTAAACGCTCACCTGCTGCTTCACCTAGCGCAATATTCAAATCATCAGGGCGCGCCCAAGTACCTGCATTAACGAGCCCTACGCTTTTTCCTGAACCGCCACTGCCAATGGTATGGCTCTCTAGCAAGATGACCTTGACCCCTTTTTCAGCCAAATGAATCGCAGCCGATAACCCGGTATAACCGCCGCCTATAATACAGATAGTTGCTTCAGTATCGCTATTCATCTGGCTGTAGGTATCAATAATAGGTGCGGTCATATTCCACAAACATTGCTCTTGCAACATCTTATATTCCTTATAAATTACACGTTGTCTACAGTGGAGAGCGTGCTTGTGTCGTTATTAACAGTAGGTTCTTCACGGGGAATAAATTTATCTAAGAATACCCATAGCAAGCCAAATAGCGGCGATAACCAGCAGGCAAAGGCAAAGGGCGCATAAGTAAGGGTCGCAATACCTAGGGTTGCCGCAACGAAACTACCACCCATGTTCCAAGGAATCAGAGGAGATAACAGAGTGCCAGTATCTTCAATAGAGCGCGTAAGCGTCGTGCGCTTATAGCCCATTTCTTGATATTTGTCTTTGAGTAGACGGCCTGGCAATACCAGTGTGGTATAGACGTCACCGATGAGCGTACCGACACCAAGAGTGCTGAGATAAGTGGTAATTACTAAGCCAAATCTTGATTTCACCATCTTATTAATTTTTGCCATGATGGCTTTGAGCGTACCGTAATGCTCAATGGCACCAACGAAGGCTAAGGCAAAGATGGTCAAGGTCACAACCCAAGTCATTGACATAATGCCGCCTTTAGACAGCAGTTGGTCGACGACAGCAAAGCCTGTCTCACTGACAAAGCCATTTTGTAGGACGTTAAAGATATCGTGAACACCCACGCCTTGCATAAAGAACGCGACTAAGCCTGCAACTACTACACCTGATAATACCGTTGGAATAGCGGGCATTTTCATTACCGCCGCAATGACAACGACTACAGCAGGTAATAAAGTAATCACGCTCAAGTTATAGTTGGCCGCTAGTGAGGTTTGAATTTCTTTGATCGAAGATAAATCGACATTTTCTGCACCGTAACCCATCCCAATCCAAGCATAGATAATTAATGCAGTCACCATGGCAGGTACAGTCGTTGGCAACATGCCGCGAATATGATCCCAAAGCTCAACACCAGCCGCTGCTGGCGTTAAGTTGGTGGTGTCTGATAGAGGAGACATCTTGTCGCCAAAAAAAGCACCAGAAACGATAGCGCCGCCCGTTAGTGACGGCGGGATTCCCAAGCCTAGCCCAATACCCATCATAGCAAGACCGACTGTACCAACCGTGCCCCAAGAGGTACCGGTTGCGACAGAAATAATGGCGCAGATAAGACAAACGGAGACTAGAAATGATGAAGGGGAAAAAATGCTAAAACCGTAGTATAAAATCGTAGGGACGGTACCAGCGATAATCCAAGCCCCGATGAGCATACCAACGCCCATCAAGATAATCATGGCCGGTAGACCAATTTTAACAACCTTTAAAAAGCGTTGTTCCATGCCGTCCCAATCACGGCCACGCAGCTTCATAAACAAGCCGGTGATTAAAAGACCGCAAGCTAAGGGAATGTGAGGGGTAAAATCTTTGAATACAAAAAACTGCACCATCAGAATAATGGCAGTCAACACCAGAGGTGCAATATCTAATAAAAAACTAGAAGACGGACCGTAGCCATCTTTAGCTTCGTCATAAGGTTTATCATCCATCATAAGACACCTACCTTCCTTAGTAGTGGTTACTGTTGTCATAGATATAACAGTAGTGGGAACAACCAATCCATGGCTGCTGATAATGCTAAAAAAACGCTGAAAAGAGTACTAAAAAGGGAGTAAAAAAACCTGTTTTTGAAATCATGAATAGTTATTCATCACTTGCGCAGGCTTTCATACCAAAACAATAAATACTTAATAATTGGCTACCAAAACAATTGATACTTGGCTTGTTAAATAGGCGCTGAGCCTACTTAACAAGCATCACATCACATCACATCACATCACATCACATCACATTCTTACTAGCCAAAGTTGATGCCTTGCGCCAGTGGCAGCTCGGTTGAATAGTTGACCGTATTGGTCTGACGACGCATATAAGCTTTCCATGCATCAGAACCTGATTCACGACCACCGCCGGTTTCTTTTTCGCCGCCAAATGCGCCGCCAATCTCAGCACCGCTGGTGCCGATATTGACGTTGGCGATACCGCAATCACTACCGCGATCGCTGAGGAACGTTTCAGCTTCACGCAAGTCATTGGTAAAGATACAAGATGACAACCCTTGTGGGACATCGTTTTGCATCGCTAGCGCATCGTCAAATTCTTTATAAGGCATGACATATAAAATCGGTGCAAACGTCTCACTACGTGCCACATCATTTTGCTCATCAAGCTCAACAATCGCCGGGGTCACATAATAAGCATCGGGGAATTTGTCCATCAGCACCCGTTCGCCGCCTGTGACTTTACCGCCAGTATTGCAAGCCTTTTCTAACGCCGCTTGCATATTATTAAAGCTGTCTTCATCAATCAGTGGACCGACCAAATTGCCTTCAAGCGGATGGCCGATGCTCACCGTCTCGTATGCAGACTTAACGCGCGGTAAGATATCGTCTTTGACCGACTCATGAACGAACAGACGGCGTAAGGTGGTGCAGCGCTGCCCTGCCGTTCCTACTGCTGAGAATAGAATGCCACGTAGTGCCAAATCTAAATCGGCAGTGGGTGCCAAAATCATGGCGTTATTACCGCCAAGCTCAAGCAAGCATTTACCAAAACGCTCAGCGACTTTTGGCCCCACTTCTCGGCCCATGCGCGTACTACCGGTGGCACTGACTAAAGCGATGTCTTTGTTTTCAACCAACGCATTACCGATATCGGTTTTGCCCAATATAATTTGCGATAAATGTGCTGGTGCTTCACCAAATTTTGCCAAGGCTTTTTCAAATAACGCTTGGCAAGCTAAGGCGACAAGTGGGGTTTTTTCTGAAGGTTTCCAGATGACAGGGTTGCCACAGACGATGGCCAGTGCCGTATTCCAAGACCAAACGGCGACTGGGAAGTTAAAGGCAGAGATGACGCCGATGACGCCAAGTGGATGCCATGTCTCACGCATGTGGTGACCTGGGCGTTCTGAGGCGATGGTTAGACCATAAAGCTGACGCGATACGCCCACGGCAAAGTCACAAATATCAATCATTTCTTGTACTTCGCCAAGGCCTTCTTCTTTGATTTTTCCGGCTTCTAGCGATACTAAGATACCTAAGTCTTCTTTGTGTTCACGCAGGACTTCACCCAACAGACGAATCAGCTCACCACGTTTAGGGGCAGGAACGACACGCCATTCTTGAAAGGCTTGTTTGGCATTTTGGATTTTATTATTAACATCATCAACGCTATCTAGAGTTATCTTGCCAATAACCGTACCGTCTATAGGCGTATTGACTTCAAAATCGCCATGTTGATAGTGTGCTTCTTCTACGCCCATTGCAGACATATATTGCTTAATCATAATCAATCCTTTGCTTATTGGTATAATGGTTTACTACGTCCTTGACTGACTTATAAAATTACCCTGCTACCTACTAAGTTGCAAAATAATAAATTTCTTGCAGTCATTCCTTTTTGGAATGACGTGCTAATAAGTCGGCTATAAGCTAGACATTTCTAGCCTAAATCTTACTAAATACTGACACTAGACAGGCACTGCTCAAGGCTTTGCGCCTGCATCGCTTCATACAATGCCATCTCATCGTAAATGACTGCCCCCAAATCACGTTCAAACTCTTGTTGGCTTGAGTAACCGTCATATTGGCTTGGCTGCGCCTGTTGCAGATTCGATTGGAAGATACCGGCGGCACTGACGGGCAAAAAGTCCTCATAAACGATGGGTTCAATGCGAAGCACTTCATCATTAATCAGAGCAGTCAGCTTAGCATTAGGCAGTTTATTCAAATCATCAGTGCTTAAGGTCGCGGCTAACAATGCTTGACCGTCCTCAGAATCAAGGGTGCTGTCCGTCAGCTGGTAATAAAAATACGCCAGCCCCTCATCGTGTAGAGTTTGATAATCATCAGGAAAAGCGGTAAATACCTCAGTTAAAATTTGATTATACTGAGCCGCATTGTCCTCATTTGGGGTAGCACCAAGCTGGCGGCGAGCTGCGGCCAATAATTCATCATAAAGCGCGCGGCCCTTTTGTGTTAACGCCACACCGCGTTGCTCAATCTCTCCAAAGCGCGCGGTATGATGCCCTTGCTCGTACTCTTCATGGCTAGCGTCTGAGTTATTAGCAACTTTAAAGCCAACCGCTTCTTGTAGCGCTTTAAAACTGGTTTGCCTTAATAAGATAGGACACGCTCTACGCGGTGGCCCTTCGATAATGGCTTTTGAGGGTATGCCTCTTGCTTGCATGCCTTGTTGTACGGCATCAATATCCAAGGTTCGAGGCGTTAAATGATTGATATGTGGACCCTTAAAGCCGACCACATCAGCGACGAGCGGATGCTGATTTAATAGACGCTGATAGAGCGCTTTTGCCACCGGCGTTTTATCATGCCAACGAAATGTCTCTAACGCTTCTTGGACAAATTGCTCTGCTTGCTCAGTAGTCAAACCACCTTGCGCCTCAAAGACTTCAATAAGCTCAATGACGCCAGTAGTGAATATCTGACGCTGCGCCAGTGTGGCCGTGGCTTCTTGTTGTAAATTTTCATCGGCAATCAAATCTAAACGCAATAACGAAGTAAAAACGCGAAAGGGGCTTTTATGCAATGAATGCGAGTCAAGTGCGCGAAAAGCTGTTGAATGCACCGGCACGCCAGCAGGCGCTAAATCGTAGTAGCCGACAGGGTGCATACCCATCACGGCAAAAAGACGGCGCATCATGCTCAGCTCTGCTGCGCTACCCAGCCGAATCGCCCCGTGGCGCTCCATGCTTAGGCGCTCAATCTCGCCCGTATGCAGCAGTTGTGATTTGATATCAGGATGTGAGGTTAATACTTCGGTATTGACATCACTGACCAAATCAACCAAGTCGCCGTATAGCGGCACCTCGTTCTGATACATGGCTGACATGGCCATAGAAAAATGATGGCGGATATCATCGCTGCAGATAAAATCCTTATCTGGACTGACGCTACTATTTTTCACAAATAAACATCCTTGTAATAGAGTTAATAAATCTTTAGCTTAATAATAAGTATTTTATTTCGAGCATTTGGTTATGACGATGCGCTATCTATCCTAAGCACGCCTAAGCACTCCTAAACATGCCTAAGCACTCCTAAACATTAAGCGGCAGGCAATCCATCAGGAAGCGCGATGAGTACCTCTTTTAGAATATCCAACCCTTCTTTTAGGGTGTCAGGATCTATGGTAAGTGGCGGTAATAAGCGAATGATATGGCGATATTGCCCACTTGGCATCAGCAATAGACCACGCTCGCGGGCTTTGGTTAATACTTGCGCCATCACACTTGGATGGACATCATGCTCAGGATGGCGCAGCTCGATACCGCGCATCGCACCGATACCAGTAAGACCAAATAACCAAGGTGAGATACCTTCTTGCTGCCATTGGCTGATGGTCGTCTCAATCGTCTGGGCATAATGCTTGGCTGACTGCCAAACGTCATTGGCTTGCATGATATCAAGCGTGGCATTGGCAGCAGCGCAAGCAACTGGGTTACCCGAATAAGTACCACCCAAGCTGCCTTTGGGTAGACCGTTTACCACACTAGCCTTGCCTATGAGTGCGCCTAAAGGCAAGCCGCCCGCGATACTTTTACCAAGTAAAATAAGGTCAGGCTCAATCCCTAAATGGGTAAAAGCAAACGGCGTGCCCGTACGACCATAACCGGATTGGATTTCGTCCATGATAAGTAACATGCCATGCTCATCACAAAACTTACGTAGATACTGCGCAAAGGTGGGCGACATCAATTGAAAGCCGCCTTCCCCTTGTACAGGTTCGACGATAATAGCACCGATATTGTCGATATCGGTTTCTACCATAAATAAACGCTGGAGCGCGTCAATCGCTTGCTCGTCGCTGATATTGTTATCGGGACTGGGGAAAGGAATGTGATAAACGCCGCTCCCTAATACACCAAGCCCGCGCTTATAAGGCGCGACCTTACCATTGAGATTGACCGCAGCCAGTGTGCGCCCATGAAACCCACCATCAAACGCAATAACGCCTGTGCGACCCGTTTTCATACGCGCTATCTTTATGGCATTTTCGGTCGCTTCTGCGCCGCAGTTGGTAAGCATGCCTGATAGCTCACCACTGATTGGAATCAGCGCACAAAGTCGCGGCATAAAGGTTTGATACGGCTGATGAGCAGCCGCATTGTAGGCATAATGAATAAGTGATTGTGCTTGATTGATAATCGCGGCTACGATATGTGGGTGACAATGACCAAAGTTTAAGACACCGATACCACCGACAAAATCGATATAGCTGCGGTCATTGTCGTCCCAAACTCTGGCATTTTTGCCTTTGACGAGCGTGAGCGGATGCACCATCGTAAAGGCATCGGTCACGTTATAAAGCTTGTCCATGATGAATCTCTATCTCTTCCTTGAGTTAGACTCATTTCAACAAAACATCATTCCGGCAGCAAACGAATAATAGTTGTGGTGGCATTCCTTTTTGTCATTGCCAGTAAATTAGCTCCCTAAACGAATCCTTTAAAAACAAAAAACTGCGTATCAAGGCAGTTTTTTTAGCTTGTTAAGTTTTCACAGCAAACAACTTTGTAGGATAAAATAACAAGACCAGTGCTATAAAAAATACTTTAGGTTATAAATAAACGTAAGTGACATTATAAAACCAACCCTAACGCCTTTTCACGCTCATCTGAGATTGCTAAATAAGCCGTAATCCATTCTAAAACCGCTTTGACCTTATGCGATTGCCCTGAAGAGACAGGATAAGTCACATAATAGCTGCCGCGACCCTTTGCCGCATAATCCCACGCCAGCACTAAAGCGCCTGATTGTAGCTCGGGCTCAACCAAACGTAACGGCACTAAGGCTATACCATAGCCCAGTAAGGCGGCAGAAATACAAGCATGGAAAGTCTCAAAACGTGGACCTACAAAGGTGCCATCGACGCTGATATCTTGTTGCTTAAAGTACTCATACCACGCACTTAAGCGCGAACTTATTTGCAATAACACATAGTCATTTATACACTCAGTACTCAGTGTTTTATCTCGCAAATACTGCGGCTGACAGACCGCAACGCAGTATTCATCGAACAGTTTTATGGCCTCCATATTGCTCCACATGCCATCACCATATAAAAAAGCAATATCGACATTTTGGTCTTCAGAAAAAAACGGTCCCGCCAGCTCTTTAATATCCAAGTTAATAAGGGGATATTCTTGACTAAAGCCACTGAGTGCTGGAATCAACCAACGGGCGCAAAATGTCGGATGCGAGACGATTTTTAGCAGCTCGGTATTACTGCTATGCGACATCAAATTGGTGGTCGCCACCTCGATATGTTTTAAAATCTCTAATACTTCAAGATAATATAACTTGCCAGCAGGGGTCAATGAAATCCGGTGCGGCGTCCGATAAAACAAAGACAGATTTAGCATCTCCTCCAACTGCGCCACTTGCTTACTGATGGCGCTTTGGGTCATGTGCATCTCTTGCGCGGCATTGGTAAAACTCAAATGACGGGCAGCGGTCTCAAAACATTGCAGCGCCGTCGTTGAAGGATATCGTCTAAAGGCTAATGGTTTATTGGTGTCTGTTTTCATAGATTGCTTTTCTTTTATTCCATCTTAGTAAAATATCAGTGGTTATTTAAAATCACGTTATCAGGCATTCCTAGCCTATGGCGTCATCATACCTATATTCAAGCGTAAATAGCGATACCTCACTATAAACACTATGTAACTGACACTGATGCCATCATCGGATTTACTTAAGCATTCAACCAATTATTCGGTCGCTAATTTTAAAGACTCTCCTACAAAAAAACGGTAGATTCCTGATAAAATAGTAGGGTCTGATGATAGGCTCTGACATACCGCAACTGATTTGCTATCTTGCCCTCCTCTTTTTCATCATTACGACCTATGCCGCCATGTATTTCCGACATCACGCTTAAACTCATGAATTATTTTTCAGCTAATTTGCACTATTAGCACCTTCTTTATTTGTATTGGATCATATGAAACATAACCTTGAGGTGAGCGCAAATGCTCGCCGAACTCAGTATTTTCAAGTATTTTTGATGGGCGTCAGCGCCTTTATTATGAATACCACCGAATTTGTCCCCGTTGCCCTATTAAGTGACATCGCCCAAGATTTTTCCATCACTACGGCTGAGACTGGCTGGATGTTGACACTGTATGCGTGGATTGTCGCGGCGATGTCATTGCCATTGATGCTACTTACCAGCCGATTTGAGCGTAAAAGCTTACTCTTGGGCTTATTTGTGGTATTTATTGCCAGCCATGTATTGTCCGTATTTGCTTGGAGCTTTGATGTATTGCTGATTAGCCGCGTTGGTATTGCGCTATCGCATGCGATATTTTGGTCAATCACAGCGGCGATTGCGATACGCGTAGCACCAGAAGGCAAAAAAGCACTGGCACTTAGTGTACTTGCAACCGGTACTTCATTGGCGATGGTGCTCGGCGTGCCACTAGGGCGCTTAGTCGGTCAATGGTTTGGCTGGCGGGCAACCTTTGGCGGTATTGGGGTGATTGCTTTTATCGTCTTTATCTTGCAAGCAAGGCTATTGCCCATGCTACCAAGTATGTTTGAAGGCTCGTTTAGAAAAATTCCAGAATTGCTTAAAAACCCCTTATTGGTCTGTTTGTATCTACTCATTTTACTGGTCTTTACCGCGCACTATGCCGCTTATTCTTATATCGAACCTTTTATGCGCCAAGTCGGCGCCATCAGTGAAAACGCTGCGACTTTGGTCTTGCTATTATTTGGAGTGGCAGGGATTGCCGGCAGTGTGATATTCAGTCGCTGGGGCGATCGCTTTAATACCAGATTGATGCTGATATCGATCATATTAATGCTGCTATCTATGCTGGTACTATTGTTTGCCGTGACCTCCATCTGGGCGCTGAGTTTCATTGCGTTACTGTGGGGCGCGGCGCTGATGCTGCTGATTATCTCCATGCAAGCCAAAGTCATCATGGTCGATGTCACGGCGCAAGACATGCTGATGTCGATGTTCTCAGGGATTATTAATTTAGGCATTGGCGCCGGTGCGCTGTTTGGTGGTTATGCCGTAACGCATATTTCTATATCAAGTGTCGGTTATGTTGGCGCGGCTATCGCCAGTGTGTCGCTGCTCTTGATGTTATTTATGATAAAGCGCTTTCCTGAATTAAGTAGAAGACTTGGTTAGCTAAAAATCTGATAGTAAATAAGCCTATACAAAATGCCAGCCAATTAAATGGGCTGGCATTTTGCTGTTTGCTTTATTAAAAAAGTAAGCCGCTTATTTAAAAATCTACTTTACCGCGTAACGCTTTGGTCTTACCGCGCTGGGTTTTTTGATCGACGCGTTTACGTTTGACATTTCTGCTAGGTTTGGTCGCTTTACGGGTTTTATTGACATGAGTGGCTTGAATAATAAAGCTTTGCAGCCGCTCCAAGGCATCAATTCGATTACGTTCTTGGGTACGAAACTGCTGCGCTTTAATAATAAGTACACCTTCTTTGGTGATTCGACTGTCTTTACTGTCCAATAAGCGCTGCTTAATGACATCGCTCAAGCTCGAAGCGGGAATATCAAAACGCAGATGGATAGCAGACGACACTTTATTGACGTTTTGCCCGCCTGCTCCTTGCGCGCGTATGGCGCTAATATCTACTTCGCTGTCATTCAGGCTAATGGTATTGCTGATAAAAATCATAAAATACTTTTATAAATGATTGATAGATAAGGTTAATGATAAAGCATTCTCAATTAACGCGCCACTTGCCCGCTTAATAGCGTTCAAAACGCCGTATCTCTTAACCTCTATAATCTGCAATTTATAGGGTAAACCTTATAAATGTTATCGTTTGACGTTGCTGTGTCTATCCTCTGTATATAAAGCGTAAGCCTGCGCAGTGATTTGATTTTAAGGTGGTAGGATGACTTTAAGCAGATACGATATTAAAAGAACACAGTATCAAACAGATAGGGTATTGTTGAATCAAAGCGTTAATAAGCCGATTTTAGTCAAAGGAATAAGCGTTGTATGACAACCAATAATAAGAAATCTAATCATAAAAAATCTAACACTTCTCTCAAAAATCACAACCTTACCGCTGATGAAAGCATTCAGGTCAGGGGCGCGCGGGTGCACAATCTCAAAAATGTCGATGTAGATTTACCGCGTAATGCGTTGGTCGTTTTTACCGGTATATCAGGCTCAGGCAAATCGTCACTGGCATTTGGTACCTTGTTTGCTGAGTCGCAACGCCGCTACCTTGATTCGGTATCGCCTTATGCGCGGCGCTTGATTGACCAAGTTGGCGAGCCTGATGTCGATTCGATAGAAGGCTTACCGCCTGCGGTCGCCTTGCAACAGCAGCGCGGTACGCCGTCGGTACGTTCATCGGTTGGTAGCGTGACGACGATTTCAAATGGTCTACGCATGCTGTACTCGCGAGCAGGCGAATATCCTGCTGGGCAAGACATGCTATATGCCGATGCCTTTTCGCCAAATACGCCAGAAGGTGCTTGCCCTACTTGCTCAGGTATTGGCCGCGTGTTTGAGGTCACAGAAGATTTGCTCGTGCCTGACAAGACGAAAACCATTCGAGAACGCGCCATTGCTGCTTGGCCACCAGCATGGCAAGGGCAGAATCTGAGCCGGATATTGACCACACTGGGCTACGATATCGACAAACCTTGGAACACCTTACCCAAGGAAACCCGCGATTGGATTTTATTTACCGATGAAACCCCAGAAGTGCCGGTTTACCCAGAATACAATCTCGAGCAAGTACGCGAGGCGATTAAAAAAGGTGAAAAACCCAATTATAAAGGCACTTTTACCAGTGCAAAAAATTTCGTCTTACATTCTTTTGCCACGACCCAAAGTCCACGTACCAAAAAACGTGTGGCGCAGTTCATGCAAATTTCAGAATGCCCAAGCTGCCATGGCAAAAAGTTAAAACAAGAATCGCTGTCGGTTAAATTTGCAGGGCTTGATATTGGCGAGTTATCACAATTAACCTTGACTGAACTGGCGCTTAAACTTCACGGCGCTGCCAATAAAAAACTCAGCGATGATATGCCCGACCGTGAAAAAGCCATTGTTGCCAAGCGTATTACCAGCGATATTTTATCGCGTGTAGAAGCGTTAACCAGACTTGGGCTAGGTTATTTATCGCTTGAACGTACCACGCCTACCTTATCGCCCGGTGAGCTACAGCGCTTAAGACTTGCCACTCAAATTCGCTCTAAACTGTTTGGGGTGGTTTATGTGCTCGATGAACCTTCTGCTGGGTTACATCCTGCCGATACTCAGGCGCTATTAGGCGCTCTAGATGAACTGGTAGCAGCGGGTAATTCATTATTCATTGTCGAGCATGATGTTAGCGTCATTCGCCACGCCGATTGGATAGTCGATGTCGGACCAAAAGCGGGCAGTCACGGCGGTGAAATCATCTATAGCGGCCCTGTCGCAGGCTTGCAAGATATCTCTGATTCCTATACTGGACAATATCTTTTTAATGGGGATTCCAAAAATAAAAAATCAAAAACCCAGCAACCAAAAGCCCATCAATTAACAAGCCAGCAGCCAAGACAACCTAATCATTGGCTAAAACTTGCCAATATCGAGCGTAATAATCTACAAGGGTTAGATGCGGCATTTCCTTTAGGGGTGTTAACCACAGTGACGGGCGTTTCAGGTTCGGGGAAATCGAGTTTGGTCAGTCAAGCGTTGGTTGAACTGGTCTACAATGCGCTAGGGCAAAAAACTGTGATTGAAGCGCCCACCGATGAAGCGGCCTTACTGGAGCAAGAACAAGAAACGCCAATAGGCGGAGAGATAGTCAGTGGTATGGAGCATATCAAACGCTTAGTCACTGTAGACCAAAAAGCCATCGGGCGCACACCGCGCTCAAATCTGGCCACTTATACTGGACTGTTTGACCATGTGCGCAAGTTATTTGCTGCCACCAAAGTAGCAAAAGCAAGGCACTATGATGCTGGACGTTTTTCATTTAACGTTAAAAAAGGACGTTGCCCAAATTGCGAAGGCGTCGGTTTTGTCAGCGTTGAGCTGCTATTTCTGCCGAGTGTTTACTCGCCTTGCCAAGTGTGCCACGGTCAGCGCTACAATGACGAAACCTTAGAAATTACTTATCAAGGCAAAAACATCGCTGAAGTACTCGATTTGACAGTCGAAGCGGCTTCTGAATTTTTCGTTGATGATGCCCCAATAATGCGCGCCTTAGATGCCTTGCTAAAAGTTGGGCTTGGCTATCTAAGACTTGGGCAACCAGCAACCGAGTTGTCTGGTGGCGAAGCACAGCGTATCAAACTTGCTACCGAACTGCAGCGTACCCAGCGCGGCGATACGCTGTATGTGCTCGATGAACCAACGACTGGCTTACATCCTTCTGATGTCGCGATGCTGATGGCACAGTTAAATGGGCTGGTCGCAACTGGTAATACGGTGATTATGGTTGAGCACGATATGCAAGTCGCTAGCAACAGCGATTGGATTATCGATATGGGTCCGGGTGCTGGTGATGAGGGCGGTCTTATTGTGGTAGAAGGCACGCCAGCAGAAGTCGCAAAGTCAAAAACCAGCCGTACTGCGCCTTTTTTACTTTTTTAGCCTATTTCGGCGCACTCTATTAACAACCTTTTATCCACTCAGCAACTGACGGCAGCGCTCGATTACGGGCGCATCGACCATCTGACCTGCTATTTTAAACACCGCTTGTCCGCTTCTGTCGTACTCTTCTAGCACTTGTTTGGCAAATGACAATTCGCTCTCTGTTGGTTGTAAAGATGCTTGCACGGTGGCGACTTGCTTGGGATGAATACACAGCATCCCTGACATGCCCATCTGTGACCAAAGCTGTACTCTGGCACTTAAACCTTCGTCGTCCTTAAAGTCAGGATAAACCGTATCAATAGGCGCTAATAATTGATGTACTGTTGCCGTTAAGATTAATTGATAGCGAATCTGATTGGCGATGATGTCTGCTGCTGGCGTTCCAACAGTGAAACCCAAGTCATTACACAAATCTAAAAAACCATAGCTAAATGTCAACAGCCCTGATGCTTTTGCCATCTCGTCTATCTGATACAGACCAAGCGCACTTTCTATTAAGGCAATTACCGATAAGTTAGTGGCTTGATAAACTGCTTCAATATCCGATGCTTGTTCGGCTTTCGCCAATACGACACCCGCCAGATTAGGCAGCTGTTGGCACAATTCTAAATCCTTTTTATACTCATCACTACCCGCTTTATTGATACGTAGCCAAATCGGTCGTGGGTTTTGTACATTATCCTGCTCGTCATAATAACTTTTTACAGAGTCGCGAGCTTGCGTTTTATCTTCGCAGGCGACCGCATCTTCTAGATCGACAATCACTGCATCTGCGCCGCTCGTAAAGGCTTTTGCTACTCTATCGATTCGAGTCGCAGGGACAAATAGCCACGTCTTCGTTTTTATATGATTGTTTATCATTACATTATGATGAGGCTGCTTTTTATCTTTAATAGGACTTTTCATATTTGCTTCTATTGTGGTTTCTATTGTTGTTTTCATCGTTATCCTCACAATTAATCGCCCGTAGTCATCCATCTATTTGTGACCAACATTCACGTTATGGCGTTGATTTTTTGCTATGGGATTTGCGGTAATGACTGGGTGACTGCCCGTAACGCCGCTTGAATGCACCACTAAACGAGTGATCTGACGCATAGCCTACCAATTCGCTAATCTTGCTAATTGAATACTGTTCTTGCCGCAAAAATCTTGCCGCCAGTCGCAAGCGATAGTGACTCAGATATGCCAGCGGCGTGATACCAACGGACTGCTTAAAACGCTCATTAAGTCCTGAGCGCGACAGCCCAGATGCTTTTCGTCCAAGCATCTTCTGGGTAGCGGTGCATCAAATAGAGGGTATTTGATAGATAAGGATCTTTTAGGGCAGCTAGCCAGTTGCCATTTTCATCTCCGTTTCTAATGGCATTATTTTCACCACTGTTGTCGGCATCAATGTTTATCTGCCATGGATGATCAATCCACGATGGCGTACTGTCTAGGGTATTATCCGTAGCGTGATTTATGCTGTCATTAAATCCTGATGCCATTTCTAGCTGTTCGACATACTCGCGTATACATTCAATCATCAACATGCCAGCCAAGCGTTCAAGCATCGTGGTTTTGCCGGGGCGCTGCAAGCTCACTTCTAATAAGAAAAACTGCAACCCAATATTCACCACATCATTGTAAGCCGAGTGCTTTTGGGTCACTGGCGGCAGACTGGCTGGCAACGCAGATAGCAAAGGTCTTGCCATATCGGTGTCAAACTGACTGCGTAACACAATAAATTGAGTCTCATTATCTTGCATATGATTAGTTTGAGTATGCTTAGTTTGAACATGGTTACCTTGGGCAATAATTTTATGACCGCTATCTGTATTGTCAATCTCTAAGCCAATCTGACCTTCAGTGTGTGCAGGCATGATTGTTTTAGCCGTTAGATTAGACACCATTGGTGCTGATTGACAGACATAATTGTTTTAGCCGTTAGATTAGACACCATTGGTGCTGATTGACAGACATAGCTGTCTTGTGTGGTCAACATCATCATATTGTTGGCTGTGATCACTTGCCTGTCATTATTATCATTACCATAGCACAGATGCACCTCGCCACTGATAACCACAATAAAGCTCAAATAATCATCCTGTCTACTCTGTACCAGTTGCCAAGAGCCGCGCGCATTGACAGTGATATATTGCACCTTTTGCAAATGCATCTCATCAAACAATCGACTTAAAATATCCATATTTTAGACCAATACTAGGGTGTGTCATCATTTAGATTGTGAGGCTTAAAATGAGGAAAATTGCAGCCAAACAAGGAAGTAATTGCCGTAAATATGAACATATTGACAAAATTTCTGACGATGTTTGGCAAAATTTAGCCATTTTAAGACCACTAAATGTATCAATATGCTAATTGATGACACGCCCAAACTACTCACTTCAAAGAGCGTTATCAACGTTAATTACCGTATATACGCTATGTATAAGTTCTCAACATAACGAAGTCCGACGATTAAATCTGAATATATTTGCACTTTTGGACACAAAGTGAGATTTTTTTGTCAATCAACGCCGTCTTGAATGATATCAAAGGTCATAATAAATTATCAGAATTTTGATTGATACTATAGTCAATTCGACATAAAACCGATACGCTAATATTACCAGTGCTACTGGTATAAATTTTACTTGCATGCTGTGTCTGCGCTGACAGAGGCTGCGCAAAATTCATCCCAGCAGCACTATATTTTTTTATAGTGATTCAACTATATATAAATGGAACGGTTTGAAGTGGCTATCAGGCAATCAAGTAAGAGTGCAATAAATAATAGACTGGATAAGTCTGAGACCGTTTCTGATTTATAGAAGCTTAACTATACAAGGACCGTATAATGACTAAGACATTAAGCATCAAAGAACATGCCATCATTCAAGATGCGGTGGATGGCTCATTATGGCGCGACCCAAAAAGGCGGTTTTGGTTGTGTAGTCCATCACTGCCTCTATTAGGCTGCTTGTTCGCGTTAGGATTACGAGATCAAAAAGGTTTTGAGCTTAAAAATACAGCGCTGGCGTGGGCAGGGACTATCTTGATCCACGGTATCATACCGTTGGCGGATGTGTTGGTCGGTCGAGATGATAGCAACCCACCTGATAGCGCTATGCAAGCGCTTGCCCAAGACCCCTATTATAAGTGGATTGCTCATGCTTTTATACCGTTACAATATATGGCTTTTGGACTGTTGGCTTACCAGTATAGTCAGCGAAAATTGCCTTGGTATAATCGTTTAGGCGTTGCCTTGACAGCAGGCATTGGCAGTGGTATTGCGATTAATACCGCGCATGAGCTTGGCCATAAGTCTGACCACTTAAATCGTACTTTGGCGCGCGTCAGCCTTGCACCAGCGGCCTATGGACATTTCGCCATAGAGCATAATTTCGGTCATCACCGCTGGGTCGCGACCCCAAAAGATCCAGCCAGTAGCAAGTACAACGAGAGCTTTTGGCAGTTTTTGCCGCGTACGGTGTTTGGGGGTCTACGTTCCGCCATAAACATTGAAACCGAGCGGCTTGCCCGTCGACAAAAAGGCTTTTGGAGTAAAGACAACGAGCTGTTGCAAGGTTGGGCGATGTCGGCGGTACTTTATGCCACCCTTTATAAGGCTTTTGGCAAAAAGATTCTACCCTTTATTGGCTTGCAGGCGGTATACGGCTTTAGTCTGTTAGAAGTGGTGAACTATCTAGAGCACTACGGTCTGCTCAGAGAGCAAGACGATAACGGGCAGTTTGAGCGTACGCAGCCGGAGCACAGCTGGAATAGTAATCACACGGTGACCAATTTGTTTTTGTATCAATTGCAGCGCCATTCTGATCACCACGCGCATCCAAGCCGCGCTTATCAATTGCTCAGACATTTTGAGGAAGCACCGCAACTGCCGATAGGTTATGCCACGATGATTATGCCCGCCTATATCCCGCCACTGTGGTTTGCTATTATGAATAAGCGTGTCAGAGCACATTATGATAATGATATGAGTAAAATTAATATGCACCCCAAACCATTGAGTCCATTAATGCAGCGGACGACGAATATCATTGAAAAAAGCTTACAGCGATTAAATCTTATCATGTCAAAACGTGCGAATAGATAGATTTAAAGCAATGAGCTGAAAGTAGTGAACTAAAAGTAATGAACGTTGAGACATAAAAAAAACACGTTACTAATGAACGTGTTTTTTATTATAAAAATATAGCGATAGTGATAAACGGATTAAGCCAACATGCCGCCATCAACCACGACCGTTGCGCCCGTCGTATAACTTGACGCGTCAGAGACTAGGTACAATACCGTACCTGCCATCTCGTCAGGATTAGCCACGCGTCCTAACGGAATTGCATGTAGCGCCATCTTTAAGACTTTATCATTGGTAGTCAATGCTGAGGCAAATTTGGTGTCGGTTAACCCTGGCAGCAGCGCATTAACGCGAATATTTAATGGCCCGCATTCTTTGGCAAAGGCTTTGGTCATGCTAATGACAGCCGCCTTAGTGATTGAGTAGATACCTTGCTTGTCACCCGCGACCAAACCATTGACCGATGCGGTATTTAAAATCACTCCGCCGCCCTGCTCGCGCATCATTTTGCCTGCTGCCGTCGACATAAAGAAATAACCGCGAATATTGACTTCGACAGTTTTATCAAAAGCCGCTAAGTCGGTATCTAAGATATGGCCGTAATAAGGGTTTGCCGCGGCGTTATTAACTAAAATATCAATCTGACCAAATTCGCTTTTGATATGCTCAAAAATCGCCTCAATCTGATCCATATCACCCACATGACAAGCAAAGGCGCTGGCTTTATGACCGTCGGCGACGATGCTATCAGCGACCGCTTGGCAAGCATCAATCTTACGGCTAGAGACAATCACATGCGCGCCTCTTGACGCCAATAAGCGGGCGATAGATTCGCCAATACCACGACTGGCACCAGTGACTAAAGCAATCTTGCCGGTTAAATCAAATAAATCTTTCATCGTTATTCCTTGTATTTTGAATTAGCTATTCAGTTTTCAATTTTTTATCGTAACCACTTAATAAATTATAGTCGAAAAACTGCAAATCTATTACAAGGCAGCTGAGTGTAGATAGTATCTATTTTATACAAGCCAGTACATTGAGCGAGGCTAACAGCGTAATGATTTAGCAGTTATTTGACTATTAAGCCAACATACCGCCATCAAGGGTAAACGCATGACCATTCATAAAGCTGCTTTCATCACTCGCAAGCCAAGCAATCGCGCCAGACACTTCATCGACTTTACCTAAACGGCGTAATGGACTGGCATTAATAGTGGCTTTTTGCGCGCGCTCGCCCATCTTCGCCATGGTATTTTGCACCATTGGCGTATCAATAAAGCTTGGACATACGGCGTTAAAACGAATATTGACGCGCGCATATTCATGAGCAGCAGACTTCGTCAGTCCCATCACGCCATGTTTGGCAGCGCTATAAGCTGATAGCAACGGCGCAGAACGAAGTCCTGCGATTGATGCCACATTAATCACATGACCACCGCCATTCGGAGCCATACAAGTGACGGCGGCACGCATACAATGCCAAACACCCTTTAAATTAACGGCGATATTGCGGTCAAAATCCTCATCGCTTAGCTCATGCATCGGTGCAGGCTGATGGTCGATGCCCGCATTATTTACCACCACATCAAGACCACCCAGCGTTTCCATGGCAAAGGTAAATAATGCGCGCACTTCGTCGCCACTCGTCACATCAACTTTTTTAAAGACGATACTATTGCCCGCATCTTGACCTTGCTTGGCAACGGCTGCGCCCATCTCTTCGGCCATATCACCGATCACGACTTTCGCACCGCGACTGGCTAACAATAACGCACTTGCCGCACCAATGCCAGACGCACCGCCCGTGATTAAAATACGTTTACCAGAAACGTTACTGGCTACGTCTGATGCAATTCCATTTGTATTCAGTGTCATGATTTATCCCTCTACCTTAAGTACCAGTTTGCCGAAATTTTCACCTTTAAAGAGCATCATCAACGTATCAGGGAAAGTCTCGATACCTTCAACGATATGATCTTTTACTTTTAACTCACCCGACTGAATCCAGCCAGCAATCTCTTTCATCGCGATTGGATACTCTTTGATATTATCAAAGACAACGATGCCTTCCATACGGGCACGATTGACCAATAATGACAGATAGTTTGACGGCCCTTCTACCGCTGTGGTGTTGTTATATTGGCTAATCGCACCGCAAATCACGATACGCGCGCGCAGATTAATTTGGGTCAGGACGTCATTTAAGATATCGCCGCCTACGTTGTCAAAGAAGACATCTACCCCATTTGGACAAGCTTGCTTTAAGCCTTTTTTGACATCCTCATTTTTATAATCTACCGCAGCATCAAAACCTAGCTCATCGACTAGGAATTTGCATTTCTCAGCACCGCCTGCGATACCAACGACTCGGCAGCCTTTTAGTTTAGCAATCTGTCCAACCAAACCACCAACCGCACCCGCAGCACCAGAGACGACCACCGTCTCGCCAGCTTTTGGTTGACCAGTTTTTAATAAGCCAAAGTAACCGGTCATACCCGGCATACCGAGCACGCCTAAGTAATAAGATAAGGGTGCAAGGTTTGGATCGACTTTGTATAAACCAGTACCATCACTAACTGCATACGACTGCACGCCATTGTGACCACAGACATAATCGCCGACGGCAAACTTCTCATGCTTACTTTCAATCACTTCGCCCACGGTACCCGCGCGCATGACATCACCAATCTGTACCGGTTCGATATAAGATTTGGCATCGTTTAACCAGCCACGCATCGCTGGATCCATCGAGATATATTCAATTTTTATCAGTAACTGACCGTCTGTGATGGTCGGTAGTTCTGACTCGGTATAATCCCAAGTCTCCGCACTCGGTGCGCCAACAGGTCTTTCTTTTAAACGCCACTGCTTATTCATTGTTGTCATTATTTATTCCTTTAAATTTTTATAAAAAGCCATTGGTATCGTTTGCTTAAAAAGAGTTTATTCAAAATAAGCCAAATATATTAAAAAGCGTTCTTCTGGGATAAATTTTTCTCGCTTGCTGTGCGCTTTGCACTCCAGAGGCTTCGAAAAATTCATCCCAGCATCACATTGGTCGTATTATTCAGGCATGTTCTTATGTTGAAAACATTCCAAACAATCACTTAAAACCATTCTGCTTGCATATTGGTACATACCGCATTGTCGTTATTTAACAGCTCGATATCGCGATTGATTAACGGCAATTCCCAATCGATAAAGTATTTTGCTGCTTGTAGTTTGCCATGATAGAAGTTTTGCTTTTCAACGTCGGTTGTATCACTTAACAACTGTTCCGCTTTGCTAGCTTGGCGAATCCAAATCCAGCTGACCACGATAGAGGCAAAAATATTCATTAGTGCTTGTGCGTTACCCGTTAATGTAAGTGCTTTTTCCGTTTGCAGGATTTTGCTTAGATGCACCAATACTTCATGCAGATGACCCATATAAGGCATCAATTTACCGGCAAGTTTGGCGGTTTCTGGTGTGCTGATACTTTCTAAGTCTTGGGTAATTTCACGTTTTAGAATTTGAATACCAAGACCCTTGTTTTGCCATAACTTACGGAATGACAAATCTAACGCTTGCACGCCATTTGTGCCTTCATGAATGGGATTGAGACGATTGTCACGCCAAAACTGCTCGGCTTGATACTCGCGCGTATAGCCTGCACCGCCCAATACTTGAATGCCTAAATCATTGGCTTTCGGCCCATATTCAGAGGGCCATGCTTTTAATACTGGCGTGAGTAAATCCAGCAGTTCTGATAGCTCAGCTTTTAGTGTTGCATCTTCACAAGTATTGATACGGTCGATCAGGTTTGAGCCATATAAACACAGTGATATGCCGCCCTCGCTATAGGCTTTTTGCGCCAACAACATACGCTTCACATCGCCATGCTGAATGATCGCTGTTGCTGCATCTTCAGGTTTGTTATTCGGTGCAATTCTGCCCTGCGTTCTGTCTTTGGCATAATCAAGCGAATACTGATAACCACGATAGCCAATCATCGCTGCGCCAAAGCCAACCGCGATGCGCGCTTCATTCATCATCTTAAACATGTAGCGCAAGCCGAAATGCTCTTCGCCGATAAGATAGCCATAGCACTTGCCTGCATCGCCAAAGCTTAATGCGGTAGAAGTCGCGCCTCGATAGCCCAGCTTATGAATAAGACCCGTTAAATGCACATCATTACGCTCGCCTACTGATGAATCATCATTCAGACGATACTTCGGCACGGCAAATAAAGAAATACCTTTGACGCCACCAGGACCGCCGGGCACTTTAGCTAAGACCAAATGCACGATATTGTCAGACAATTCGTGATCGCCTGCTGAGATATAAATCTTGCTGCCTTTGACACGATAGCTGCCGTCGTCTTGTTTAACAGCGGTAGTTTTGATATCGGCAAGCGATGAGCCAGCATGCGGCTCGGTTAACGCCATGGTGCCGGTAAATTCACCCGTTAGCATACGCGGCATAAAGGCATTTTTAATCTCGTCGCTGGCAAAATGCGAGATAACATTAATGGCGGCAGTGGTCAAAAATGGATAAGCGGTGGTTGATGGATTGGCCGCCATAAAATAGCCTGCCACTGCGGTCATAACCGTTTCGGGTAATTGCATGCCGCCATCGTCAAAGCTATAACGACCCGCGATGAAGCCCGACTCACGAAACGCATCAAAGGCAACTTTTACGTCACTTATCATGCTGACTTTTTTGCCATCGAACTGTGGCTCGTTTTTATCTGCCACATGGTTATGGGGCAAGAATAGCTGGGTGGCGATTTTATTGGCGGTGTCGAGTACCGCATCAAAGGTTTCGCGGCTGTGTTCTGAAAACTTCGGATGCTCGGTTAAATGCTCAGTGCCCAATACATCATATAGTTGGAACGGTAACTCAAAGTCATTGATAAGCGTATCTGCTGCCATAGTATTCTCGTTAACTCATTAAATTTGGTGATTCATTGATATTAATCTAATTTAACGCCTTGCCATATTGTCATTTATGACATAATTATGGTCAAATAAGACATCCTCTCTAACCTATAGTGAGTGAATTTCAAATTACGTATCCTGTAGCTGGTGAATATCAGCCATAAATTTGCATACACTTAAAGGAAGCCAAATTTTGCCCTACTTCAAACCGTTTAAAGTGATTATCGTTGGCTTCGATGGCGTGCTCGGTAGTGTGCTTGCTGGGGCGCTAGATTTATTTTCGTTTACTGGCGTCAGCTGGCAGCGATTCTTGGATGAGGCAGTAGAACCAAGGTTTGACGTGCAGATTGCAAGCTTAGGTGGCGCGGATATCAGATGCAGCAACCGTTTGATTATGCGAGCGCATTGCGATATTCAGGAAGTCACAGAGTGCGACTTACTATTAATTCCAACGATTGGCGATTCAATCGATAAAGTATTGAGTCAAAATAGCGCTCTAATTTCGCATTTACAGCGGCTGGCAAACACCAAAGCGGATATCGCTAGTAATTGTAGCGGCGCTTTCTTTTTAGCAAAAGCAGGCTTGCTCGATGGCAAAGTAGCCACCACCCATTGGGGTTATGCCAGTAAGTTTAAGACCGATTTTCCATTGGTTGATTTGCAGGAAAACCAGTTTGTCACTCAATCAAAGAATCAATTTGGCAATATATTCTGTGCGGCAGGCGGTAGCGCCTTTTATGACTTGGGGTTGTTGTTAATCGAGCGGTATTGCGGACGTGAGATTTCTACCCAAGTGGCAAAAACTCAAATTATTGATAGTAAACGCGGCAATCAAAGCAGCTATACCAATGTAACCTTGCATAAACCACATGCTGATCAGTTGGTTAAGCAGGTACAAGAATTTATCGAGGAAAACTTCAAACAACCTATGCAGGTGAGCAATTTGGCTGCTATGGTGAATATCACCCCGCGCACCTTAAACAGGCGTTTTCAATCATGCGTTACTATGCGCCCAATTGAGTATATTCAAGCAGTACGAATTGAGCAGGCCAAGCGCTTACTGGAATTGGGCGATGTGACGATAAAATCGCTAACTGAGCAAGTCGGCTATGATGATATCTCGTCATTTACGCGGCTGTTTAAACGCGCTACTGAGCTAACCCCGAAAGAATATCAGGATAAATTTTCACGACTGGCGATTTAACTTGATAGTAGACTTTTTAGAAGTAATACGTGGCTGCAATAAATTTATCACAGCAACAATTTTTATATAATTCATTCGATATAAAAACGATACAGCGAGATGAAACGTTGTTTTTTGTAGCCTCTGTCGGCGTAGGCACAGCACGCAAGAAAAACAACGTTTCATTGAGCGACCTGATAACTACGTATCTGATTTATTTGGATTTGACTATAGGCTTAAACTTTTTTGCCACAAGCCTTCGACATGAATGGCATCGGCTTTAATCGTTGGGTAATCATTAAATACCAATTGATAGCCACCAACTGTATTTGGACTAATCTGACACATCGCGCCAAGTGGGAAGCTGTGTTTTTGTCCAATATGACCAAAGCGCATGCCGCTATAAATCGGCAACCCTGTCAGCTTATGCAATTGACGAATCACGGTGGCGACATCATAACGCTTGTCATAGCTGTCCTCACCTGCACCCGATAACGCACCAAACACAATGGCTTGCTGGTCTTTAAACACCCCTGCCAAATACAAATCATAGAGCATGCGCTCGATGCGGTAAGCTTGCTCGCCGACATCTTCTAAAAATACGATACCGCCAGCAATACGTGGCAAATACTCACTGCCTGCCAGCGCTGACACCACGCTTAGATTGCCACCCCATATAGTGCCGGTTAGATTTTTTGGCTCAGAATTTGTCAGAATACTCGGTAAATTTAGACTGGTTAACGACGCATCTTGTATGTTGATAGCCAGATTAGGATTGGTTAATGCTTCTACAAATTGGCGACAGCTGACTTGGTCGGGTTTGGTTTTGCCAAACTCGCTATAGAGCATCGGCGCGGCAAGTGAGCTCATACCGCCTTTTGCCAGTAGCGCACACTGAATCGCGGTCACATCGCTAAAGCCCGCCAGTATCGTGCCGCGCTCCTTCATAATACGACCTAAAGTTGACCAATCAACCATCGGCAATAAACGCATCGCACCATAGCCGCCGCGTACACCAAGTAGCAGTTTAGGCGCTTTAATCGCACCCGTAGCAATGTTTTGCAAATCACTAGCGCGCTGCGAATCCGTACCCGCAAAGCGCAGATACTGCCGTTTGGTAATCGCCGGATTATCCACCTTAAAGCCCGCACAAGCCATGCGATCTAACGCCAACTCATTACGCTCGTCACTACCGCCGACATTGGAGCTGGCAAAAAGCCGCGTCTCAATATTTGGCGTGATACAACTCGTTTGCACCTGCAATGTTTCGGGCGCTGCTTGTTGTGCTTGTCCTGATGGCAGGCTCTCATCCATCAACGCCGTTGGCAGATCATCTTTGGTAAATTGCGTGCTGTTATCTTGCCCAGTAGTATTAGCAGCCAGTGCTTGAGTAATGCTTTGGGTCGCTAACAGCCCTGCCCCTGCGCTGATTCCGACTTGACGTAAAAACTGGCGACGATTCAGCTCAGAAAATTTCTTAGTCATTATTCTACCTTTTTTGCCATGCAGCTAGGGTCTGTTGAACAGCCGTCTTTAGCACACGTTAAATATTTGTTTTATAAGATCTCATAAACTGGATTATAACGCAGGTTTGGACAATATCGCGTCTTAGGATGGTTTAGCTCAGCTCAATCTATCGCTGCTATAGTCAACAAAACGATACAGAATCACTCACAGTCTTATTTGGCTGAAGTCGCTACTCTTGTTATAGTAAAGGGCGTTCAATAGTCTTTAACAAAAAATAAGGAATATGAGTATGGCTGACAAAGAGAAAGATAATAAAAGCCTGATAGACAGTATTAAGGTCATTTTAGGTAAAGAAGATAAGCTCAATGACCAGCTCGAAAACGGTCGCGGCCTTGAGCGTTATGCTAAGGATTTGCTACTGCTGATGAGTTTAGTCAAAGATTATTATCAAGGCAACTATCGCAATATTCCCTACAAAACTATTTCTGCGGCAGTGGTCGGTCTGCTCTATGTCCTGAACCCTATTGACATCATTCCAGATTTTATTCCCTTTATCGGTCAAATTGATGATGCATTGGTACTGAAATTTTGTCTCAAGCTCATGGAAAAAGACTTGCGCAAGTACAAAACTTGGAAAGATGAGCAGACAGCTTCTAAAGATGAAAAGTCTAATAAAGACGCTGCCTCAAAGCCGACTGATAAAAAGCTAGAAGATAAAAGTAACAGCTCAAAGAAAACAGATAAATAATCTAGTAAACAATCACTTATAAAAAACACGATCAATGAGGCACTCACTGACCGTGTTTTTTACAAGCTTAAAATAGAAACCTTTTAAGCTATTTATACATTTACCTTTTCAACTCTTTATCAATCTGGCACATCATAACGGGCTTTTTCTGGATTAAGACCGAATGAATAAACAAAGGTCGCAACGAGGCTGTTTATAATGATAAACGGCAAATCGATAGCGGTATGCCCAAGCAAGTAGCGACCGATGAGCCATGAGATAATGAGCATAACAATAAAGAACCCGCCCAAATACGCCAAGATGGCTGGATGCTTAAGATTATAAGGCTGCTCAGGTTCAGGTTTTTTGTTTAATACATAGCTTCTTATCGCCCAACCAGCCGCATAAGAAAACCCACCCAACACCACATAACTAAAAAAATTCATATTACCTGACTCTAATGACTTGACTACTTATGAGAAAAGACTGCTTATGAGAAAAGATTGTCTATAATTGATGAGATGTACTTAGGGTCTGTTGAACATTCAAATATTAGGACTGCTGATTGCTAAAATCGTCCCAAACCTTTTATCAAATCAGGCGTAAACCGACGATAATGTCGAGACCTTAGCTAGGTTTACAACAACGTTTGGGGTGATTTTAGCATCAGCCTTCCAGGGCAGGGCTATTTTTTGCCAACACATGGCGAAATTATCTAACCTAGAATGACTAGGCGTCAAAAATTTCACTGCGTATTGTCTAAAAAATAGCCGCTGCCAGTGCCACATTTGAATGTTCAACAGACCCTAATGCTAATCAGACCATTTTCTTAGCTGCCTGTACCGACATTATCAATGATAATATTGGCATGGGGATTGGCTAAAATATCAGTATTAACGTCATCACACTCTACGCGATAGATAGTATTGGCACCGCGATAGATATACGACAAATACTCACTGTCCAGTAGCGGATCGATATTGGCATAGACAGGCTTCACATGAGCCAGTACCAGCACCCTATCGGGACGGCCGATGACTGCATCGACATTGTCAGGATCTATAGAGAAAAACGTGGGTATCTCGCTATTTTCGAGTACTTCTAACGGTTCAGCGTCATCCCAAACACGCTTGGCGCTTGCTGGCTCCTTCATTTGCATCACCCAAGCGCCGTCCTGTTGACTGACTTTTATTTGCGCAGGCTCGTCATGACTGACCGTATAGCAGCCTTCAAAGACAGACAGATCTGCTGCGGCTTCAACCACGTCGGTATCGGCTTGGGTATTACTATCATTACAAGCGCTCAACAGTAACGCGCTGCTTGCCGTGATACTGACCATCAACAGCGTCAATCTTTTATAAAAAACGTTTGAGCGTAAGGACATAATAGGGTTATCCTGCATTCATGCATTAAAACTTTTAGGAAGCAAGCCGTTGATAAACAGTATCGTTAATTTTAATTGTTAATGGCGAAAAAGTAGCCATGACCATCGTTATTTAAATGGCAGTTTACGCTATTTTTTATGCATTCATCTTTAAAACGACGCAGCCACTTTGAGAATTGCTACTAGTGCTATTTTGGGTTAAATACGTTGATGCTCGTGCTGCCAAATGCTGGTCAGCTTGGCGCAATCCTGCTTATTTTAACAGAAAACTGCAGGGTTACTATTATGATATGTGGTTTTGCGATTTTGTGCGTTACGATTGCCCATATCAGCGATAGATTTGTTATACTCAAGCGCAGTTAAGTGGTGCGCCGCTATTGTTTTTATGGTGCTCCCAAAATCTCTTAACGCCACCCTACGTTTCTCATTTATTAGGTCACAAAGTTTTTATGTCAGACAATCGTACCTCTACGCCACATAGTTATAAAGACCACGCGATTGATCCGTTGGCCGCCAAAGCAAACACCACAGTGGCCTACACCGATGGCGCCTGCAAAGGCAACCCGGGCGCTGGTGGTTGGGGCGCGCATTTGATATTCAGTGATGGGCGTACGCAGGATTTATATGGTGGCGATAAAGAAACGACCAATAATCGCATGGAGCTGATGGGCGCGATACAAGCATTGACTCATAGTCCACATGAGCAAAACCTCGAGATTTGGACAGACTCCAGCTATGTCAAAAAAGGCATTACCGAATGGATTGAAGGTTGGAAAAAACGAGGCTGGAAAACAGCCAGTAAAAAACCCGTTGCCAATCAAGACCTTTGGCAACAATTAGATGCACTATGCCAACAGCGCGATGTTGACTGGCACTGGGTGAAGGGTCACGCCGGACATGCGGGCAATGAAAAAGCCGATGAGCTGGCAAACTTAGGCGTGACGTCCAGTAGTGAAGCATCATCGAGCATAGAGTCGCAAGAAATGGCTAAAAAAAAAGAGCAAATAATGCCTGATAAAGCACAAAGTGGCTCTAATCAAAGCGCCTCTAATCAAAGTGGCTCTAATAATGATGACTGGCTAAAATATGATCCGTTGGGTCTTGATATCGATGATGAGCTTGACGAAGAAGCGCTCGATGATGAACCATTCGACAACCCTTTATTAGACGAACAAAGCCATGACAATGCTAGCAAACCAATGAGTACCCCCAACATGCCAGAAGCCCAGACGATGACGACTGACACTATAATAAATAATGATAATCCAGATATGGCAACTGATGAGCCAAAATTTGATGGTGACACCAGTCGTGCCAATCCATATTTTAAGCCATTGCTACCCAAGCCGATACACCGTCACGAGTCCGATCGCCAGCTCATTATGGATACCGAGACCACCGGACTTGATCCACAAAAAGGCGACCGTATCATTGAAGTTGGTATTGTTGAGATGATCGGGCGCAAATTCACCGGTGAAAAGCTACACGTCTATATCAACCCGCAGCGCGGGATGGATGAGGAAGTGATTCGCATTCATGGTATCTCTGAAGCGTTTTTAACCGACAAGCCAACCTTTGATCAAGTCGCTCAGTCACTCTATGACTTTATGGACGGTGCCGAAATCATCGCTCACAACGCCACCTTTGATATGAACTTCTTAAACATGGAGTTCGCTAAAGTTGGCATGCATGACTTTGCACAGCGGGTAAAAGTCACTGACTCGCTAGTCATGGCCAAACAGCAATATCCAGGACAAAAAAACACCCTAGATGCCCTCGTGCGCCGCTTAGATGTCGGTAAACAAGACCGTACTTTCCACGGGGCATTATTGGATTCCGAGATTTTAGCTGAAGTCTATCTAGCAATGACGGGCGGTCAGGTCACCCTCGCCATCGAAGAAGACTCACAAGCAGACGGCGGACAAACAGCCCACGCCAGCTTTGCTAATTTGGCGTCCTTATTATTAGTGTCACCCACCGATGAGATGGCCAGCCAGCAGTGGTATAGCGAGTTGGCCGAACAATATCCTGAATTAAAAGCAAACATGTAGCACGTGATTAAAATAACCTCTTATATTAAAATAACCTCTTATACTGACATTTGGATACGGTAGTCTTGATTGTTATAAGCGTTAGCCTTTACGCATAAACGCCTGTTAACTCATCCTTTAAATGATCGCTATTTTCATCAGTACGTTATGGAAAAACACCTATGAACCAGTCTGCCCAAATGAAATTAACTGCTCCCACGCTTAGCGTTACTGACTTTAATTTGCCATCGCTACATTTGTTGCATGATGAAATTATCGTCACCCTTAAAGACACTGAGATTCATCTAAGCGAATTTAACGATGATAACAGTCAAGCGCCTTTATTATTAGACTCTATTACCGTGCTAAAGCAGCTGTCTTGTATTTTTGAGCTGATTTCTTTGGTTGGTGCAGAAGTGTTAAATACCGCCATCGTCGGTCTGCAGCGCCTTTATGACAGTGGTGATAATAATGATACTGCCTTGATTATGGATTTATCACAAGCCATCATGACCCTCGATCGTTATGTGGAATTTGTACTGTTGACAGAGTCAGTAGAGCCGACTTTATTATTACCAATCATTAATAAGCTTAATGCTCATGGGCAGCTAGCGCCAATCGAATCGGATTATTTTGCGACATTTGGTAGTAGCAGTGTCATTATTGCCAATCCTGAACAGAACTTTCAGCCCCTGCACGAGCTTAACCTCGACAGTGAGCTGCTGACCTATGCGTATCGTAGTGGTCTTGGTATTGCACTGCTCAACCAAGATGGCGTAGTAACTCAAGACGCTCAGAAAAAATTAGATGCCATGAGTGCTGCTTGTGCTTTGATAGCTGCTCAGAGCAAGAGTCTATTCTGGCAAGCTGCCGCCGCCGCTGTCACTGATATCGCGACCATTTTGCCGCTTAACCTCAGCCAAAAGCATACGCTTATTTATTTAGAGCAGCAGTTCCAGAGCTATCTACCTATCATGGACACGCGTTTTGCTGATCTAGTCAGCTTTGCCTGTCAGCGTGATAATGAAGCGGCGCAACTGCTGCGTGAACAATATGCGGTTAACCAATTAGAAGACCCACAGCGCGAACAAATGAAGCGCTTCTTATTCGGTCCTAACCGCGCGCTGACAGACACTTTAAACGCTATTATTCAGACTCAAATCAATACGATTAAAGAAGATGTGGATAGCTACGCGCGTGGTGATTCGCTCAATCCTGCTGATATGCAGACGGCACAAATTATCGAACAGCTGACGGTACTGGGCTCAGCATTACGCTTGTTGGGACTGTCAAATGCCGCGAGCAGCCTGAGTACAGCAGCCGACGCGGTAATCAAGTGGCGTGCGCCCTCGCCTGAAGATTTCGATCATTTACTCTTGGCATTGATGCATGCTGAAAATGCCACTATTTCCATGGCTGAGATGCATACCCCTGGGGCTATCTATCTGCCGCTGAACAACCCCCATATCTCATTGCATCAGCTCAATACTGCCTATGATACGTTAATACAAGAAAGTCGTACGGCTATCGCCAGTGCTGAGCAAGCGATTAATGATTATTTATCTGAGCCTGAGCGCGATATGCTCAATATTCAGAATATACCTGAAATGCTACGCCAAGTGGCAGGCGCGGTACGCTTTTTGCAACTGCCGACCCCAGCTAGCATGCTGAGCCAATTGGCCAATTATATACAGCAGCGCATCGAAAGCGGACACCGTATCGATGATAGTACGCTGGCTTATATCGCTGATGTGATTATGGCTGTCGATCATCATTTAGATGGTTTTGAGCACAATCGTCCTGTGAGCAAACAAGCGCTTGATGTTGGTCAGCAAAGCTTAAGCCAACTACTTGCCGCTTAAGAATGATAGCGGCAGCGCTGCGATAACGATTGATTTTGAATGTTACTTTTGAAATAGTTACTTTTGAATGTTACTTTTGAAATAGTTACTTCAAAACAGTCACTGAAAGCAAGTTCGCTCTTCATTTGCTACGTACTGACTTTGGACCGTTTGGAAACCTGCTTATGACTCGTGCTTTTGTATTTAGTGATGATACTGTCCTCTGCCATCAGACGATTGACGGTTGGTGGCCATTACAAATCCAACTACCACCATCGTCAAATGCAAACGACAATGGCAACCTACCAGTGCCCGCCTATCAAATAGGCAACGTCGCCCTACTCGAAAGCCTAGCGCCACATCACTGGCAGTCTGATGCTGACAGTAGTATCAGTGATGGTACAAAGGGTTTGCTTGCGCCTGAAACTGCCGAGAATAATGTCGCTTTTACTGCGCAAGCGGCCAGTGCCATCACTTATGATTATGCGATCGCGCATGATATCGCATTGCCCATCATTGCAGAGGGCAGCGGGAACGCTTTTGTACCGTATCGACAGCTTATTACCCAGCTACCTGCCGCCTTATCGGCTCAGATTAGCCAAGCAATACAACTGTTACGCTGGCAAACCGATACGCAGTTTTGTAGTCGCTGCGCATCCCCAGTCGTTCATGCCACAGCAGATGAGCGCGCCATGGTCTGTCCAGTATGCCGATTACGCCAATACCCTCGTGTCCAGCCTTGCATTATCACCGCTATCACTCGTCCCAATCCACAGACGGGAGAGATGCAAATCTTACTCGCTCATCACCATCGCCATGGAGAACAAAAACGCCCTCTCATGTACGGCTTGATTGCAGGTTTTGTCGAAGTGGGTGAAAGTTTAGAGCATGCGGTCGTTCGTGAAGTGGCAGAAGAGGTAAATATCAGCCTATCAAATATTCGCTATGTCAGCAGTCAGCCATGGCCATTTCCTTCCAATTTAATGCTTGGTTTTCGCGCATCTTATGCGGCTGGCGATATTGTAATACAAGAAGATGAGCTGTCGCACGCCGATTTTTTTGACCTCTCTAATCTGCCCAAAATACCGTTTAAGGGCAGCATTGCCTACGAGCTGATTGCCCAAGTTGCCCATGAGCAAGGCATCGTACTATAGTAGATTGACTATAGAATTAGACTAAAAGACAATCATTTCAATATTTATATCTATTTTAATAACGACAGTCTTGATGACTGATGTTAAGGTTTTTAATTAAATGCAAAGCAGTCGTAATATTCGCCTAATCAATCTGCCCATCTTGTTCGATACCTTGCGTATCGAGACATTGCCTGCTGATATGCAAGCAAAAATTGCCCGTATCGATGCTTGTCTGCCGCAGACTCAGTGCGGTCTGTGCGAACATCCAGACGGTTGCTTGCCTTATGCTACCGCGATTGTAGTGGATAACGAGCCATACAATAAATGCGTGCCGGGCGGTCAACCAGTTACTGATGCTATTGCGCAAATCGTCAATCCCGCCAGCGCTACAACAACCCTTAGAGCCGCGCCATCTCAGTGGCCGATAGATGCCACATCGATGCGACCGACCGAGGTACGTGCCGTTATCCGTGAGGATGACTGTATCGGCTGCACCAAATGCATACCCGCCTGCCCCGTCGATGCCATCGTCGGCACTGGCAAGCACATGCATACTATCTTTACGGATTTATGCACGGGCTGCGAGCTGTGTATCGCCCCTTGCCCAGTCGATTGCATTGATTTGGTCACTATTGAGCGCGAGCTGTATATCTCTGAGCGCGAGGCAGAACAAGAGGACTTAAGGCTGCGCTATCATACGCACCTTAGGCGCGTCACTGAGCAGCTTGCTGACAGCAGCAATAGCAAGCCTGTTGTCAGTATGGTAGAGGCAAAACTGAATAATGCCGCCAGTCAGTCTATAGATATCAGTGAAGCTCAAGCAAAAAACACCATTGCCGCTGCCAAGCTGCGCAGTAAAATTAAAAAATTAGAAAAGCAGTTAAATGTGCGTCCAAATGAGCGCAAAAAAATAGAACTTGAAGGATTAAAAACTGAACTTGCACAACTTTAATAGCGAGTACTCACTTCTGAATAACCAACGAATAAAATCATAGTAAAAATACCATGAGTAAAACTGTCAAACACAAAACTGCCGATACCCCGCCGTCTCGGCGTATGCCCAATCGTGACGTCCGTCCGTTCTTTGAAAAGTTGGCAGCAACGATTGATGAGCCAGTCACGGAACTACATTATAGAAGTAATTTTGAGCTACTGATTGCCGTCATCTTATCGGCACAAGCGACGGATGTCAGTGTCAATATTGCCACCAAGCAATTATATCCTGTGGCGAATACCCCTGAAGCAATCTTGGCATTGGGTGAAGAGGGTTTAAAATCCTATATCAAAAATATTGGCTTATATAACGCCAAAGCTAAAAACGTCATCAAAACCTGCCAAGATTTGATTGAGAAATTCGATAGTACCGTTCCTGATAATCGTAAGGACTTAGAATCACTCGCTGGCGTTGGACGTAAAACTGCCAATGTGGTCTTAAATACCGCTTTTGGGCAGCCGACCATGGCAGTCGATACGCATATCTTTCGCGTCGGCAATCGTACTGGCCTCGCCACTGGTAAAAACGTGTTAATCGTTGAAAACAAGCTGGTCGAACGTATCCCAGATGACTTTATCGTAGATGCGCATCATTATCTGATTTTGCATGGCCGCTATACCTGTCAGGCTCGCACACCCAAATGCGGTGCTTGCCCTGTTTATGAAGAATGTATGTTTAAGGACAAAGCCAAGTTTTTAGAACTATAGCTTTCAGGATTATATTTTTTGGAATTATAGTTTTTAAGATTATAGTTTTTGGAATTATAACCATTCTTTATTTAGAATTAAGGAATCCTAATGCATACGCTGACTGCTCTACTCTTTGATGATTTTGAAACCTTGGATTTGTTTGGGCCTATCGAGATGTTTGGCTGCTTGCCTGAGCACTATCGTCTGCAATTTGCCTCACTGAGTGGTGGTATCATTCGCAGTAAGCATGGCGTTGCGATGCAAACGGTCGCTGTCACAGAATTGGCGTATCAGACTGATATTGTATTGATGGTTGGCGGGATGGGTACTCGCCAGCAAGTCTATCACAAGCCGTTTTTGCAGGCGCTTAGGGCATTGGTTGAGCACGCTGATTGGGCGCTTAGCGTTTGTACAGGCAGTGCATTATTGGCTAAAGCTGGTGTTCTGGATGGCAAGCGTGCAACGTCTAATAAGCTCTCATGGCAATGGGTAATATCGCAGTCTGATAAAGTTGATTGGGTAGAGCAAGCGCGCTGGGTCGTCGATGGCAAGTTTTATACTTCTTCAGGGGTTAGTGCTGGAATGGATATGGCGCTTGGCTTTATCACTGATAGACATGATATAGAGACGGCTCGTCAGATCGCTCACTATACTGAATATCGCTGGCAAGAAAATAGCGATATTGATGACTTTTACCGTGGCTAATCCATGCCTAGTTACTTCTTAGTATTATCCATCGCTAGAGTTTTCACTCAATTCACGGTAAAATGTCATAATTTTTTGATTCACTTTTGCCTTATTTTTCCGTTAACATTTAATCATGACTGAGTTTATAGATTACAGTCCTTGCCATTAAGCGATCCAACTATGCGCGAATACAACTTATTTACCTCAGAATCTGTGAGCGAAGGCCATCCTGATAAAATGGCTGACCAAATATCAGACGCTATCCTTGATGCCATCTTACGTGAAGATCTCCATGCCCGCGTTGCCTGCGAAACTTTGGTTAAAACCGGTGCCGTGATATTGGCAGGTGAAGTGACCACGACGGCAAATATCGATGTTGAGCGTATCGTACGTGATACCGTCAATGGTATCGGTTATCACCATTCAGACTTGGGTTTTGATGGCGAGACCTGTGCGGTCATCAACATGCTTGGTAAGCAATCTCCAGAAATTGCCCAAGGTGTCGATCGTAGCGATCCTGAAGAGCAAGGTGCAGGCGATCAAGGCTTGATGTTTGGCTATGCCAGCAACGAGACTGAAGTATTGATGCCAGCCCCTATTGAATATGCCCATCGCTTAATGGAGCGTCAGTCTGAGTTACGCCGCGCAGGTGAGCTACCATGGTTACGTCCCGATGCCAAGGCGCAAGTGACCTTAAAATATGATGGCACTCGTCCTATTGCTATCGATGCTGTCGTCCTATCGACCCAGCATGACCCTAGTATCTCGCAGGCAGATCTGCAAGAAGCGGTGATGGAATCTATCATTAAACAAGTATTACCAGCGGATCTACTGCATGCTGGCACTCGCTACCATATCAATCCCACGGGCAAATTTGTCATTGGTGGGCCAGTTGGTGATGCTGGATTGACAGGTCGTAAAATCATCGTTGATACTTATGGCGGCATGGCACGTCATGGCGGCGGCGCTTTTAGTGGCAAAGACCCTTCAAAAGTAGATCGCAGCGCCGCTTATGCCGTGCGTTATGTGGCCAAAAACATCGTCGCTGCGGGACTGGCTGACCGCTGTGAAGTACAAGTGAGCTATGCCATTGGGGTCGCTGAACCGACGTCTATCTCGGTCAACACCTTTGGTACTAGCAACATCAGCCATGACGAGATCATTCGCCTGATTCGTACCCATTTTGATCTGCGCCCTTATGGCATTACCCGTATGCTGAACTTATTGCAGCCTATGTATCAGCAGACTGCGACGTTTGGCCATTTCGGTCGTCCCGGCTCTGAAACTGCCTTTACGTGGGAAAAAACAGACAAAGCTGAAATCTTAAAAGCAGACGCAGGGTTGTAAAATATTACCTGATGCCCCTTAGTCTCTTACATACAGACCGTCTCTATAAATTGAAAATTACCGATACTTATTAGGAATTGCTTATGTCTCAAGACAATATTCAAGACAGCAACACTCAAGACAACAATGTTGATGATAATGTTGAAATCACCCCTGAAATGCAGGCATTTTATCAACGTGCGGATGCCATCATTGGTGTAGCAAATAGTCAATTGGGGCCTGATGCTCATTCAGGTCAAGTCGGTGCGTCTTTACTGTACGCCGCCGCGCGTTATAGCGCCTCAGTGGCCTCTATCGGTTTTGTTAAAGGCGATGACTTTGCCAAAGAAAAAGACGATATCGTCGAGTTCTATGTCAAACAATATCGCCAGATGCTAAGTGATAACTTAACCGATTATGCGCAAAACTTTGATAAATACGTTCAACTCAATCAAGATGATAAAGTTGCTAAATAAGTCTTCTTAAATCTATGAGATATCGTTAAATATTAAACCCAAGTCTAATAGTAGGCTTGGGTTTTTTATTGACCTTATTAAAGTAGCTGAATAAAAAGTCCCAGCACAAGGCTGGGACTTTTACGTTTTATGGTACTTTTAGCAGATAGCTAGGCTATTAATCATTAGGCTCAATGATTTTTGGTGGACCTGTCAGTAAACCTTCGTCGCGGAACTCATTGGCTGAGTTATGCTCTGCCGATTCTTCGGTGATAAACCACTGCTGCTGACGATACAAAATCAATCTATCGCGGCTCAATCCCCGCAGTAGTGAATACATCATGATTAATATGACAACGGCAAAGGGAAAGCCTGAGACAATAGAGGCTGCCTGTAGCGCACCCAAACCGCCTGCCGCTAACAATACCGCCGCAATCACACCTTCTGTCCCTGCCCAGAATAAACGCTGAATCTTCGGTGGATTGGTATCGCCGCCTGAAGTCAGCATATCAATGACAAAACTGGCTGAATCTGACGAAGTAACGAACCAAAGAACAATCATCACGACAATCAACAAGTTAAGCGCTGAAGTAAATGGATAAGACTCCATTAGCTTAAAGATGGCACTACCCGTATCTGCTTGCACAGCTTCAACCAGACCAGGACTGGCCATATTAGGATCAATCGCTGCCATCAGCTCCATATGTACCGCTGAACCACCAAAAGCGGTGAACCATAAGAATAAAATGGTAATAGGGATTAATAACACGCCTAGTATGAACTCACGAATGGTACGACCACGCGAGATACGAGCGACGAATACACCGACGAATGGCGACCAGCTAATCCACCATGCCCAATAGAATACTGTCCATGATGACTGCCAGTTTTCTTGACCTTCATAAGACTCTGTCCACAGACCCAAAGGAATCACTTGATGTAAGTAATTACCAATGTTTTCAACGAAGCTGTTAAAAATAAACTGCGTGGGACCTAAGATAATGACAAAGCTTAACAGTACAATTGTGAAGAAAATATTGATGTCACTTAAGCGCTTGATACCTTTATCAAGACCCATCAAGAGCGACATGCCTGCCAACATAGTAATGAACGCAATCAAAATGATCTGTACGGTAATGTTATTCGGAATACCGAATAGCGTCTCAAGACCGGAGTTAATCTGCAGCACCCCAAGACCTAAGGTAGTCACCACGCCAAACATGGTACCGAATACCGCAAGTGTATCAACTGTATGCCCCATAGGACCATAGATTTTTTTACCGATTAACGGATACAGCGTCGAGCGAATCGCTAATGGCAAGCCAACACGGTAGTGAAAATACGCCAAAGCCAAGGCTACAATGCCATAGATTGCCCAGACGTGTAGGCCATAATGCAAGAATGAGATATTCATCGCTTGTTTGGCCGCTGCAATGGTTTCAGCTTCACCCAATGGCGGTGCCATAAAGTGATACAACGGCTCAGCGGTACCCCAATAGAGCAAGCCAATACCGATACCTGCCGAAAACAGCATCCCAATCCAAGAGACTAAATTATACTCTGGCTTCTCTGTTTGGTGCCCAAGCCTGATATCGCCGTATCGGCTAAATATCAAATAAATACTCATGAGCAGAGCTAAGTTGACCACCACAATAAAAAACCAACCAAAGCGCATAGAAACAAAGGCTTTTGCTTGGTTAAATACCAGCTCTGCTTGCTCGTTAAAAAAAGCACCAAAAATAATGAACGCGACGATCAAAATCGCCGAGGTTAAAAACACGGGTTTACTTACCCGTGGAAAAGGGCCCAGACGGCCAACTTTAACGTGATCCATTTAATAATCTCAATTTTTTAGGATGCCAACCTTAACAAGATACTTACGAACTATCAAATTAGGTTAACAACCATTTATTGTTATAAAGCAAAAAATCCTAAGATATCGGTTTATCTTAGGATTTTTTACGGTAAATAATTGATCGTTGCTTGTCTTAAATATTTTTTTAAAGCCTGTTTTAAAAACTTTCTTAAGGACTCAGATAACAGGCTTAATTAAAACAAGCAACAATCAGCATATCATTAATGCCCTAGTCGCCCTTTGCAATTTTAGGTGGACCTTTTAGCAAATGCTCATCGACGAACTCATTAGCCGAGTTATGATCAGCAGACTCTTCGGTGATGAAATATTGCTGCGCACGATATAAAATCAAGCGATCGCGACTTAAACCACGCAACAGCGCATACATCATGACAAAGACTACCAGAGCAAACGGCAAACCTGCCACGATAGCGGCGGCTTGTAGCGCACCCAAACCACCAGCTGCTAATAATATCGCAGCAATGACCCCTTCCATCGTCGCCCAAAACAAGCGCTGAATCTTTGGCGGGTTGGTATCGCCGCCTGCCGTCAACATATCGATGACAAAGCTTGCCGAATCAGAAGACGTGACGAACCATAATACAATCATGATAACAATCAGCAAGGTCACAGGTTTTGTCAGTGGATAGTATTCGACCAGTTTAAAGATCGCACTACCGGTATCGGCTTGCACTGCTTCAATCAGTCCAGGACTCAGCATGTCAGGGTTGATCGATGCCAATAGCTCCATATGGATAGCAACACCGCCAAACGTAGTAAACCAGAAGAATAAAATCGTCATTGGGATTAATAAGACTCCCAAGACAAATTCACGAATAGTACGACCACGACTGATACGGGCAATGAATACGCCGACAAAGGGTGCCCAACTTACCCACCACGCCCAGTAAAATATCGTCCAGCCGCTTTGCCAATCGGTATTGCTATAGGCTTCGCCCCACGCCGATAACGTCACAATCGACCCTAGATAATTACCGATATTTTCGATAAAACTGTCGAAGATAAATAGCGTCGGACCCAAAATCACCATAAAGACCAACAGAATACCCGTCAGTCCCATATTAATATCACTTAGACGTTTGATGCCTTTATCAAGACCCAGCATCAAAGAGATACATGCCATGGCAGTCACAAATGCAATAATCGCAAATTGCACGCCCAAACTATTAGGAATACCGAACAAGTTCTCCAGACCAGAATTTATCTGCATCACCCCTAAACCCAAAGAAGTCACTACCCCAAACATCGTACCGAATACTGCTAAAATATCAACGGTATGACCCCAAGGACCATAAATCTTGCGGCCCAATATCGGATACAGCGTCGAGCGAATCGATAATGGCAGACCACGGCGAAAATGAAAGTAAGCCAACGACAATGCCACGATGGTATAAATCGCCCAAGCGTGTAAACCCCAATGTAAAAACGAGATGTTCATCGCTTGTTTGGCCGCTTCTATTGTCTCCGCTTCACCAAGTGGTGGGGCCATAAAGTGATACAACGGCTCAGCCGTACCCCAATAAACCAAACCAATACCGATACCCGCCGAAAACAACATCCCTATCCAAGAGATGAGGCTATATTGCGGACGTTCTGTTTGTTTACCCAAGCGAATATCGCCGTAACGGCTCATGGCTAAATAGATACAAAAAACGAGTGCCACGTTGACCAAAACAATAAATAGCCAACCAAACTTATCGGTAATAAAGCTCTGTAAAAAACTAAAAAGTGCGCCGGCAGCTTCCGTAAAAAAAGCGCCAAAAATAATAAATCCGACAATCAACAACGTCGAGGTTATAAACACAGGTTTACTGACCCGTGGAAACGGACCCAATCGACCTACTTTTACTTCGTCCATGTGCTAATCTCGTTATATAAGGGCTGCTACCTTAACAAAATAACCTTTGATTATCAAATAATTACAAAATATAGCCATCAAGAAACACCCTATTTGCTCTAATGTTTTCCTATTCTTAAACTTATCTAAAAATATGATGTATAGATGGTAACAAGTCAAAATTCTGGTTTAGAGTAAAATAAAAGCCATCTACTCTATTCATTTTCTAAGCTTTAAAACTACAAAAGGTGCTGGATTTATGGTAAAAATCGCAGTACCCTTTATGTAGATTTATGAATTAATTTTAACAGTGCTATCATTCACTCTTTATAGCAATATACTATTTAGGTAGCAATTGCAGTAACTTAGCCGCATCGCCGTCCTCTAATAACCAGACTTGTCCATCCACGTTCAGTACACTACGAATACGCTTCCCCATATCATAGCGGTAACGTTCAGAGGCACTGTTGCTGTCATCAAAACTCACTATGATGAGCGCTTTTGATGACAGGCCGCTGATTAGCGCATTGCCTTGCCATGCTGGAAAATCATTATGAGTCCCGGCTGAATATATACTTAATGAAGAAGGTGAGATGACGGGTGTCCAAGTCACTTTGGGCGCAGTCAAGTCAGGCCGAGTGTCATGGTCAGGAATGTCTGTACCCGAATAATTACGACCGTTAGAGACCAGCGGCCAGCCATAGTTATTGCCTTTTTCGATTAAATTAAACTCATCACCACCTCTTGGCCCCATCTCATTTGCCCACAGCCGACCACTGTCATCAAAGGCCATACCCAGTACGTTACGATGCCCAGTTGTCCAAAACTGTGCCTTAATTTCCTTATTTTCGTTGGCGAATGGATTGTCTGCGGGTACGCTACCGTCAGGGTATAGTCGAATGATTTTGCCCAAGTTGACGCTCATATCTTGCGCTGGCGTTTTTTCTTGCCGCTCACCTGAACTGATATAGAGATAGCGACCATCGGGAGAGAATAGCAAACGGTGACTATAATGCCCCTGCCCTTTTACCTTTGGCGTCTGCTGCCAAATCGGGGTAATAGATTGCAGACTAGGAGCAGCGCTACCTATACCTGAGAGCTTAGCGCTAATCACTTTCGCGCCAAATTTATTGTCATCAGCGCCCGTGCCGCTTTCAATATAACTGAGATATATGACATTACTGGTAGCAAAATCTGATGCTAGAATAATGTCACCTAGACCGCCTTGCCCGCCATACGCAACGGTCGGCACACCGCTTACTTCGGTTTTAGTACCGGTAGCAGTATCGACCATGAAGAGCTCACCGGTCTTTTGGGTAACCAGTAATGTTGGTGGCTCATCATTGGTATTGGGTAGCGCGGTCATCGCCCATGGTTCATTAAAGGTAGCGACAGTCTTAGTGGCAAAGGCAGGTTTTTCAGTGCTCGCTGCCGAATCTTTGGCAGAAGCCTGACCTTCTTTGTACTCTGTCAGATCTGCATCGGTATTGACTGCTGATGGGTTTGAGCACGCAGAGGCGCTAAATAGCAGGGCTGCTATGATTAACGGCAAGATTAATGGCGTGCTAATATATTTTTTATTGGTCATCATCATGATGTCATCTCCCTTAATGTTATATTGGCTTTATTAGGGCTTAAGTGATAGTGCGTGAAAAATAATATCGAACCATCACGCACTGCTGATATCCATTTTTCTTGCTTGCTGTGCCTGCGCGGACAGAGGCGACAAAAAATTGATATCAGCAATACCATCGTATTTTTAGGATATTTTGACTATAGTTATAACATAATCAAAGTATGACAACGGTAAAATGATTATAGAGCGCAAAGTAAAAACCCCTTATCTGCCTATATAAAAAATAGACAAATAAAGGGTTGGTTTTAAAGCATAACCGTCATTTAGCAACAATTATTTAGCGTTTACTATTAGCTCATTCGAAGCTTATCAAAGGTAAGCTTATCATCAGCGCCGACATCGACTTTGATGATATCGCCAGCGACAAAGTCACCAGACAGCAATTTTAATGACAGCGGATTTTCGATCTCTTGCTGGATAGCACGTTTTAGCGGACGCGCACCATACACAGGGTCATAACCCACGGCGACCAGCTTGTTCATCGCATCAGAGGATAGCTCGATGTCCATCTCGCGCTCATGCAAACGCTGACGTAATCGATCCAATTGAATGTCAGCAATACCTGCCATTTGCGACATACCGAGCGGATGGAAAACCACAATCTCATCAATACGGTTGACGAACTCTGGACGGAAATGCTGACCGACAGAATCCATGACCTCCGCTTTGATATCGTCGTAGCTTTCGCCAACCATCTCTTGAATTTTATGCGAGCCTAGGTTACTGGTCATGATAATAACGGTGTTTTTAAAGTCCACCACGCGACCTTGCGAATCGGTCAAACGACCATCATCCAACACTTGTAGCAAGATATTGAACACATCAGGGTGCGCTTTTTCGACTTCATCAAACAATATCACGCTATAGGGCTTACGACGTACCGCTTCGGTCAACGCGCCACCTTCTTCATAGCCAACATAACCTGGAGGCGCACCCACTAAGCGACTGACGCTGTGCTTCTCCATATACTCACTCATATCGATACGAACAATCGCATCTTCAGAGTCGAATAAGAAGTTCGCCAATGATTTGGTCAGCTCGGTTTTACCGACACCAGTAGGCCCAAGGAACAAGAACGAACCAGATGGTCGATTCGGATCCGACAAGCCCGCACGGCTACGACGCACGGCATTGGCGACCGCTTCGACTGCTTCATCTTGACCGATGACGCGCTCGTGGAGTTTCTCTTCCATCGCCAGCATTTTGTCACGCTCGCCTTGCATCATTTTACTGACCGGAATGCCCGTGGCGGCGGCAACCACTTCGGCAATTTCATTATCCGTGACCTTGTTACGTAGTAGTTTTACCCCACTATTTTCACCAGTCTGCTCTTTTTGCTCAGCCAAGTCCGACTCATGAATTCGGCGCTCTAACTGCGGAATGGTCTCATACTGCAGCTTACTCATGGTCTCATAATCGCCCTCGCGGCTGGCTTTATCATAGGCGATACGCGCTTTGTCTAGCTCGTCTTTTAGCTGCTGACTGCCTTTGACCAGCGCTTTTTCTGCTTGCCAAATCTCATTGAGATCGGCGTACTCTTTTTCTAACTCTTCTATTTGTGCATCAAGTACTTTACGCTCGGCTTGCGCGCCAGCGTCTTCTTCGTTTTTGAGCACTTCACGCTGCATTTTTAACTGAATCAAACGGCTATCAAGCTTGCCAAGTGACTCAGGCTTGCTGTCCATCTCCATACGCAGACGACTGGCAGCTTCGTCGATTAAATCAATCGCCTTATCCGGCAGCTTGCGGTCAGTAATATAGCGATGGCTCATGCGTGCGGCAGCAATAATCGCACTGTCTTGAATATCGACCCCATGATGCAGCTCGTAACGCTCTTTGAGGCCACGCAAAATCGCAATGGTATCCTCGACCGTTGGCTCATCGACCAATACTTTTTGGAAGCGACGTTCAAGCGCGGCATCTTTTTCGATATACTGGCGATATTCGTCCAAAGTCGTCGCACCGACGCAATGCAGCTCACCACGGGCTAGCGCAGGCTTTAGCATATTACCCGCATCCATCGCACCTTCTGATTTACCCGCGCCAACCATGGTATGTAGCTCATCGATAAATAAGATGACATTGCCTTCTTGCTTGGCCAAATCACTCAATACGCTTTTGAGGCGTTCTTCAAACTCACCACGAAATTTTGCGCCGGCAATAAGCGCACCTAAGTCTAATGACAGTACTTCTTTACGGCGCAACCCTTCTGGTACATCACCATTGATGATTTTTTGTGCTAAGCCTTCGACGATAGCGGTTTTACCCACACCCGGCTCACCGATAAGTACTGGATTATTTTTAGTCCGACGTGACAGTACTTGAATGGTGCGGCGAATCTCTTCGTCACGACCAATGACTGGATCCAGTTTGCCAAGCTCCGCCTGCTCAGTTAAGTTAATCGTATATTTATTCAGCGCGTCACGTTGATCTTCCGCGTTTTGATTGTTCACGGTTTCATCACCACGTAATTGTTCAATCACGGCTTTTAATTTGGCTGCCGTCACGCCAGCGCTTTCAAATATTTTTTTGGTTTCGCCTTGTTCAGCGAGTGCTAATATCACCCATTCAGTGGCAATAAAATCGTCGCCTTCTTTTTGCGCTTGACGATCGGCCAAATTCAAAATTTTGACCGAATTAGGGTTTAGATTAACGTCACCAGTTGGCTCGCTAATCGTCGCTTGATTATCAAGCGCCTTTGCCACGCCATTTTTTAGCGCAGGAATAGACGCGCCCGCTTGCTGGCAGATAGACAAGTTAGACTCGTCTTGCAGCAACACGGCAAGCAAATGCACAGGATCAATTCCTGTATGGTCGCGCCCTAGCGCCAAACTTTGGGCTTCTTGAATCGCAGATTGCAATTTTTGGGTAAATTTTTCGAACCTCATATTGGTGTCCTTTTAGAATTAATAATATTTTATATCTGATAGTAGCTGCGGCTTTTTATAAGTATCAAACAATGCCCAAGCTTTTCGTTGTTATCTATATCAGGTTTGTTGAGTAATATTTCAATATCAATTTAACGGTTATCAACAATCAATAATGGCTTATCAATATCAGCTCCTATCAATAACAAGCCAATAGCAAGCAGTGCGCATTGCACCTGATTAATATAAACCTTACTTATAACAATGATATGACGATAAGGCATTAATAGGCACATTGATGAGCTATTTCAAGGGAATATAGGAAAGAAAAATAGGTAGTGTTAAGTTTGTGAAAAAGAGAGAAGAATAGTTTAGGAGTGTGAATAAATCGTCGAAAAAAATATGCGGTTATTACAAAATATCTAAAAAGCTAATCAACTCAGCAAGCATTAAGTATACATAAACCTTAAAAGTGGCTTATTCAACAATTTCAATCGCGGTGCCTACTTTCACAGCCGCCATGATTTCATCCATCTCATCATTAGTGACGGCGATGCAGCCATCTGTCCAATCGCGTTGTTGATTGAGCCCGGCTAAATGACCAAAGCCATTCATTTGCCCATGAATCATAATGTCGCCACCTGGATTGACGCCGCGAGACTTAGCCCGTGCTTTATCTGCCGCATTTGGGTAGCTGACATGGATGGAGCGATGGGCTATTGAGTTTTCATTTTTATAATCTAAGGTATAGTAGCCTACTGGTGTGCGCTGATCCCCTTGTTGTTGCTTATGTCCTATCGGGCTGTCACCCAATGCAATGCGATAGGATTTGACCACGGTATCTTTGCTTAATAACTTTAAAATGCGCTCAGACTTGTCAACAAAGACCTTATCGACAATGAGCGTGCTAGGAATAGACTGACCTTTATCAACCGCGTTTTTTGCCTGCGAGGAGGTTTTGACATAGCCTATCGCACTGGTACTAATGATGGCAGTCAGACCAAGTCCTATCGCAATAAACAACCAACGAGATTTGGTGCTAAGACTGAAAGAGAAAAATGACATAGGCTTTGGTCCTTATAAGCAATGCTTGATAGCAACGAGTCATAATATATCAAAGCACTATGTCATATTTAATGATCAGGTTTTGTGCAAAAATGATGAATAAGATAACAACGTGTTCTGGCAGTTGTCAAACTAAACCATACGAATGGCACCATCAAGACGAATCACTTCACCATTTAGGTAGGCATTATCAATAATATGGGTCACCAGTTTGGCAAACTCATTCGGTGCTCCTAGGCGCTTAGGATAAGGAACGGCTGATTCTAATTGCGTGCGTGCTTTTTCCGGTAAGCTCTCCATCATTGGGGTGGCAAAGACACCCGGTGCAATCGTCATCACGCGAATGCCATGACGAGTCAGCTCACGAGCTAATGGCAGCATCATACCGACAACGCCAGCTTTAGATGAGGCATAACTGGCTTGCCCGACTTGCCCATCAAAAGCAGCGATAGAAGCAGTATTGATAATGATACCATTGTCCGCGTTCTGCTCACTATCAGGGTTCACATTCGCTGCTACGCGCTTAGCAATACTAGCTGCTACTAAACGTGCAACATTGAACGAGCCCACTTGATTAATTATAACACCGCGACTGAACTGATCGAGATCAGCAGGATTGTTTTCACGATCCAGTAGCTTTTGCACCACGGCAATACCTGCACAGTTAATAGAACCTTGCAGACCACCAAACTCTTTTTCTGCTGTATCTACCGCCGCTTGCACCTCATCACCACTGGTCACATCACAACGAACAAAACGCGTATTATCGCCCAGCTCAGCTACTAGCGCTGACCCTACTGTTTCATTCAAATCAGCGATGACGACCTTGCCACCTTGAGCGACGATAGCGCGAACCACGGCTTCACCCAATCCTGATGCACCGCCGGTGACCAAAAAGCTATTTTCTTTAATCTGCATATTATTCCCTTAATAGATTTTTGTTTGATATTGATGTTTAACGTTTTTATAACTGCTCTTTTTATAACTGCTCTGCGCCCCTACTCTGGACCAAGAGGCTTCAATCTGCAGACAGGCTACGCAGCAAAAAGCGCTGAATTTTACCGCTTGGTGTTTTTGGTAGTGCACTCACAAATTCAACTTCCCGCGGATAAGCGTGAGTCGATAAACGTTTGCGTACCAAGTCTTTGATTTTCTGAGCAATCTCTTCAGAGCCCTCGATGCCATCTTTGAGTACCACATAGGACTTAATCGTATGCCCACGCACCTCATCAGGTATACCAACGGCAGCAGACTCCGCGACCGCTGCGTGCTCGAGCACAGTGTTTTCGACATCGGTAGGACCGACCCGATAGCCTGCCGTGATAATGATGTCATCATCACGTCCTGAAAACCAATAGCTGCCGTCACTATGACGCTCGACCACGTCGCCTGTCAAATAGTAATCTTCAAAAAACGCTTGTTTTTCATTCCAACTATAGCCTCGGAAATAAAACGCAGGCGACTGACTGACCACGACTGCCAATTGTCCTTGCTCACCATCGGGCAATACTTGCATATCATCATCGAGCACTACCAGCGTATGCCCCGGTAACGCCATGCCCATCGAGCCGACTGGACATTCATGCGCCAAAGCATGATGCTCGCAGCAGGTCATGCCGGTCTCTGTCTGCCCATATTGATCGCAAACCTGACAGCCCAAATGACTTTCCACCCAACTTACTACTTCAGTATTCAGCGTCTCCCCTGCCGAGTTAGCGCAGCGTAGAGACAAGGCGTTATCGTCATTTGCGGACGATGCATCAAAAACACCACTCGATTTCATCATCCGAAAAGCCGTTGGCGATGACGCTAGATTGGTAATCTTATGGCGCACCATAAAGTCGCGGGTATTGGTCGCATCAAAGCCTGCTTCGTTAAAGTAGGTCGTGACCCCTAATAATAAAGGCCCAGTAATCGCATAATATAGCCCATATGCCCAGCCGGGGTCTGCCATGTTCCAGTAATTATCAGTCTCGCGCAGATCAATCGCATAACGCATATATAGATAAAAAGCAGGCAACGCCGCTAATGGCACACTAACGCCTTTTGACTTGCCCACCGTACCTGAAGTAAACATTTGCAAGAATGGTGCATCCGTATCTAGCAAAACAGCTTCTATCGCTTGCGGCTGCGTCACCCTCATCTCGTGATAATTGTCATCACCCCAAGCGTCGCTATCATGAATACTGCCAATAAGTACCATTTTGGCTTGTTTGGCCAAATCTTCAAACTTGCCACGATTTTCCTGATTGGTAAATACCACCTTGGTATTGGCCTTATCCATACGGTACTTAATCGAATCGTAACCAAAAGCGGTAAATAGCGGCTGGTACACTGCCCCAATGCGCCATGTCGCTAATACAACCGTTAGTAATTCAGGCGTGCGCGGTAGCATGGTGGCGACTTGGTCACCGGCTTTTACACCATAGGACAATAATAAATTGGCAACTTGCGCACTCGCTTCATCCAACTCGCCAAAGCTCATGCGCGTTATGTTACCGCTAGTATCTTCATGGACTAAGGCCGTATTGTCCGCGCGACCGTCACGCACATGGCGACCACAGCAAGCCATGTAAGCATTTAATCGATCATCCAAATGCGCGCCAAATATTTCCTCTAACAACGCATTCATCTCGAAGTTATTATAATAATCACTATAATTGATGGGTGTTTTAGAAGTATCCGCTGTAGCGTGCGCGGTTTGTGTAGATGAGGTATTCATGGGCTAATCCTTTAGCGGTGGAGATCGAGCTGAAAATATCAATTGCTATCACAACAGTCGATATCCTATAGACTGTGTTACTTGATAAAATTGGGCGTTAATCATTAGGGTCTGTTAAAAAAGCACGTTAACATCTAATTCAATACATAACGTATCATTTATAAATATCTGAGTCCAGATAATTATCTTACTATTAGCAGTTGTTAGACTGCTATATATTCTTCTAATGTGCTTACATTATAAAGCAACTATTCCGAGGCCTTTATTTTATAAGCCTCTTATTTTCTAACGCAGTTACTCTAGTGCGCTTAGTCGAGTACGCTTAATCGAATATACTCAAGAAGCCCAGCAGTGCTTTTTCTTCACAGCTTTGATACTTTCGAGTGCGTCCACGGCGCGCTTGTTTATAGGGCTCAAAAAACTGACCTGCCAAAAACCGTTCAATAATAACAGGGTGAATATAGGATGCTCGGCACACGCTTGGGGTATTGCCAAGCTCATCTGCTACTTCTTTGACCATATCAGTGACCAACTGTTGGCGCGCCCGACTGTCCGGCTCGCTAGTCAATATCTCTTTGCCACTGGCGGCTTCAAGCTCGTCATACAGATGGCTGGCAGCCAATACACTGGCCATCCAAGTACGAAAATCCTTGGCACTATACAGATTGCCACTATATAAATGATCGCTTTTATTATTGCTGGCATCAGTGCAAAGGTGCTTACGCAAATAATCATTGATATCGGCACTATCGACGACTTGCTTATGACCATTATCATCTAAGTATTTAAAAATTTGATAACCGGGCAGCTCAGAACACGCTTGTACAATCTCAATCAAACGCTCATCCTGCAATTCGATATGATGGGCTTTGGCACTTTTTCCGACGAAATCGAATGCCAAGCCATCGTCTATCTCGCTCACATGTTTGCTACGCAATGTACTGAGACCGTAGCTTTTATTCATCTTCGCATAGCGGCTATTACCGATTCGAATTAACGTCGTCTCAAGCAATTTAACCACGGCAGCCAGTACATTGGCGCGTGATAGCGGCGCTGCTTCTAAGTCTTCTTCGACTTGCGCACGTAGGTTTGGCAATGCCTCCGCAAAACCTATCATCGCATCGAACTTGGCTTGGTCACGTACCGTATCCCACTCAGGATGATATAAGTATTGCTTGCGCGCTTTGCCATCACGACCGGTCGACTGCAGATGACCCTTATCATCTTGGCATATCCATACCTCTGACCACATCGGTGGAATGACCAAGGCATCAAAACGCTGGCGCAAAGCCTTGTCTTTCACCGTCTTGCCAGTAGCATCTCGGTAAGTAAAACCGCGACCCCAACGCTGACGACTATAACCCGGTTCATTATCACTGACGTAGCGCAAATTCGCCCGACGTGCTAAATGCTCATAATCGTGACGAATATCCTCTGAGGTCGTTTGTGCAGCTGCTTTGGTCATAAATAATACACTTTTAAATAATAGTGGTTTTAGCATAATTAACTATGAGAATTTTTGCTGTTTACTTGCCACGGATAAAGTGTAATCGCTATGTAAAAATGCTGTATAGAAGGGTTATCAATTATGATTGATTGCGTCATAATTGAACGTCTGTCCATTAATAAAATCAAGTGAACACCCATGAAAAATATTTCGATAAAAATAATCCCATTGTCTAAAGCTGATTACGATGCTTGGTTAAAATTGTGGCAAAGTTATTTAATTTTTTATGAAACTCGTCTGCCACCAAGTACCACAGAAAAGACTTGGCGCAACCTGCTTGATAGCAATATGCCAATTTATGGCTTTGGGGCATGGGTCGATGAAACGCTGGTAGGTATCACGCATGTCGTGCTACATCCCAATACATGGAATACCACCGAATGCTGTTACTTAGAGGATCTGTATGTTAGTGAGTCTGCCCGCGGGCAAGGCATAGGACGCGCACTGATTGAACAGGTTTATGACTTTGCTGATAAGCAACATTGCAACCGTGTCTATTGGACCACGCAAGAAGGCAACACCACAGCACGCAAACTCTATGATGCCATCGCCACCCAAACGGACATGGTGCAATATCGTAAAAAATTATAACGATTGACAAAGATAGTCAAAATATTTTAAAAACGCGATGGTATTGCTGATATAAATTTTTTGTCGCCTCTGTCTGTGCAGACACAGTAAGCTAGAAAAATTGATATCAGCAGTGCGTGATGGTTCGATATTACTTTTCACTGACTATATCTTACGACTGAAACTTAATCTTACGACTGAAACTTATCTTAAAATTTAACCATAAAAAAACGCCAAGCGTTAAACACTTGGCGTTAATTATTATATTACTACTTTAAAATCGCTTATTTACCATATACACATAAATAAGCAGTTTCCACTTCAACTTTAACATTGAATTTCTGATTGGCTTCAACGGTAAACTGCTCGCCCGCATTAAAGGTTTGCCACTCAGTGCTTTCTGGTAGCTTAACTGTCAATGCACCACTCACCACACTCATGGTTTCAAATTCGCTAGTACCGAATTCATACTCGCCAATTTCCATCACGCCAACGGTAGCGGGCTTGGTCGCGGTTTGAAAAGCAATAGAAGTGACTTTATCATCAAAATAATTATTAACGCTTGGCATAGTTTTCCTTAATAAGGTTTTAGGTAATATTTGAAAGTTTTTTTACAATCCCGCTTTTAGACTTGCTTCGATAAATTGATCAAGGTCGCCATCTAGCACTGCACCGGTGTTAAAGGTTTCAACGCCAGTACGCAAGTCTTTAATACGTGAGTCATCCAGCACATATGAGCGGATTTGACTGCCCCAACCGACGTCAGATTTACCATCTTCAACCGCTTGTTGCGACTCCATGCGTTTTTGCATCTCAAGCTCATAAAGCTTGGCACGTAGCATCTTCATCGCCGTCGCTTTGTTGCCATGTTGGCTACGCTCATTCTGACAAGTCACCACCACACCACTCGGCTCATGAGTAATACGCACCGCAGAGTCAGTGGTGTTCACGTGCTGACCACCCGCGCCTGATGAACGGTAAGTATCGATACGCAAATCAGCTGGGTTGATATCAATCTCAACGTTATCATCAATTTCAGGCGAGACAAAAACAGCGGCAAATGAGGTATGGCGACCGTTGTTACTATCAAATGGTGATTTACGCACTAAGCGATGCACGCCAATTTCGGTACGTAACCAACCAAAGGCATAATCACCCTTAATCTCAATCGTGGCTGATTTAATCCCAGCAACGCTACCAGAAGATACTTCAATCACGTCAACTTTAAAGCCATGCGCCTCTGCCCAGCGCGTATACATGCGCAGTAGCATCTCGGCCCAATCTTGCGCTTCTGTGCCGCCACTGCCTGACTGGATATCCAAGTAGCAATTATTAGGATCCATCTCGCCACTAAACATGCGACGGAACTCTAAGTCAGCAACGCGCTTCTCCGCATCGTCAAGCTCGGCTTGTACATCAGCAAGTAACGACTCGTCTTCTGCTTCTACCGCCAGCTCCAGCATGGCAGATGCATCTTCTAAGGTGGTCTCAAGCGAGACCACGACATCGATGACGCCATCAAGCTGGCTTTTCTCTTTATTAATCTTGGTTGCACGCTCTGGATCATTCCATAGCTCGGGGTTCTCTAACTCTAAATTGACTTCTTCTAAGCGTTCTTGCTTACCATCGAAGTCAAAGATACCTCCGCAAGTCCTGTCCACGCTCAGATAGATCTTTGATTTGTTCTTGATACGGATTGATTTCCATAAGTATTCCTGTCTTTTTAAATAGATATCTCATTGATATGGCGCTATTTTAAATGAGATTGACGATAAATAGTTGACTAATTATCAATGCCTTTATATTAAATAATCATAGACCAGCTAAATTGACCAATCCTCTACTGCCCAGCGATGGGCTAACGCATGCGCATGCAACGCGTCATCAGGGGACACGCAAATAGCCACATCCGCCCATTCAAGCAAAGGAATATCATTTTTGGAATCTGAATAGGCATAGGTTTTATCAAATTTTATGCCAGCCAGTTGCTTTTTATTCAGCCACTTATCGAGATGGTATATCTTGCCTGCCTGAAAGTTTGGTTTGTCCATCAGCTTACCAGTATAGCGCTGATCTTTGATTTCCAAAGGCGTAGCCAAGACATTGGCATCTTCAATACCAAAACGTTTAGCGATAGCCGACACTACAAAGTCATTGGTCGCCGAAATAATCACCACATCATGACCTTTTTCGACATGATGACAGAGCGCCTCCATCGCTTTTGGACGAATATGAGGCTCGATTTCAGTCTTAATATAATCTTCTCGCAACTCATGCAGTCTATCCATCGGCAAACTGCTCAAAAACTGGGCGACGAATTCATTATATTCGGTCGCATCAAGCGTGCCTTCGATGTACTGTTCGTAAAATGCTTGATTGGCTGTACGATATTCAGCTTCATCAACGAGGTTATGCTTGACGATATATTCGCCCCATAGGTAGTCGCTATCGACATCGAGCAAGGTATGATCTAGATCGAATAACGCCAATTCTTTTCCATCAGTGTGTGCTTGAGTTGCCTGCATAATTGGAGCCTTATGATTTTTTAAGGGAATGATTTTTTGAATGAAAAATATTTTAGAGAAAATATTGGATATAAAATGTGCTGATAATTCTCTATAAGCCTACTGTTCACCGAACAAAATTATGCTAACTTGTTTACTTTAAAATCTCATTAGCTTATCTTTAGCTTGCTTGATAATAACAATAGAGAACCTTATGAAAGCGCCTGATGATAAAACTGCTTTGTTTAATCGACCGCGACGCCCTGCCCGCTCCATCAGAGAAATTAGGCGACGGCAGTTAGGCAAAAGCTATCAATCGCCTTTAGAGCGTCTGCTTTATGCGCTGTTAAATGGCTTGATGTATGGCTTTGGCGGCTTACTTATCGACCTTGCGATTGTTGTCATTCGCTCACTTGCTGGCATGGGCAATGGCGAGATATTCTGGTTATTTACGCCGTTTATGTTGGTTTTGGGTGCGTTAATAGGCTTTATCGTTGGCAAAAGCGCCGGTGCCGAGAGCGTCAATGCTTTGCATAATGATGAAACTGGCAACAACAATGCTTATCTTAACGACTACTCGATACGCCATGACGTTTTTCGTGGAATAATCATCGGTATTATCATTTTTGCCGTTATTTGGCTTATCATGATGCTAATGGCATAAATAACATAAAAGCTTCTGCCCCAAAATTATTTGCTCAAAAAACGTTTCAATAAAGGATGAGAAATCAATAACGCTCAATCTACTTATCACTTATAAAACGATTATCTAAAGATAAATCAATGCTCACTTTTATATTGATTAATCAGGCATGGCTATTTCTTTTAAGCCAGTCTTAAATGTCTGACAACGATCGCTATAATGCAGCGCAGACCACTTCATCATGGCAGCTTGCTCATCGGTCAAGGTTTTGACTACTTTTGCAGGTGCGCCCATTACCAGAGAATTATCTGGAATCTCTTTGCCTTCAGTGACCAACGCTTTGGCACCAATGATACAATTTTTACCAATTTTGGCATTATTTAAAATAACTGCACCGATGCCAATGAGACTATTATCACCGACTTCGCAGCCATGCAGCATCGCTAAATGACCAATGGTGACATGATCGCCGATCTTTACTTCGATGCCTGCATCGGTATGAATGACGCTGTTTTCTTGCACATTACTATAATCACCGATATGAATGCGCTCATTGTCCCCGCGAATCACCGCCCCAAACCAAACACTGGCTTGATGACCCAAATATACATCGCCGATGACACGTGCGGTATCTGCCACCCAACCGTTAAATGGAACGGCAAACTCAGGCACTTTGTCTAAATATTGGTAAATCATAACGGGTCCTTGTTACATTGGGTATTTTAATAATTATATTCGGTTCAAAGCTATATTTATAACAGCGCCGTCCATTGTGGCAAAGCTACCTGTGAAAATCTAGCTCTTTTAGTATTAGATTTATGGTTATATCAGTCACGAAAATTCATTTTTATAACTTAGGCTATTTTATATATAGTTAGAATATCCTAGAAACGCGACGGTATTGCTGATATCGATTTTTTGTAGCCTCTGTCTGCGTAGGCACAGCAAGCAAGAAAAATGGATATCAGCAGTGCATGATTTATCGATATTACTTAGGCTATTTTATATAGCTCTTATTTTAGGCAATCATGTTCTCTAAAGACGACCATACATATGCATGTCACGCAAATTTTAAGCAAAGCCCAAGTATACAGATATCGGCTTTTAGCTAAGTTAATATCGGCTATTTACTACGATCAGCAAAGCCACAGTCATCAACCTTGAGAATCGGCTGGCTATCTTAGCGGATATTGTATATAATGCGCAAAATCTGTGCCTAAGCGAGCGGACATGATGCAAGTTACCTATTCACTACCTAGTGAGTTTTGTAGTTTCCATCGATAATGTCTTCTCGCTTTTTTGTGGAAAAATTTTGGCTTTAGTCCTTTTTTGTTATGGCTTTAAGAGCAGCTATAACCCTATAAATAGTGATTATAAGTCAATATTTTCACCCACAAATCATGATGGCACTCACCAATAACAGCGGAGGCAACCCTTGAATTCATCGGCAGAAATACAAGCAATTTTGGCACTAGCAGACGGTACGATCTTTCGCGGTGTGAGTATCGGCAGTCTTGGTCATCGTGTCGGTGAAGTGGTCTTTAATACAGCCATGACAGGGTATCAAGAAATCCTGACCGACCCAAGCTACGCGCGCCAGCTCGTCACCCTCACCTATCCGCACATTGGTAATACTGGTACCAATGCTGAAGATACGGAGTCTGGTAATGGACACCAAGTATGGGCAGAAGGCCTGATCATTCGTGATGCAACGCTGGTTACCTCAAACTTCCGTAACTCTGAATCGTTGAGTGATTATCTACAGAGCCATGATACGGTCGCTATTGCTGATATAGATACCCGTCAGTTGACCCGCCTACTACGTGATAAAGGCGCTCAAAACGGTTGTATCATGACCGCATCTAACGGCGACACGATTAGCAGCGAAGACGAACAGCAAGCCATCAAACTGGCGCAAGAGTTCGCTGGTCTTGAAGGTATGGATTTAGCAAAAGAATGCTGTACGCCGACGACGTTTGAGTGGACCGCTGGTAGCTGGGATTTATCAGATACCTTGCTTAATCGTGATGTAGCTGGTAGCCATGATAGCGGTACGGGCGGCTTCTTTAAGAATTTGGGCACGCACGTTGAAGCAAAATATAATGTTATCGCTTATGACTTTGGTACCAAAACCAATATCTTACGTATGCTAGTCGACCGTGGTTGTCACGTCACCGTTGTACCAGCACAAACGCCTATCGCTGACGTGCTAGCGATGAATCCAGATGGCATTTTCTTATCAAACGGTCCTGGTGACCCTGCTGCTTGTGATTATGCCATCGATGCGGTACGTCACATCATTGAAGAAACGGAAATTCCAACTTTTGGTATCTGCTTAGGTCATCAGCTGATTGGTCTAGCCAGCGGTGCAAATACTATTAAAATGAAAACCGGTCATCACGGTGCCAACCATCCAGTACAAGACTTGGCTACTGGTACGGTGATGATTACCAGTCAAAACCACGGTTTTGCGGTTGACGAAGACACCTTGCCTGCCAATGTTAAATCGACTCATCGCTCATTATTCGATGGTACTAACCAAGGGATTGAGCTGACTAATAAGCCGGTCTTTAGCTTCCAAGGTCACCCAGAAGCCAGCCCTGGCCCGCATGATGCTGCGCCATTGTTTGATAAGTTTGCAGAGATGATGGCAACTGCTAAGACAGCGAAGGCTTAAATGATGAGAAGTAATAACCGTAAATTACGATTTCGTTTTTTAAGCTATACGGTTATTACTTTTGCTCTATCGATTGCTGCTAGTCAAGCTGCCGTAGCGGATTCATGTACAACGATTGATAAAAACTTAGCAGCGTATTATAAGTCGATGGCTGAGAGTTCAAGTTATTATGGAAAACATGATGATAATAATTTTGATAAGGCCACCAAAGATTTCTATGACGCAGTCGCCGATTATACGGTGGCGCCTGATGGTATAGCATGTGATCTTGATCAGGCTAAAAAAGTAGGCATAAACGTTAATACTTCAGCTGATGGCAAGTTTCGCACGCTATCTTGGGATGAGCTTAATGGCGGTACTATGCACCACTTTAATGGTTTGATTCAGTTTCAAAGTGAACAGACAGATCATATATTAACTAATGCCATAAACCGTGATGTTATGGCAGTGAAAACTATCAAACTGCCTGATGAAAAAGACAGTGAAAAAACGATCTATATGCTTATTGAGCGCGGTATTTATTCAAATATTGCTCGTAGCGAATCTATTAATCTCTACGAAATTGAAGGTGATAAGCTTATTTATCCTAATATCATTCAAACTTCATCAAGAACGACTAATACGCTTGGATTTGAGTATAGTGCTCATTCTCCAAATGGCCCTATAAAAATGCCGTTCTTTCATTATGAGCCTAAGGATAAAGTCATCAGCTTTCCTGTCGTGATTGAGTCAGAGGAATACATATACGGTGAGCTGACCAACCGTCTGATTAAGTATCAGTTCAAAGATGGTTTTTTTAGGAAAGTTACATCTTAGTTTTAATACTGTTAGTCACTAACTCAAAAGGTTGAAGCATGATGAATAGTAAAATGATAAAAAGTATATCAATTAAAATTCGATCACTTTGCTTACCTTTAGCGTTAGTCATGGCGACATCATCGGTTCACGCACAGATTAATACAGTTGCTGCAGTTACTAGCTTGTCGGATAATAGTGAATACAATCAATTCGTTGCGAAATATGGCGATGATCTTGATGCCGAAATGTATAGCGAGTTTTCACTGCCCGATTTAAATTTTGATAAAGTACAACTGGCTGAGTCTATACTCGAGCGTGTTTACAATTTGTACCCTATCGCTTTTTACAACTATGCCTTTGATCAAGATGTGGCTGGAATAACTAAACAATATGAGACTTACAGTCAGGCTTTAAATACTGGAAACCTTGCAGACGAAGAAAAAATAATGGCTCAATGCCTAACGTACGCCAATCAACCTTCAAGATATAAAAGATTTGCTCAGTATTTTTCCTACGAATATGTTGATGATCACTCTATTGCAGAGGTGCAAGATGGTATAACCATGCTAAACCACTTTTTTATAGACGATCTTGTAATGGCATCTCAAATAGGTGATGTCAACGACTTAGATAGTGATTTTGATTATAAATTAAAGCAGCAAGGCCTTGAAGGCGCCTATGAAGATTTCCTCAACTCAGCAGATTATAAAGAGCTTAAAGAATTGACCAATCTAAAAGTTGGAGAAAGAAGTGGTGAGCCTGTGATGCCTTTATTTATATATGCTAATTATATGACTTGCGGATATCTGACTAGAGGAATTATGCAAAAACGGATTAATTAGCAATATCAGTCGAGCAGCACTTTGAGAATTGCCTATAATCTAACTAAATATATACTTATGCGAAGCGTTTACCTGTTTAGCTTAGAAGTAGCTTTAGGAAGATAGCCCCTAAAATTCGATAGGAATTTCCACTCGTTAATAGAACTAAGCTACTGCTGTATCAAAAATTATATTTCTCTAAAGTTTCTTTAAATATTTAATAAATCCCAACCCGCCAAAATAGGACTTAAAAACATTATGCCAAAACGTACCGACATAAAAAGCATTCTTATCATTGGCGCAGGCCCTATCGTCATCGGTCAAGCGTGTGAGTTTGACTATTCAGGCGCGCAGGCGTGTAAAGCGCTAAAAGAAGAAGGCTACCGCGTCATTTTGGTCAACTCAAACCCTGCGACCATCATGACCGATCCTACCATGGCGGATGCGACGTATATCGAGCCAATTACTTGGCAGACGGTTGAGCAAATCATTGCCAAAGAACGTCCTGATGCTATCTTGCCAACGATGGGCGGACAGACTGCACTAAACTGTGCGCTAGAATTAGATAAGCATGGCGTACTGACCAAATACAACTGTGAGCTGATTGGCGCGACCAAAGATTCAATCGAGATGGCAGAAGACCGCGAGCTGTTTGACCAAGCCATGAAGCGTATTGGCCTTGAGTGCCCACGTGCTGAAACGGCTGAGACCATGGAAGAGGCCTTTGCTACTCAAGAAAAAATGGGCTACCCCTGTATCATTCGTCCGTCATTCACCATGGGCGGCTCAGGTGGCGGTATCGCTTATAACCGCGACGAGTTTATCGAAATCTGTGAGCGCGGCTTTGACTTGTCACCGAACCATCAATTGCTGATTGATGAATCTTTAATTGGTTGGAAAGAATATGAGATGGAAGTGGTTCGTGACAAAAACGACAACTGCATCATCATCTGTGCCATCGAAAACTTTGATCCAATGGGCGTGCATACCGGCGACTCAATCACCGTAGCTCCAGCACAAACGCTGACCGACAAAGAATACCAAATCATGCGTAATGCTTCATTAGCAGTACTGCGTGAGATTGGTGTAGAAACGGGCGGCTCAAACGTCCAGTTCGGTATCAACCCTGATACTGGTCGTATGGTCGTCATCGAGATGAACCCACGTGTATCACGTTCGTCTGCCCTAGCCTCAAAAGCCACTGGTTTCCCGATTGCCAAAATCGCAGCAAAACTGGCTATTGGTTATACGCTAGACGAATTGCAAAACGACATCACGGGTGGCAAAACGCCAGCCAGCTTTGAGCCTGCGCTTGATTATGTTGTGACCAAGATACCTCGTTTTAACTTTGAGAAGTTCCCGCAAGCCGATAGTGTTTTATCAACGCAAATGAAGTCAGTCGGTGAGGTGATGGCGATCGGTCGTAACTTCCAAGAGTCGATGCAAAAAGCCTTACGCGGTATGGAAACTGGCAATGATGGTTTTGATGAGCAAATTGACTTATCAAAAGTAAGCATTGAAAAAGCGCGTAGCGAAATCATCAACCGTCTAACCATTCCAACACCTGAGCGTATCTACTACGTTGCAGATGCATTCCGCGTCGGTATGAGTGTCGATGAAGTGTTTAACTTTACCAAGATTGACCCATGGTTCTTGGTACAGATCGAAGATATCGTTAAAACAGAAGCCACCGTAAAATCACTTGGTTTTGGCGGCTTGAACGAGAAAAATTTACGTAGCTTTAAACGTAAAGGCTTATCAGATTTGCGCTTGGCTAAACTGCTTGGTATCTCACAGAAGCAGCTACGCAAAAAGCGCTGGGATCTAAACGTCTATCCAGTCTATAAGCGTGTAGATACCTGTGCAGCAGAGTTTGCTACTAGCACGGCTTATATGTACTCGACCTACGATAGCGAATGTGAAGCAAACCCAACAGACAAAAAGAAAATCATGGTTATCGGCGGTGGCCCTAACCGTATCGGCCAAGGTATTGAGTTTGACTACTGCTGTGTACATGCAGCGCTTGCCATGCGTGAAGATGGTTACGAGACCATCATGGTCAACTGTAACCCTGAAACGGTTTCAACCGATTATGACACTTCTGACCGTCTATACTTTGAGCCAATCACGTTAGAAGACGTGTTAGAGATCGTTCGTATCGAAAATCCAGATGGCGTGATTGTTCAGTTCGGTGGTCAAACACCATTGAAACTAGCCCGCGCTCTTGAGGCCTCTGGCGTCAAAATCATCGGTACCAGCCCTGATGCGATTGACCGCGCTGAAGACCGTGAACGCTTCCAGCATATGATTCAGCAATTAAACCTTGTGCAACCAACCAATGCATTGGCCACGAGCTTAGAAGATGGCTTGGTTAAAGCGAAAGACGTTGGTTACCCGCTGGTGGTACGCCCATCTTATGTGCTCGGTGGTCGCGCGATGGAGATTGTTTATAACGAAGACGAGCTAAGACATTACTTACGCACCGCGGTACAAGCTTCCAACGAAGCGCCAGTCTTACTTGACCGCTTCTTAGACGATGCCATTGAAGTCGATGTAGATTGTGTTAGCGACGGTACTGACGTTGTGATTGGCGGTATCATGCAGCATATCGAACAAGCGGGCGTCCACTCTGGTGACTCAGCATGTTCATTGCCGCCCTACTCACTATCTAAAGAATTATGCGATGTCATGCGCGCGCAAACCGTTGCGATGGCAAAAGAGCTGGGCGTTATTGGTTTGATGAACGTCCAGTTTGCGGTAAAAGGCGAAACCGTTTATATCTTGGAAGTAAACCCACGTGCAGCCCGTACAGTGCCTTTCGTCTCTAAATGTATTGGTACTTCACTAGCACAAATCGCGGCGCGCTGTATGGCTGGCACATCGCTTAAAGACCAAGGCTTTACTACTGAAATCGTTCCTGCATTCTTCGCGGTTAAAGAAGCAGTATTCCCCTTTGCTAAATTCCCTGGTGTTGACCCAATCTTGAGTCCTGAGATGAAATCAACCGGTGAAGTCATGGGCGTTGGTAAAACCTTTGGCGAAGCATTCTATAAAGCCGTCATCGGTAGTAATGAGCGCCTGCCCGGTCTACCTGTTGAGGGCGAAAGCAAAACGGTCTTTATCTCGGTACGTGATAGTGATAAAACACAAATCGCCCCTATCGCCCGTCAGCTAGCGGACTTTGGCTTTAACATCGTCGCCACTACTGGTACGCAAGAAGTCTTGGCTCAGAATGGTATCGAATGTAAGCAAATCAACAAAGTCACCGAAGGTCGCCCGCATATCGTTGACGCCTTGAAAAATGGCAAGATTGACCTTATTATCAATACTACTGAAGGCAAACAGGCACAAGAGGATTCATTCTCTATCCGCCGCAGCGCCTTACAAGGCAAAGTATTCTACGTCACCACCTTAGGGGCGGCAGATGCAGTGTGTAAATCTTATGCCATCGACTTACCGTTTGATGTATATAAATTACAAGATTTGCATGAGCAAGCAAAGACTATTGACGTGGCTGAATAATTTCAGTAGATTAAGCATAACCGTTAGGCTTCATCAAAGGCCTATTCGAGACTGATTAATTATTTTGACACGACAGCAGTGCTTAAAAACGATACCTTTAACAGGGTAGACTCAAAAAGCAACATGACAGACCCAAAAAGCATAGTGGCTAAACTGCGACTATGCTTTTTATTACGTAAGCTTAAATACGTATAGGTTTAAAATTAATGATTTATAAGTGACAACCAATTTACTTGTTAAGCACGCTTAACATCACCCTTTTATATTTCAAACCCATTACATTATAATAATAACGCCAACACCATCTCACTATTCACCAAGAGTAGGAGGTGGTGTGGTGTTATTGGTTTAAGGAAAAAATATGCAACGTTATCCCATGACTCCGCAAGGACACGCGGCTTTAGAAGCCGAACTAAAACAGTTAAAAAGTGTCGACCGTCCACGCATCACCGCTTCTATCGCTGAAGCTCGTGAACATGGCGACTTAAAAGAAAATGCTGAATATCATGCTGCTCGCGAACAGCAAGGTTTTTGTGAAGCGCGTATCCGTGATATCGAAGCCAAACTTGGCGGCGCGCAAGTGATTGATCCTGCAACATTACCAAAAGATGGTCGTGTGATATTCGGCGTGAGCGTCGTTATCGAAAACATGGACACCGGAGAAGAAAAACAATACAAAATCGTTGGTGATGATGAAGCGGACTTTAAAGCGGGTAAAATCTCAGTCAATTCACCGATCGCACGTGGTTTGATTGGTAAGTCTGAAGGCGATGAAGCACGTATTGAAACGCCAAAAGGCATGGTCGAATACGAAATCATGAAAGTGATTTACGATTAATTTTCCTGATTTGAGAAATATCTGGATAGAAAGCCTTTGATAGCAATTCTTTGATAAAGAAAAAGCTTTTGATAACAGAAGTATCTTAACGCGAATCAGCTGGCAATTCGCCTAGCAAATGAGCGTAGAAAGTAGTACACAACCTCATTATGAATAGAGCAGAAGTTACACAACGCTGCTTTTTTAGTCTGTTTGTTTTAGCGCATAATTTCTCGAGTATAGATGCTGAGCCTTGTGACTATTACAAGTGTCTCATTATAAACATTAGACATCAGTGCTTAGCAACTGACTAAAATAATGATGGAGAGATAGCGAACGTTGGCTATCATTAGTATCTTTACCCTCGTTATTTGACATGGTTTACATGCTCATTTGACGGGGGTTTTTCTTTTCTAGGTGTTGTTTTCTAAGCGTTATTTTTTACGCTTTGCTTTCTGCTACTACATTAGCGGCTTTATTTACTGTTATTTTAAAGGAATCTATTATGACCATACACATCGATATGCCAGCGTTACTGACTATAAATAAGAAGGCGTTTACCCAGCACAGCCTCATCAAAAAAAGCATGATAAGCACTGCTATTCCAACAATCTTAGCAGGCGCTTTATTGACGGTATCTACCGCACATGCTGCGCCTGAAATCGCCATCACTTCGTCTGCTGGTAGTAGCACTACCGTCGTTGAGCAGTATTCTGACGGTAAAACTGCGACCATTACAGCGACACCACACGGCATCACTATGCAAGACGGCATGCCTTATGCTGTGACTCAAGTAACTAACGTTCCTCGCTATACGGTTCGCCAAGTAGCCAGTAATGGTGCGAGCAATACGGTCGTCACCCAAAGCAGCACCACGGTTACGAGCGTACCTGTGACTAACCAGATGACCGATCAAACAAGCAAAGTTGATGTCATAGCTGTGCCGACGACTAGCGTGACGCAAGTATTGCCTGTGACGACGGCTACCCAATTGCCAGTCATCAATACACCAACGACCACCGTAGTAACGAGCCAACCTGCAACGACGCAAATTGTATCTACGTCTTTAGATGCTCTGCAACTGACCCCGACCTTTAGTACGCCTGACGTGGTGAATGCACAAACCAAAGTGATGAAAATATTAAAAAACAAAGATGGTCGCGAAGTGGCTGTACCTGCGAACCATATCGCACCTGGCGACATCATCGAATACCACACCACTTATACCAATACCACGGCACAACCCGTCACTGACATCAATGCCATGGTGTCACTGCCAAATGGCGTGCAATTGGTATCATTGAATAGCCCACTACCAACGCTTGCGACAACAGGCGGCGACAGTTATCAGGCTATCCAACAAGTTGGCAATACTGTAGTCATCACGGAAAATTACTCTGGACTCAAATGGAACTTGGTAGATCTTCCTGCTAACGCACCGCAAACGGTTGTTATACGTGCGAAGGTTCAGTAAAAGTTAGATTTGAAAGTTTATATTTGAAAATATTGTTATTTAATAAATCTTAAAATTAGTAAAAGGTCTTGCCGGCTAATTTCTTAGTCAGCAAGACCTTTTTGATGAGTGTACCTTATTCCTTAACAACCAACCTTTTGCTATAGTGCTATTAACTCAAAACAAATATCCGGTCATTATTTACATGTATAAATTTACTCCTTTCTATACATTGGTTTTTATTATTTATGGCTGTATTTTTAGCTCTATATCTTGGGCTGAAGCTGCCGAACCAAAATTTGACGCTAGATTTTATATGTCGAAAATTTGTACTGCCTATATGAGTAAAGACGGTCATGAATATTGCGATGATGGTTATATCCTTAAAAGCGAAACGTTAAATAATGGCGAAGTGATAGAAACTGTGCTTATGGATGACATGGGTGGCTACGGCTGGGACCATACTTCGCTCAAAAGAATCGATAAAGATACTTATCATGTCTATATCGGCTGTGGCAATCCGTGCGGTGCTAACATGCTATTTGGTCGTGGCGGCAAGGAGCAATACTTTGGCCGTTATTTCACCTTTGACCTAAACAGTCGGTGTAGCGTTAGATATAATAATGATAAACAATTATGGACGGCTAGCCGATTTTTTTCAGATAAAGAAATCGATTTTCCTTCGACCTATGACCCAGACGCTTTTGCAGCTTACCCCAAGTACAACGTCGAGTTTGATAAAAAAGGACGTCTCATTGTCAAAGAATACTTCTCAGAAGAAGTGGTTCAAACGTTGCCTAATCCCTACTCTCATAATTAAAAAAACTTCATAAATAGCACGACAACAGTTGTCGCATGAAATCAATATTTCTTCAATAATTACAGTGACTTACAAGACAGTTTGCTAAAATAATAGCCAATAAATGAATTGGTAATCTTATGGCCACCATCAATTATGAACGACTACAAGGCAAGCTCAATATTTTAGCGGATGCTGCTAAATATGATGTTTCTTGCTCATCCTCCGCTGGTACGCGCAAAAACCAAGGCGGTGGTCTGGGCGATGCTTCTGCAACTGGTATTTGTCACAGCTATACTGAAGATGGTCGCTGCGTCAGCTTGTTAAAAATCCTCTTAACCAATCACTGTATTTACGACTGTGCTTATTGTACGTCGCGCAAAAGCAATGACACCCCACGCGCTGCTTTTAGCGTCGAGGAAGTCGTTGATTTAACCATGCAGTTTTATCGTCGTAACTATATCGAAGGGCTGTTTCTCAGCTCAGGTATTTTTAAAAGTGGCGATTATACGATGGAGCGACTGGTTGAGGTCGCCAAGATATTGCGGACACGTGAACGCTTTAATGGCTATATCCATTTAAAGACCATTCCGGGTGCATCAAAAGAGTTGTTGTTAGAAGCTGGTCTTTATGCTGACCGCCTTAGTGTTAATATCGAGATTCCAACGATATCTGGCTTAGCTTTATTGGCACCAGAGAAGTCGCATGATGAATTAAAAGCACCAATGGAAACCGTTAAAACTGAAATTATTACGATAAAAGAGAGCCGTAAAACCCATAAGAAAGCACCAAAATTTGTGCCAGCAGGTCAAACCAGTCAAATGATTGTTGGCGCGAGTAACGAGACTGACTTGCAAGTAATTCAGCTATCGAGTCATTTTTATAAACAGTATGATTTAAAACGCGTTTACTACTCTGGCTATGTACCGATGTTGTCCGACAGCCGCTTGCCAGCGATTGGAACGCCCGTGCCGATGATACGTGAAAACCGCCTTTATCAAGCGGATTGGCTGATGCGTTTTTATGGTTTTGGCGCGCATGAAATCGTTGAACCTGACTCGCCGTTCTTAGATTTGGACTGTGATCCAAAGCTTGCTTGGGCAATCCGCCACCGTGAGCATTTCCCGGTCAATATTCAGACAGCGAGCTACGAGATGATTGTACGCATCCCAGGTATTGGTACCAAAACGGCCAAAAAGATAGTGAAAGCGCGCAAGTTTAATCAGTTAACGCTTTATCATCTAAAAAAGATGGGCGCAGCGGTTAACCGTGCCAAATACTTTATTGCAATAACGGGTAAGAATGAACATTTAGCGCATTTAACCCGTGATAACTTCCGCCAATATGTACTGGCGCAAACGCAGACCAAGTATAAAGATCAACGTAGTGGTCAATTGGCGCTATTTTAAAAACCATTTAGAACGAGTATTTAGAAAAACTGTCTTTAAAATCAGCCATAACATTTTTAGAGTTATCTTAGGATAGACAATGTCGATACTTGCTCAACACATAACGTATTCTGTCGGTCACTTAATGCCCAGTATTGTGCTTTATGAGCCAAGTTTTGAAGGTTGGCTGAGTGCCGTTTTTTATGTCTATGCTAATAAGTTACAGGACGATGCATCCTTACAGATAATTGCTGAGGATTGTTATGTACCGTCATTAATCTCACAAGCGACAAGTGTTGCCACTGATGAAGATAAAGCCGAACGGGTACTAACCAAGTTAAATAAGCTATTAGGTCGCTCGGGCATGCGTAACTTGCTTTGGGGGTTTTTATCTGAAAAAGACAACATCGGCACCACTTTATTTCAAGTGGTTAAATATGCCATTGACTACCCTAGCCGCCCTATTATGGAAGATTTGGGTAACCTAAATGTCTTGGAGCTGGTACAAACCGTCAAATCGGTCGGTCGTGAGAAGCATCGTATGGAAGCCTTTGTGCGCTTTGAGCATACCACTGACGACATTTACTTTGCCCGCGTTGAGCCTGACTTTAATGTTTTGCCATTGATTGGTGAGCATTTTCGTCAGCGCTACCAAGACCAACACTGGGCGATTTATGATTTGACTCGTAATTATGGTATTTATTATGACAAAAGCCAAAGCACGCCCAAACGCCCCGCTGCCCTGCAAACGATTACTGACCTTGATGATGCAGTACTGCGTAATCCTGCCAGCATTCATAGTCCTGATGAGCAGCGCTATCAAAGATTTTGGCAGGGTTACTTTACCAACGTCAATATCAAAGAGCGTAAAAACCCGCGTTTGCATAAGCAATATTTGCCGCAGCGCTATTGGAAATACCTAAGCGAAAAACAAGTACTGCCCAATGCTAAGCATCTGCAAAAACGTCGCTAAGGTAGTCATACGTTTTTGACCTAATAAGAGTGTCTATTACTTATTTGCTAAACGACTCAAAAACCAAACGCCTCTTTTACGCTTCATGGTTGAGTTTTTCGCGCTTTTAACTGACAATAGCAGTTTAATATTTTAACCGGTGACCCACGCTATTATGAAAGTTATGCGCTTACTGTCGTCTTTAAAGCATGATGAATCCGAGCGCGGTATTTTTCATCTTGGGCGCGCATTGGTCAAAAATGGCCATACCTCCATCATCGTCTCTAGCGCCGATGAAGATAATGATCTGGTCAAACGCCTCAAGCGTGATGGTAATAACTATCATCAGCTACACATGAATAAAAAGTCTTGGCTGTCGTTACTACAAGTCACGGCGCTGCGGCGTTTAATTGAAGAGTACGACCCTGACGTGATCCATGTGCACTCACGCACACCTGCATGGATACTGAATTTGGCATTGCGCCGCGCCCGCGTCAAGCGGATACCAAAGCTAGTGTCAACCATGTACGGTTTTTATCCGATCAATAAGTACTCTCAAGCCCTACTCGATGTCGATACCATCATTACCGTCTCCGATAGTGTGACCAATTATCTAAAAAAAGGCCTACGCCGAGAAGATGCCGACCCTAAAGTCATCAAACGCATCTACCGTGGTATCGATACACGCCGCTATCCTTATCGTCATAATCCGTCTGTTTATTGGCTACGGCACACTTTTGCTGAGTATCCTGAGCTTGAGCATAAAAAATGGCTGGTATTTCCAACTATTATTGGCAACGAATATGGTCAGGAATGGCTGATTGATATTTTGGGCAACTTGCAAGAGCAGTTCCCTAACATCCACGTCATTATCATGGATGATGATTATAGAGATGGTGACGTCGCGCACGAAGACTTTCGTCAGCGCACCAATACCTTGGGACTTGCTGAGCGCATCACTTACGTCGGCAGCAAACGCAATGATATGCGTGAATGGTTGTCGGCGGCCAATATTGTTATGGCGCTTGCCAATGAGCCCGAATCAATTGGTATCAATGCGCTGCAAGCCATTCATTTAGGCACGCCCGTTATTGGTTGGGATCAGGCCGCATTTAGTGAAATTCTACAGCCGCTCTACCCGCAAGGCTTGGTAAAAAAATACAATGCCAATGCCTTGTGTAAAGCGGTTAGGAACCAGCTAGAAAGCGTAACGCGTCCAGAGATGACCAATCAATTTACCATGCGCGAGATGATCGAAGAAACGCTTGCCGTCTATCAAGGCTTATATGATCAATCGCTAGTAGAAGAGCAAGCGGCAGCTGATGCGGCAGCGGTACGAAGAATTAAAAAGAGCCTAAAGAAGTCTGCTAAGCTTACCCTTGCACCCACGCACAAAAATACTGGGTCGATTTATATCAAGCCTGAGCGTATTAATACCAATGGCAAGGTAAAGCTACTCAAAAAAGAGGATAAAACGGGTCATATAGCAAAGTCTACTGAGGAAGACCTCAAACTCTAAATAAACCTCCAAATTCATTGTACAAAACCTCATCGAATGACGCCAACAGCCTTCTGTTTATCCTTTATTATCGTCAAATATAGAAACCTCTCCTGATACGCAGTGCTATTTCATTACCTAAACTCGACATATTTTGTCCCCCTTCTATAGCAAATCCTTAACCTGTCATTATTCCTTCATTATTTGCCAATACAATGATATTTCTGGTATTTTAATGACTATATACCTTGAAAAACCCTTTGCGTGTCATCAGGTAGTGGGAGTAAGAAAGACATGGTTCTAGGCGGCGGCCACATTATTATTACTCAACCTCAGCCGTCAAGTAATAACACTACAATGACAGCGCTATTAAAATGCTAGAGTCATTGTAGATGTTTTGGCACTCTTTTTACGAATCTGAAAACTATAAAATGACTGACAACCATAAGAACAATCCACGCGCTTTATGATAAAAAATAGAGTAATTTGCCACACAATCAAAAATGGATCTTAATCCAAGGACATTTTAAACTAAAGGACATAACTATGAGCGAATATCAAGTTAGCAACCCATCTACAGGTGAAATTGAAGCCACTTATCCTACAGCGACTGAGCAAGATATCCAGAATGCCATTGAGCAAGCGGATAATGCGTATCAGGACTGGCAAAAAACGTCGCTTAGCGAACGTAGTGTTATATTAAATAAAGTCGCTGACCTCTATATTGAGCGCCAAGACGAGCTAGCACGTATCGTTGCCAACGAAATGGGCAAGCCTGTCGCACAAGCCAAAGGTGAAATCCAGCTAGTTGCCGAAATTTATCGTTATTACGCAGACAACGCAGCGCAGCTATTAGCACCAAATAAGATTGATGTTGCAGAAGGTTCAGCCTCGGTAGAAAAACTACCAGTTGGTGTGTTACTTGGCATCATGCCATGGAACTATCCACATTATCAGGTAGCACGTTTTGTCGCACCGAACTTTATGGCAGGTAATACGGTCATTCTAAAACATGCACCGCAATGCCCTAATACGGCAGAAGTCATCGCTGAGATGCTGACAGAAGCAGGCTTGCCTAATGGCGTGTATAACAATGTTTTTGCTACTAACGATCAAGCAGCAACGATTATTGAAGACACTAGAGTTCAAGGTATTTCTTTGACAGGCTCTGAACGTGCAGGACAAGCGGTTGCAAAAATAGCAGGCGGCGCACTTAAAAAAGTCGTTTTAGAACTTGGCGGCTCTGATGCCTTTATCGTTGCAGCAGATGCTGACATCGAACAAGCCGTACAAGGTGCGATCACAGGTCGTTTCGGTAATACTGGCCAGGCTTGTAATGCTGCTAAGCGTTTAATTATCGTCGAAAGCGTTTATGACCAGTTTGTTAAAGGCTTTACTGACGCCGTACGTGGCATGAGCCTAGCTGATCCACAAAGTGAAGATACTTTCATTGGTCCGATGTCTTCGAAGGCCGCAGCAACCAACTTGCAAGAGCAGTTAGACAATGCTGTTAAAGCTGGTGCAACCGTTCTAGTCGAAGGCGGCATAGTCAAAGACAAGCCCGGTGCTTGGTTTGCACCTGCTGTATTGACAGACGTCAATGATTCAATGGATGTTTATAGTCAAGAGTTGTTCGGTCCTGTCGCCGTTATCTACAAAGCGGATGACATTGCACATGCTATCAAAATTGCTAATGATGTGCCTTTTGGTTTGGGTGCTTCTATCCAAACTCAAGATGCCGCATTGGCAGCAGAGATTGCTGAGCAATTAGAAGTGGGTATGGTAACTATTAATGCTCCTTCTGGTACCGAAGCCAACACTCCATTCGGTGGCGTTAAACGCTCAGGATTTGGTCGCGAGCTAGGTACTCTTGGTATTACAGAATTTCTAAACTACAAGTTGATCCGCGATAAATCGTAATCAATAGCGTATTTTTTAGATAAACAAAAAGCCTAACATTAAATGTTAGGCTTTTTTATGCATGATCATTGATAAAAAAATCTTATCGTTTAGGTGGGTTATCTTTTAGCCACAACTGGTTAACAATTTTTAATTCACGTAGCTCTTCTGCCATAATTGACTCACTAATACCCGGATACTTGATCCTTGCATAGCCATATAATGCAATACCTAGCACAGTCCAGCCAAAGAAAATCCACCATTCAATGGGTGTTAGCGCCGATGGCATACCTGGCATATATAACATCAATAAACCAAAACTTAGTGCAATCGTAACCATACCAACGAGCTTACCTGCTGGTATTTTAAATGGACGTACCATATCAGGTTCGCGGTAGCGTAGTACTAGGAATGAGATAGCGACACAGGTATAAGCAATAACGATACCAAAGCCACCGGCATCGACGATCCAAACCAGCATTTTACGACCAAATAATGGCGCTAATGTCGCCAAACCACCGATTAATAGAATGGCATTCGACGGCGTCTTATACTTTGGATGTAGCTTGCCCAAGAAGGCAGGCAACATACGTGCTTTTGACATGGCGTATAGTAGACGACTACCACCGATTAAGAAGGCATTCCAGCTTGATAAAATCCCAAGCACACCGCCAATCACCAGCAAAATTCCTGCCCACTTACCTTGCCATGCATTGGTCATCGCATCAGCAGTAGCAAGGGTTGAGTCCTCTGCTTGTACAAGTGGCAGCGTCGTCCCCACGCTCCAAGCAATACCCACATACCACATCACCGCAACGACGATAGAGATGATCAAAAACTTACCGATATTAGGACGAGTTAGATCGATCTCTTCTGCTGCCTGCGGGATAACGTCAAAACCAACAAACATAAAAGGCACCATGACGATGACCGCCATCATACCGCCGATACCACCAATAAACGCGGGCGCTTGTATCGAATTTGAGCCCTCAGGATTGAACAAGACCGCACCGATAAACAGTAATGTACCGACGAATAAAATGCCCAATACCGCCGTTTTTTGAAACCAAGCACTGACTTCCATACCGCGTATATTTAGCCACGTCACAATAATTGAGCCGAGCATCCCGACGCCTACCCAGGTGGCATAGACATCCCAACCAGCGATGGTCCACAGATACCCTTGGTTATAGTTGGGAATGAAATACTCTACGACGGTCGGTAAAGCAACTGCCTCAAAAGCGACCACTGAAAAATAACCGAACAGAATACTCCACGAACAAATAAAGGAGACATTCACCCCTAGTGCTCGGTGCGTATAAGTATGCTCACCGCCCGTAATCGGCATGGAGGCCGCCAGCTCAGCATAAGTCACACCAATCAGTATCACTGCCAAACCGCCAATAAAGAACGCCAGCATCGCGCCCCATGTCCCAGCAGATAAAATCCAGCCTCCTGCCAAGACTACCCAGCCCCAACCGACCATAGCTCCGAATGCTAAGGCAATAATATCTAGCGTCCCTAACGATTTTTTTAATTCAGACATAACTTGCTCCTTGTCTGTGTGTCGTCCGTGTTAACCTTTTATGGCCACACTATTTATGGCCACACTATGTTTTGTTTAGTGGGATAGCACCCATCATAATTATCATATATACCTTTTGATTCAAGCTGTCATATACTACCAGAGCACTTTTAAACCGCTACGGTGTTACCCGCCCTAGATGTACTCAATGTACTATCTGCGGTCGGCCGCCTTATAGCGATTTTAAAATTCCTTGACTATACCTGTTTGAGATTCAAATAGTAGAGACAGCAACGGCGTCTTGACTTGCAAGGCGCCGTTGTAAAAAATGTACTCAAAGCGAGTGCCATATGGGCAATCTTGCTGTTCTATCAACTATTGGCTCAATAGTTATTAAGCCGTTAGGATACCTTTGATGATATCTAATCCTTCTTGCAGTACTTCATCTTCAACGGTGAGCGGCACCATCACACGAATGGCGTTGCCAAACATGCCGCACGAGGCTAATAGTAGACCTTGCTCGAATGCTTTGGCTTTTAAGTTAGTAGTCGCCTCGACATCAGGCTTGCCGTCACTGTCGATTAATTCAAACGCAAGCATCGCGCCTTTATGGCGAATATGACCGATGCTACTTAGGTTTAAATCCTTTAAGAATGCTTCGATTTTGTCTCCAATCTCAATACTACGCTCAAGCAGGTTCTCTTCTTCGATGACTTCCATCACTGCCAATGCAGCAACACACGCCAATGGGTTACCAGAATAAGTACCGCCCAAACCACCTACTTGCGGCGCATCCATAATATCAGCGCGACCGATAACGGCAGAAATAGGATAACCACCTGCCAAGCTCTTGGCACTGGTCATCAAGTCCGGCTCAACGCCTAACTGCTCACTGGCGAACAACGTACCGGTACGCGCAAAACCACACTGCACTTCATCAAAAATCAGTACGATACCATGCTCATCACAAATCTCGCGTAAGGCTTTGGCAAATGATGGCGTCACTTGATGGAAACCACCCTCGCCTTGTACTGGCTCGATAATCATCGCCGCCACTTCACTAGGATCGATATCCGCTTGAAAGATCATCTCAAGGCTATGCAATGCTTGTGCTTCGGTGACGTTCAGCTCTTCTGCTGGGAATAGCGCATGAAAGACAGGACCAGGCATCGGACCGAAGTTCTTTTTGTACGGCAATACTTTACCCGTTAGGCTCATGCACATCAGCGTGCGACCATGCCAACCGCCAACGAAAGAGATGACGCCCGGGCGACCAGTTTTTGCACGAGCAATCTTTATACAGTTTTCGACGGCTTCTGCGCCAGTGGTTAAAAAGAACGCTTTTTTCTCACCGCTGATAGGGGCTTTTTCGCAAAGCTTTTCGGCAAGATCGACATAGCATTCATAGTTAATCATTTGTGCCGCAGTATGGGTAAACTTATCAAGTTGCTCATGGACACGCTGAGTGATTTTTGGATGGCTGTGACCAGTATTGAGTACTGAGATACCGCCGACGAAATCGATATAGCGATTGCCTTCCACATCCCAAACTTCAGAGTTTTTGGCTTTTTCTGCGAAGATAGGAAAGGCAACACCAAGTCCTGTTGGTAAAACGGCTTTGCGGCGCGCAAGTAATGATTGATTGGTCGTAGTCATGAGAATGTCCTTTTCATTATTTTTAATATGAGCGCCATTGATTAGATGGTCACTCATTTAACAAGCATTAGGTGCTAGGTAAGAGGTGCTTTTAATGAACAGCTTACAGTGCGGCGTTGAAATCAAACATTAGCTGACGTCAGAACACCAGTATTTGGTCACAACATATTCTTCGATGCCATATTTCGAGCCTTCACGGCCAAAGCCAGACTGCTTGACGCCACCAAATGGCGCAACTTCAGTAGATATCAAACCAGTGTTGTGGCCGATAATGCCGTACTCAAGACCTTCGGTGACGCGCCATGAGCGTGCATAACTGCCACTATAGAAGTAAGCGGCCAAACCATAAATCGTGTCGTTGGCTTGACGGATGGCTTCTGCTTCATCGTCAAAAACGAATATCGTCGCGATAGGACCAAAAATCTCTTCAGCAGCGATATCCATGTCGGTACTGATATTGGTAATGACGGTTGGGTTAAAGCTAAGCGGAGAAGCGTCATTCTTGTCACCACCAGTGACTAAGTGCGCGCCTTTATCCAAGGCATCTTTTAATAACGCTTGTACTTTTTCTAAGCCCTTTTCATTGATCAAAGGACCAATATTAACGCCCTCATCCATGCCATTACCGACGTTAAGTGCTTCAACTTTTTTCACAAAAATATCGAGGAATTTATCTTTGATACCGGCTTGTACGTAGACACGGTTGGCACATACGCACGTTTGACCAGCGTTGCGGAATTTGGAGGCAATTAAACCATCAGCAGCTTTTTCGAGATCGGCATCATCAAAGACGATAAAGGGCGCATTGCCACCCAATTCTAGAGACAATTTTTTGATGGTTGGTGCGCACTGTGCCATCAAGGTACGACCGACTTCAGTAGAACCGGTGAACGATAGCTTTTGAATACGGGCATCACCCGTTAAGATTTCACCGATGACCGATGATTTGCCCGTCACTACTTGAATGACGCCTGCTGGGATACCAGCTTGCTCAGCTAATACACCAAGGGCTAAGGCCGAAAACGGGGTTTCGGTGGCAGGTTTGATGATGATGCTACAGCCAGAAGCCAAAGCAGGAGCCGCTTTACGGGTAATCATTGCCGCAGGGAAGTTCCAAGGTGTAATTGCTGCACAGACACCGACCGGTTGCTTTAAAACAACGTGGCGCAGTTGTGATTGATTGGCGGGGATGACATCGCCGTAGACGCGCTTACCTTCTTCGGCAAACCAGCGAATAAAGCTGTTGGCATAACCAATCTCACCACGTGATTCCGTCAATGGTTTACCTTGTTCGGCAGTCATAAGAATCGCGAGATCTTCTTTGTTTTCATCAATAAGATCGGCCCACTTTTGCAGTAGCTCGGCACGTTCTTTGGCCGTTTTTGCCGCCCATGATACTTGCGCTTTATGAGAGTAAGCGACCGCTTCATCGACGTCTTGTTTGGTTAAGCTTGGCACCGTACCGATGACTTCGCCATTAAAAGGATTGGTCACATCGATAGTCGCGCCGTCACTGGCATCTTGCCAGCCGTCTTTAATAAAACACTGCTGTTTTAGTAGCTCTGAATTCGATAGGGTTAGCGTATTTTTTGGCATCGTAACACTCCATGTTGATCGTGATTTGCGCATTTATTATGGGTAAGCTATTTAACAATTTGATAATGTGGCCATTTAAAGTGAAAACTCAAAACTATGCCATTTTAAAAGTACGGCAACACCATTCATTGTTAGTAAGCTCATTATAAGAGACTAAAAATTAAAACGATCAGTCAGTAATAATTATTGCTCATCTGTATTTTGTTCAATATACTGAACATTAATTCTATATATGAGACGTCATTATAAGAATGATGCGTCACTATTTGCAACCTTTATTCAGATTATTTTGAGTATTCTCTTAACTATTTTTGTTTTTACTTTTTTATAGGCGACTTATGAGCACAACGGCCGTTCCAGCATTGGACAAAACCTTTCAGATTTTAGATTTGATTACAGCAAGTCAACAGCCCTTGACTGCCGCTTATATCGCCAAGCAATTAAAGCTGCCGCGCAGTTCAACCCATAACATTTTGCAAAGCTTGCTGGCCAAGCATGTCATCTATAAAGATAGCGACAGCCGCTTTCATTTAGGCTCCTATCTGATGTATTGGGCCGGCAAGTATGAGCAGCAGCAAGGCGTCATCCAGCTATTTAAAGACCTCATCGTGCAGTATCCTATACTCATGCAGCATACCGTTACCTTATCCAAACTTGACTTGGGCGAAGTAGTATTTTTGGCCTGTCATGAAGCGCCTGCCCCGCTCGGCTTTACCTTCCGTGCTGGTGTGCGCGTGCCAGCGGTATTTTCAGCGACTGGCAAAGCGATGTTGTCTACGCTCTCCATCCAAACCATCGAATCTTTGTACGAAGGTATCTTCCCTGAACCACTGACGCCAAACGGTGTCGATAACTTTGCGGACTTATCTACTGAGATGGCCGCCATTCATGACAGTCGTATCTCACTCGATGACGGGCAATTACGCGAAGGTATGTACTGCTTGGGTACTTATATTCGCAATGCGTCAGGCAATGCCGTTGCAGGTATGGCGGTTAGCTTTTTGCAGGCAGAGTACGAGTCTAAGTATGCTGAGGTCAGTGCTGTGCTGATTGAATTGGCACAGCAAATTGAGCAGCGTTTGGGTTTTAAGGAGGAGCATTTGGCTTAGCTGTTTAATAAACGTCTCAAACAGTCAAATGAGCCATTAACTAAACAATCCCATCCGCTTTAAGCTTGGCAATCATCTCGCTGTCGTAACCCAAATCAGCAAGCGTGCTATCGGTATGCTCGCTCAATTGCGGTGGCGGCGTACGATAGCTGACAGGTGATGCAGAAAGCTTAATGGGATTACCCAGTGCTCTAACAGGACTACCCTGCTCACTAAAATCAACAATCATCTCGCGTGCCAATGCTTGCGGCATGGCTAAAGCTTCGGCCACGTTATGAATAGCACCGCACGGAATGCCTGCTTGATCCAATACCTCTAACCAATAGTTGCGTGGTTGCTCGCCGAACTTTTTGGCCAGCTCATTACATAGCAGCTCACGATTGGCAACGCGTTGCGGATTGGTCGTAAAGCGGCTGTCGCTATGCCAATCAATACCCAATACGTCACAAAGCTTGGCAAACTGGCTGTCATTACCACATGCTAAGATAAAGTGCGCCTCCCCCTCACCAGCAAACACTTGATAAGGCACGATATTGGGATGCTGATTACCCAGTCTTGGCGGTACATCACCTGAGGCTAAATGATTCATACCGACGTTCGCTAACATCGCCAGTGCACTGTCAAGCAATGCTACATCGACATGTTGTCCAAATCCAGTATGCTGACGTGCCAGCAGTGCCGCTTGAATGCCAATGGTCAGCTGCAAGCCTGCAAACAAATCAACGACGGCCACACCAACCTTGTGCGGTTCGCCGTCGCTTGGCCCAGTAATACTCATTAGTCCTGATAGCCCTTGAATAATATAGTCGTAACCGGGGCGCTTGGCGTCGGGACCTGTCTGACCAAAACCCGTCAATGACGCATAAATCAGACGTGGATTGGCTTGTTTTAAACTGTCGTAATCTAAGCCGTATTTCTTTAAACCACCTACCTTAAAGTTCTCAACGACAATATCGCTATCAGCAATGAGCTGTTTGATAATGGCCTGTCCTGCCGGTTTAGTAATATCGACGGTAAGCGATTTTTTATTGCGGTTAATAGTAGCGTAATAAGCGGAAGTGTCATCGCTGAATTTTGGCGGGGCCCAATGACGCGTTTCATCGCCGATATGTGGACGCTCAACTTTTATGACTTCTGCGCCCAGATCAGCAAGTACTTGTGTGCAAGAAGGGCCCGCCAATACTCTCGATAAATCCAGTACCTTGATACCATGCAACGCGCCCTCTGGCATATTAGCCCTATCAGTCATAATCATCCCTTATTTTGTAGCGTATTCTTTGATTTTTTGATCATAAAACTGTTCTGCATCATTTAGCCGCTTAACGGTTAAATCATGAAGAACAACTGAAAAACGTACGCTACTGTCTATAACTGCTTCGTAAAAAGCAAAACAATAACGTACGTCACAAAATACAGTTGTATCAATTAAAAACGCTTAAAAGAACGCTTGAATACCCGTCTGTGCACGACCTAAGATGAGCGCATGAATATCATGCGTCCCTTCATAAGTGTTGACCGCCTCTAGGTTCATGACGTGACGGATGATGTGATACTCATCAGAGATACCGTTACCGCCATGCATATCACGAGCGATACGCGCGACATCCAGCGCTTTACCACAATTATTACGCTTAATCAGCGAAATCATCTCAGGCGCTGCATTGTCTTCATCCATCAGACGCCCAACACGTAGCGCTGCCTGTAGACCCAACGTGATTTCAGTTTGCATATTGGCAAGCTTCAACTGCACGAGCTGCGTCGCGGCTAGCGGACGACCAAACTGCTTGCGATCTAGCGTGTATTGACGAGCCGCTTTCCAGCAAAACTCAGCCGCGCCCATTGAGCCCCAAGCGATACCGTAACGGGCTTTATTTAAGCAACCAAACGGCCCTTTTAGACCACGGATATCTGGGAAGGCATTGGCTTCGGGAACGAACACTTTGTCCATGACAATCTCGCCAGTGACTGAGGCACGCAGTGAGAACTTCCCTTCAATCTTCGGCGCTGATAAGCCTTTCATGCCTTTATCTAAGATAAAACCACGAATATCACCAGCGTCATCTTTTGCCCACACCACAAACACATCCGCGATAGGACTGTTGGTAATCCACATCTTATTACCCGTCAGCTCATAACCGCCATCCACTGCACGCGCACGAGTCGACATCGATGAAGGATCAGAGCCGGAATCTGGTTCAGTCAGACCAAAGCAGCCGACATATTCGCCTGAAGCCAGCTTTGGCAAGTATCGCTCTCTTTGCTCTTCGGTGCCGTACGCCCAAATAGGATGCATGACCAAGCTTGACTGTACACTCATCGCTGAACGATAGCCCGAGTCAACCGCTTCAATTTCTTTAGCCAGCAGACCATACGCGACGCTGGACATACCCGCGCAATCATAGCCCTCAATAGTCACACCAAGCAGACCCATCTCACCCATTTGACGCATGATATTACGATCGAAAACCTCATTACGATTGGCCTCAACAATATTAGGCATTAATTCTTTTTGAAAAAACTGACGAGCACTTTCAGTGACCATGCGCTCTTCGTCAGTCAGCTGATCGCGTAATAAAAAAGGATCTTCCCAATCAAAACGTGGGCTAGTAGATGTTGCCATGTGGAGCTCCTTGGTGTCAGTCATCCTGACCGACGAGTAGTGAATGAGATATGAACTAACTTAGTAAGATATTGACTTCTTAATTCCGCTGTGCGAAACTTAGTTTCATATTATGAAACTATTTAAGCAGAATTATAGGCTGCTGTAAACCCCTATTGCTAACTATGGCTATAAAATGATGAAAAACACGCTTTTATTAGAGAATATTAATGATCAACTTATACAGAGCAAAGAAGCTGAAGATCGGCAATTTGTCACCGCTCTTGGCCGTGGATTACTGTTGCTCGCAGCATTTGAGCATCAAGAGCAAATGAGTCACCAGCAGTTGTGTCAAATGAGTGGATTACCTAAAGCGACTGTGACGCGACTGATTTACACCTTGACGACTCTCGGGTTCTTGCGTACTACTGTACAGGGTCAATATCAGCTAGGCAGCAGTGCCGTTCGTTTGAGCGCTAGCGCTTGGAGTCAGCATGATTTGGTAGCACTTGCAGAGCCTCTATTGCGCCAATTTGCGCTAGACTATGAGGTGTCAGTGAATTTAGCCACCGAAATTGAAGGAGAGATGCGTTATTTGGCTTGCTATCGTAGTCCTGCTCGACTCTCGGTAAATCTGCAAGTGGGCTCCGCTGTCCCTATTGCTGATACGGCTATTGGTCGGGCTTTTTATGCGATGAGTACGCCAACTAGACAGGCTGTTATTAATAATAATCTACGAACAAGATCATCGGCTAAGGACACTCAAATAGCGCAGTTAAACCTAAATAAAGCTGCTAAACACTTTGAAGAAAAAGGCTATACCTTGTCCGACGGTGAGTTTTCGCCAGATATATTGGCAGTGGCGGTTGGTGTATTTGATGTAGCAACGAATCATTTTGCCTATTCGTTAAATGCTAGTGTGCCAAGAGCGAACTGGGATGCAAAGGAATATGCAGCAATAATAGTGCCAAAATTGCAGGCGTTGGCTGAACAGATTGGGAGTGGGATTTAAATAAAAGTAGCATAGCTATATCTATTCCATCAATTTTCCATGTAACTTTGTTGAAATGTTAAATCATATGCGTATGATTAAATATACCGAATATAAAAAGTTATATAGGAATGCGCATGACTCATTATAATAAGAATTTAGCGAAATCGGCACTATCTTTTGGCATTAGTTTAGCAGCTATGCTAATGCTTAGTGCTTGTCAGCCCAATAATAACCCTGACGCTACGGCTGAAACTCAAACTAGCAATCCAAATCAGACTGATAATTCAGATGCCAGTACTGCTACTCCAGCGCCAATCGCCACGCAAATTGAGTTCCCGCACTATATTAAAGGCTGGCCTACTCTGCTTCATCCGATCTCGCCGCTTAGCTTGACTGCTGAGCAGGATGAAAGTTTAAGTAGTATAAAATCTAGGGATAAATGGCAACCTACTATCTTTGCAGAAACAGAGCCTTATACCTATCAAACCTACATCAGTAATATCGTCTTTGAAGACCTCGCAACTGGCGTAGAAAAAAAGTTATTGGTTGACGATAGCTTTATTATCCGTAGTATCTTTATTCCTCATGTCACTAAAAAACGTATTTTAAAAATAAATTCAAATGGTGATGCTATTGTGGACGCTAATATCGTGACAGATATAGAGTCTGATAATGCTACAGACGAAGTTTATAGAACGCCGCGTTTTGAGACCGTAAACACTTTATTTAAGCATGCTATCTATCATATTAATGAGACGCCAAATCAAAAAGATGCCAAAGATAAAAATTTATTGAAGCAACAAGCGCTGTATATGAGTGACGATAAAGGGGATAAGTTGCTCAAACTGCATCCTGATAATGAATTTATCCAAACCACCAAATGGCTACCACAACTATCGCGTTATTATTTTATCACTCGCTCAGACAGTGACGGTAATGGACTTATCGATGATAAAGATCAGACTCATAACTATCAAATTGATTTCTCTAAAAGCACGCCAGCGGTCAAAGGCTATGACTTTGAAAATAGCAGCGATTGAGCGTGTGTGCATATCATAGCAGTAGCTTGACTATAGTTTACGTGCCATATGAATAGCGACAATGCCAAAGCTTAAGCGCTCAAAATTGACCTCACCAAAGCCAATATCTTTCATCTCTTGCGCTAAAGCTTCGGCACTAGGGAAGTCTTTTACGCCCTTAAGCAAGTACTGATAAGCTGAGCTGTCACCACCCGTTGCCAGCCAACCAATCAGTGGCATTACCACTGACATATATCCTAAATATAATTTATGAATCCAGTTAATAGGAATGTTAGAAGCTTCTAAAACGACTAGTCTACCCTCTGCTTTTAATACTCGATAAGCTTCTTGCAATGCCTTATGTCTATCACATATTTTCAATCCTAAAGAGATAGATACCACATCTTGGCTGGCGCTCTCAATCTGTATCATGTTTTCAGCGTCTAAAGGCATAAATGAAGTGTTCGCACTGTAGTTAGTCATTTTCTCTTTAGCCTTATCCAGCATTTGCACACTTATATCTGAGACAATAATATGATGCAAGTTATCCGTAAATACTTGTTACCTTTATTAAAAAGATAACTCATCGAACTTAAGCCCAAACTTCATCAGGTACTTACGTAAACGATCGCTGTCATTAGGGTTTTTGAGTTTATTGCGGGAGTTGGCATAGAGGTAGCGCCCTGCTGCTGCTTGATTTTTATGATCAATACAAACATTAATAACATAAGCCAATTGTATAGCGTCAAAAGGATCGATAGACTCAAGCATTTCTTCGTCAAGATATTGGCTTAAAAGCTCATGGCTACCCTGCTCTAATAGTTCACTGTCTAACCCTGTTTCAGGTTTATTTTTACTTAGGCTATTTTTAGACTGCATGTCTCCCGGTGATGACCATAGCTCTGTCAAACGTTCAATCTCTGCCTGCACATCCACTACTCTAATCACTTTGCTATCTGCAAGCGTAGTCAAGCGAATCATACTCGCGCTTAAATCCCGAAAATTGCCTTGCCATGTCGCCTGCGGACTAGTTGCGAAGTCTTCATACAACTGTCGTGCACTCGGCTCAAAGCGATATTGTTGCTGCTGTTCGCTACCTAAACGCGCCAGCTCATAATCGATATTAGCAGGTAAATCCTCTAGTCTGTCTTTAAGTGACGGCAAAAAGAACGTCCACGTATTAAGCCGCGCAAATAAATCCGCACGAAACTCACCATCTGTGACCGCTTGGCGCAAGTCTTTATTGGTTCCTGCCATTAGCTGAAACGAGACGTTAATCGACGTATCACTACCGAGCGGATAAAAGCGCTGCTCCTCTAGTGCCGTTAATAACATTGCCTGCTCATCAAGTCCCAATTCACCGATTTCATCTAAGAATAATAAACCGCCGTCCGCTGATTTTAGTAAACCATCACGATTTGACGCCGCACCTGTAAATGCGCCTTTAATATGCCCAAACAATACACTCATTGCTGTATCACCGCGCAAGGTGGCACAGTTGACTTCGACAAATTTATTTAACGCATATTTACCTTGTGCGGTACTGTTGGCTTTGGCCTTTTTTAGAGCGTAGATTTGGCTCGCAAGTTGCGACTTGCCTGCTCCTGTTGCACCCATCAATAGTATCGGCGCGGTCGAGCGCGTGGCAACTTTTTCGATATCGGAGATGAGCTGTTGATAAGCAGCATTTTGGGTAACGAGATTGGCTTGCAAGGTTTGCCAATGCTGCTGCTTTTCCGCCTCAAAGCGTGCGCGTAAACCATCATAACGCGAGACGTCTAAATCTATCACTTGATAGCGACCTTGCGGATCCGCTTGATCCGGTCTCGGACAAGGAGACGTCTGCAGTAAATCTGCTGGGATGAATCCTGCCTCTACCAATAAAAACCAGCAAATCTGCGCGACATGCGTGCCCGTAGTCAGATGCAGCAGATAATCAGTGTTATCTTGAAAGTCGAACGCTGCCGCAAAGTCATACAGCTCAGCATAGACATCCGCAAAATCCCACGGACTAGATAACGAGACATGATGACCAATCACTTGTGTCTGCGGACTGACATGCGCCACGTCATCTTTGACAATCTTAAATAGACGCTTGTCACGGGTGCTATATAAAATATGCAGCTCATCAATCAACAGCGCATCATGCAAACCTAGACTAACCGTCGGTCGCCAACGTTGCCAACGCTTATCGTTAAAGCCATTGTCTAAAGTGGTGCCGAGAAAGCCGATAACGGCGGTTTTATTATGTTGGGTTTTATTTGACATAGTAATCATTCGTTCCAAAGTATATATTGCTTTTTATCGCCTCCCAAACCCCTTCTGGATTGGTCTGTAATAAGAAATGGCTACCATCCATAGCAATTCTAGAAAAATCAGTAAATACTTCATCAAATATCTCTATGTTTTGCGCAGAGACTAGATTGTCTTGATTGGCTTGCAAGTATAAACAAGGCACACTTAGGGTTTTGTGCGCTACTGTAGTATTAGCAATGATTGCCAGTCGCTGTTGCAATAACTCGTTAGGCGTCTGCTTCAGTGCTTGAATAAATAAAATTCGCAGTTGCCTCGTTTGCCAGCGTCCAAATAGTACTCTACCCCATATTACACTTGGAGTAGTTCGAATAGCGCCTTTCAACCAAGCAGGGTTAAGCTTGGCGACTATAGAAACAAATTTGCTAGGTGCTTTTAGGAAGCTTGCAACAAATACAACGTGTGTGATGTCTAACTGCTGACGGCTAAGTAACTCATAGGCCAATAAGCCAGAATAAGACTCAGCAATGACAACTACTGATTGACCTTCATATTCGTTCTCAATACGCGTCGCTTGTTCAGATAATTTTTGTGCCAGTGGATTGCCCATCTCATCATGATTTAAATTAATAATCACGCTCGATATTGGCTTTGACGCTTTTGAGAAATGCTCTGTATTAATCGAAGCTTGTAGCACTTCTATAAATGGCTTAAATAGCACGCCTGTGCCATCTGCCCCTGGCAATAGTAAAATCATCATAAAAGCACCTTTTAAATTCTATTTTTAGATTAGTTTTCTGAAAACAAACCTAACCTTAATACCATCTAATATATATTAAATTCTATAAAAATAGAATAAATCATAATGTATTGTATTTTTACTATAAAATAAATGAGCATAAGACTTATATTTAATTTCTATTTTCTTATTAACTATCAGTAACTTAACTTGCATATCTGGTAAAGTAAAAAACTTGGCACGCCCTTCGCAGTGTATAAAGCACAGCTTATTCAATATTAAATAACTTTATAAGACTAAGGAGCACGCTATGCAACCAACTACTCATAATATCATTCAGGACGGTGGAACCCCTATCAGGCTTTGGACAAAGGGCGTACCTGTTGACCCAAAAGCCCATGACCAGCTTATTAAAGCTTCGAAAATGCCATTTATTTATAAGTGGCTTGCGGTAATGCCCGATGTGCATGTCGGTATTGGCGCGACTATCGGCACGGTGCTGCCGACCAAAGAAGCGATTATTCCAGCAGCGGTCGGTGTCGATATCGGTTGCGGGATGATGGCCGTGCAAACCACCCTAACCGCTGATGATTTGCCTGATAATTTGCTGGGTCTACGTACTGAACTTGAAAAAGCCATTCCACATGGTCGTAGTAAAACTCGTGGACGCGGTTCACGTCGTGATGTTGGAGCCTGGTCAAACCCTGACAATAGCGTCATGGATGGTTGGGGAACGTTAGTCGATGATTTTAACTATATCACCCAAAAGCATCCTAAGCTTAAAAACACTAATAATCTTAATCATTTGGGTACGCTTGGCACGGGCAATCACTTTGTAGAAGTCTGCTTGGATGAGACCAATCAAGTGTGGATTATGCTGCATTCAGGTTCGCGCGGTGTCGGTAATGCTATCGGTCGCTACTTTATCGAGTTGGCACGTGAGGATATGCGTAAGTGGTTTATTAACTTGCCTGATAAAGACTTGGCTTACTTTGCCGAAGGTACCGAGCACTTCGATGATTATTGGTTTGCGGTGGGTTGGGCGCAGCGATTCGCCTTTAAAAATCGCGAAATCATGATGGAAAAAGCGATTAAAGCGCTACATCAAATCATCACTAAGCCCTTTGATGCCAAGGTTAAAGCGGTGAACTGTCATCATAACTATGTGGCAAAAGAAGAGCATTACGGCGAAGAAATCTTTGTCACTCGCAAAGGCGCGGTACGTGCTCGCGTTGGTGAATACGGTATCATCCCCGGCTCAATGGGCGCAAAGTCCTTTATCGTGCGCGGTAAAGGTAATGAGGAATCGTTTTGCTCCTGCTCACACGGTGCAGGTCGCGTGATGTCACGGACTGAGCCAAAAAAGTCTTCACGGTAGCCGATCAAATTGCCCAAACCGAAGGCGTGGAATGCCGTAAAGATGCCTCAGTGATTGACGAAATCCCAGCAGCTTATAAAAATATCGATGATGTGATGAATGCGCAAAGTGACTTGGTAGAAGTGGTGCATACCTTGCGTCAGGTAGTTTGTGTTAAAGGGTAAATGGAATATGATTAAGGTTATGCGCTTAGCTGAAAAAATCAAAAGCTTAAGAAGCATGGCCTCAACATCTGGGTTCTTTAAACAGTGGTAAATATGCTTTTCATAACTCTATTTTCTTTAAAAGCTTAGCTCGGTGCTCGTCCCTCGGCAAAAGCAATACATGATTCAAACGTATGTTAGAATTTAAGCTATCCTAACACTCACAACTAAATATTATTCTTAAACACAAGGCTAAATATGATTCCTCAAACATTTATTGAAATAGTTGGTGATATTTTAGGCAATACCGAGAAAGGATTATCAGGTTCTAAAATTGCTAGCTTATTGTCGGCGCATGCAGTTGACTATGATGTTGATATTCCCTATCCAAGTTATCCATTTCCTCCATCAGTACCTAACAAAAGATATGCTCTAAAGAAAAACTTAAGCGTATTTGATTCGAAGCAACAATTTAAAATCATAAAAGAACTTTGTGAACATTCAGAACTTAAAAACTTACCCGAAGTCAAAGACCTTAAAATAAAATTATTAACACGTTTTAAAGGTTTAAACACAGATATAGATATGGTTAATGAAATCTTAGTAGATGAAACTAGATTTTGGTTAGATGACTATACTAAATCTTTAAAACAATATAATAATGCTCTAGAGAAGTACAAAGGAAATATATTTGAAAGAAATTTACTAGATGATCTTCGTTTATCGTTAGAGCTACTAGTCAAAGAAATACTAGGAAATTCAAAATCTCTAGAAAACCAATTTAGTGATATAGGTTTATTTATTGAGAGTAATAATGGCTCTAAAGAACTATCAAATATGTTTGTAAAGTTAATCGATTATTTTACAAAGTATCAGAATGAGTATGTTAAACATGATTCTCAAGTTATCGAAGAAGAAGTTGAGTTTATTCTTGAAATAACCTCTTCATTTATGAAGCATTTCATTAGAATGAAAAATAGGACTTAAGGACAAAACTATGAAACTCGCAGAAGCCCTACTTATCCGTAGCGATATGCAAAAAAAGCTTGCCCAGCTTAAAGGACGAATTCGTAGTAATGTCAAAGTCCAAGACGGTGATACGCCAAGCGAAGACCCTAATGAGCTAATGATTGATGCTAGCCAAATTATTAGTGAGCTAAGTAATTTAATTGAGCGCATTCACCGTACCAATGCCATTGCTAAGACGGATAAAGGTCAGTCGATACTGACACTATTGGTTGAGCGTGATACCTTAGAGATGCGCCATAAGCTATTGATTGAAGCGATTGAAGCCACGGACACCGAGGTTGATCGCTATAGCCATCGTGAGATTAAATGGAATATCATAGTCTCGGTCGCAGGATTACAAAAGCAAGCCGATGACATCGCAATGAAACTACGCAAAATTAATATTGTCATTCAGTCTAATAACTGGCAGATTGATTTGGTTGAATGATTTGCTTAAGTAGTTATTTTAAACCATATGTTTTAGAATTTTCTACGTGCTGAATATAAGCGCATAGACGACCAGTTTGGAACCGATTGGGCGAGTGTCAGACCCCAAACCGTCACAGCAGGGGGTTGAAAACATACTGTAGTGACTGCTACGCGTTGGGGGCAAATGCTTTTTTTACACCTCATGCCCCGTACACGTCACAGCTCACAGTGCACTATTTAGACCTTACCACCAGACACTGACAGTCGGTTTCAATTTATTTTTATGGCTCTCTAACATTTATATTTTTTTAAATACCATTCAACTATCATTACGCGATAAGTATCATCAAAAAAACGCTAAAAACATCTCAAAAATAAGAAAGTCTCACATCATGCCAATATCAAAAACCAAACCGTTAAAAATAGACGGCAGCACTGGCGAAGGCGGTGGACAAATTATCCGTACCGCATTGTCTTTATCTATGCTGACCGGTACTCCAATTGAGATAGTTAATATTCGGGCTGGTCGTGCCAAGCCTGGATTGATGCGTCAACATGTAATGTGCGTGCAAGCGTCACAAGCGATATCAGACGCCAGCGTGTCAGGCGCTCACTTAGGTAGTACGGCATTTAGCTTTACGCCGAATATGATTAACTCAGGTGACTATACTTTTGATATCGGCTCGGCTGGTAGTACCAGTCTCGTACTGCAAACTATACTGCCTGCCTTGCTGTTTGCTAACTCCAATAAACACTTAAAATCAACCGTAACCATTAAAGGGGGCACGCACAATCCATTAGCGCCAACCACAGACTTTTTACAACAAGCGTTTATTCCTGCACTTACTAAGTTGGGTATGCAAGTAGATATTGAATGTCTGCAAGCAGGCTTTGCGCCTATCGGTGGCGGTATCGTTAAGGCAACGATACCGCCGTTTTTGCGCCGTGCTGACTCGCTGCCTTTCAAACTTATTGAACGTGGTGAGCTGATGAGCGTAGAGCTAGTCGCTAGTGTTCTGAACTTAGAATATGACATTGGTAAACGTGAGCTTGCCAGCGCGCAGGCGGTATTGGTTGAAGCCGGAATCGACGACACCCTTATTACCACAAGATGTAATAAACTGCTCGGTATCGGTGAAGGCAATACTTGCTATGCGATCGTTACGCATAAGGTTAATGGACAATACCATCCAGAAGTCTTTACCCTGCTCGGAGAAAAACGTGCTTCTGCTGAAAAGATGGGGAGTCGCTTAGCAGGATTAATTAAACGCTACTTGTTCAAAACCGATGCGTTGATGGATGAGTACCTAACCGATCAACTCTTATTGCCTTTAGCATTGTCAGGGGGTGGTGAGTTTACTGCGCGTATTATTAGCCAACATACCGAGACCCAAGCATGGCTAATCGAGCAGTTTTTGCCTGTAGAGATCAAGTTCGAGACGATTGATGAACAAAGAACTTTAGTACGAATCGTTGATTAAAAAAGTAATGACGTTTACTTTTTAGACTTATACATTGAAAATACGCAGCTTCATACCGTTACTCAACTCATATTTTGCCATGATATTTTCAACGTATAATAGTAATCCATAGTTTTCTATTCCATAGTTTTCTATATAGAAAATTTTTATTTCGTCTCTGTTTTTTATGTCCTATTGTCGAGCGCCACTATGCCCCAATCTCGTACCAATCTAAATCCTGAACCTAAAACCAACTCTCCGTATCTGGTCGGCTTATTGCTGCGCTACAGCACCTTTGGCGCTGCGATATTGATATTTCTAGCAGGTCTATTATTGCTGAATTGGTGGTTAATCGTTATCGGAGGGTTTGGGGTGTGCTTGGGAATTTATGACATCATACAATCAAAGCATGCTATTTTGAAAAACTATCCAGTTGCCGGGCACATTCGTTACGTACTTGAAGACTTCCGTCCTGAGATTCGTCAGTATTTATTAGAGGATGATAAAGAGCAAGTACCGTTTTCACGCCAGCAACGTGCGCTCGTTTACCAACGTGCAAAGAACGTCAGCGATACCAATGCCTTTGGTACGTTGGATAATTTATACGCGCATGGTAAGGAGTGGTTTTTGCAGTCGGCAGTGAGTCAACCGTTAGAGAGCCAAGACTTTCGTATTATCGTTGGCGGCGAACGCTGCCAACAGCCGCACGATATGTCGGTGTTTAATATCTCGGCGATGAGCTTTGGTAGCTTATCAGCCAATGCCATTATGGCGCTCAATCAAGGTGCAAAGATTGGCGGCTTCACTCACGATACCGGTGAGGGCGCGATTAGCCCGTATCACCGCAAGTTCGGTGGCGATTTGATTTGGGAATTGGGTACGGGGTATTTTGGTTGCCGTGATGACAACGGCAATTTTGATCCACAGTCTTTCGCCGAAAAAGCGGTCGATCCACAAGTTAAAATGATTGAGATTAAGCTCTCTCAAGGTGCAAAACCTGGTAAAGGTGGCGTGCTACCTGCTGAGAAGATCACTCAAGAGATTGCTGATACCCGTCAAGTTCCTCTTGGGGAGGATTGCGTGTCGCCATCTTCGCATACGGCCTTTAGTACGCCACGCGAAATGGTGGCTTTTTGGCAACAGCTACGTGACTTATCAGGCGGCAAGCCCGTTGGTTTTAAGTTATGTGTGGGTCAACCGTGGCAGTTTATGGCCATTGTCAAAGCCATGATAGAAACGGATAACTATCCTGACTTTATCGTTATTGATGGCGCTGAAGGCGGCACGGGCGCAGCACCGGTTGAATTTATGGATAACGTCGGCATGCCGATGGTTGAAGGGTTTTTATTGGTACACAACACCTTGGTTGGTGCAGGCATCCGCAACAAGATTAAGCTTGGCGTCAGCGGCAAGATCGTATCCGGCTTTGATATTGCGCGTATGATTGCTTTGGGCGCAGACTGGTGCAACTCAGCGCGTGGCTTTATGTTTGCCGTTGGCTGTATTCAGTCACGCTCATGTCACACCAATACCTGCCCGACTGGTGTGGCTACTCAAGACCCGTATCGTCAAAAAGCACTGGATGTCCCCAGCAAAGCCGAGCGCGTCGCAAGCTTCCACAAGAACACCCTAAAATCTCTCGCCAGTATCGTGGGAGCGGTGGGACTTGAACACCCAAGTCAGTTGCAGCCTTATCATATCGCTCGCCGCTTAGACGACGGCCAAATCAAATTATTATCCAAGTTCTTTTACTTTACCGATAGAGGCGCTTTACTTGATCATAGTGCCCGCGCAGACGTTTTCAACCAGATGTGGGTCATGGCAAACCCCGATAGCTTCTTAGCCAATAACGATGCGTTGATTGCTTATAACAAGGACTCGCGTGATAAAGGCAAAGAAACCAGCGCACCCACAGAAGCAAGCCTGGGTAGTCCTGAGTATAATGAAATCAATGGTGGTCGGCTGATTGGTAATGTCAATAATACCTTTCGCGACTTCCCGCCTGCTAGCAAATAATAAGCTAATAGCCATACAAGCCTATAAATTATAGACCCAATTATATCGTTAAAATCTTCTAAAAACGCGATGCTATTGCTGATATCAGTTTTTTGTAGCCTCTGTCTGCGCAGGCACAGCAAGCAAGAAAAGTTGATATCAGTTGTACATGATATATCGATATTACTTTTCACTGACTATAGTCCTAATATAAAAGACACCTCATTGATGCCAAGTTTCGGTTTTGCTTTACCCCACTCCTTACTGGCGGCAGCGCTTATGGCCTTGAGCGTTAGTGCCTGCCAGCCGATAGGTGCTGACACGTCTGACAATGATACAGAAAACTGGTCATGCGAAACACAAAACTCGCCGTTTTCTTATAGCATCTGCCGTATCGATACCAATGCATTAAATAGCGAGCGCTACTCTTTACAGCTGTTTTGGCAATCGTCTGCAAGCGAGCAACCTTTGCTAACCTTTGACAATGTCGTAGCGACCTTGCCAGACAATCAAACGCTTAGTTTTGCCATGAATGCAGGCATGTATAACGAAAATTATGCACCGATTGGCTATACTGTCATCGATGGTAAAGAGATTCGTGCGTTAAATACCAAAGAAGGAGGCGGCAATTTTCATTTATTGCCCAATGGTGTGCTGTGGTGGGATAAGTCTGGCAAGGTAAAAATCACTGAAAGCAATGCTTTAAATGAGCAGCTTGAGAGCGGCAAAGCGCAGCCTTGGTATGCCACCCAATCGGGTCCGATGTTGGTTATCAATAACGAGATACATCCGCAGTTCAACCCTGATAGCACCTCACTCAAGCTACGCAATGGTGCCGGTGTTTGCAGCGATGGTAGCATCCAATTCGTCAATAGCGATGAGCCTGTGACGTTTTATCAATTTGCTGCGCTGTTTAAAGATGATTTAAACTGTGCAAACGCGCTTTTTTTAGACGGCGGGATTGCATCGGCATTATATACACCCAGCATCGATAAGCATGATAAAAAAGAGATGGGCGTGATGATTGGCTTTGTTGAAAATAAAAATTAATATACCTTTTATACCTCTGCCTTCCTAAGCAGTTACTAACCATTTATTGTTTGAAATTAAAAAAGCACTTGAGACGATTTTGTCATCCAAGTGCTTTTTCTTTATCAACAATAGCTAAAAACTAGCCGCCCAGACTCATTTTAGGACCAAAGGGCTCATAATGGACGCTATCAACGCCATGATCTAATGTCATCAAGCCATCAATCATACTTTCCATAAATGGCATCGAGCCACAGACATAAATATCAGCAGGCTCAGGCAAGGTAGCAAGCCATGCCTCATCTAATAGTTGCCCAGACTCGAAGTAAAAAATATGCTTTTCTACGTGGTCGGCCTTATCTAACAGCGCATTCACTTCAGGATTAAAAGCGTGATGCGCTTCATTTTGGCAAGCATAAACCCAGATAATATGTCGTTTCGGATTGGTCAATACTTGCGCTTCTAACATGGATAATACAGGGGTCACGCCAACACCAGCACTCATCAATACCAATGGAATCTCATTTTGCTCAACCAGCTCTTGGTTGAGCGCAAAGTCGCCCGCCGGTGCCGACAATAGAACGGTATCACCCACTTCTAAATCATCATGTAGATAGTTAGAAACCAAACCGTGATGCTCATTACGGTTGTCGCGTCTCACAGCGAACTGGACGCCTGTATCGGTACTGGCAGAGTACAAAGAATAATGACGCAGGGCAACATGGTCACTGGCCTTTGGATCTGTTTTGACCGTGATATATTGACCAGCGGTTAGATTTAATTTACTCAGGTCAATACTTTGTGTACTTTCTGAATACTCGTTCACTGGCACAACCGTAAAGGCGGCGATATCCGTGGCAGCCGCTACCTTTTCAGTCACTTTAAAAGGTGCAAAACCCTGCCACATCGCCTCTTCATACATACCATGTTCAATCTGGATAAATACCGAAGCAATCTCATCATAAGCTTCCGTCCAAGCCGTAATGATATCATCATTGGCAGCCTCGCCTAGCACTTCTTTAATGGCACCGATTAAGTGCTTACCAACGATGGGGTAATGCTCAGGCAAGATTTGTAACGCGCGATGCTTGTGACTGATTTGGGTGACCTGTGGCAGTAGCGTCGCCAATTTATCCAAATGCTTTGCCGCTGCTAATACTGTCATCGCTAACGCGGTTTGTTGACGGCCTAGCTTTTGATTGGTTTCGTTGAATATGTCCAACAGCTCAGGATGCTCTTCAAACATGTTTTTATAAAATACTGTTGTAATCGCTGTCCCATGTTCTTCAAGGACGGGTACGGTTGCTTTTACGATTTCTGACGTTTTTGGTGAAGCCATAATATCTCTCTTAGTGATGTATAACATTGCTTGGATAAGGTTAAAGTTAAGTTGTCAGCGGTGATTAGAATTGCCTAAATCAATCAAACATTTTGGCAATTCTAATTGAAGGGCTGACATAAATCTTTATAAGATATATTTAAAATGAATCTTATCATGTTTGTCTACGCATACCAATACTGAATCAGTATTTTCAGTTATTTTTAGCGTGATTGGCTTTTAGAGTGACAAGTTTTTAAAGTAACAGGCTTTTAGAATAAGTATCTCTGATTACTACTCTGGTAAAAACCAACAAAGCTGCAAACGGACGCTTATTTTGTGCCCTAGATTCAAATAAGAAGTGCAACGTTTTAAAAGAATGAGTTGAAGAGTAAGATGTGCCGTGTTGCATTTCAAACTTCAACTCCTACATATCAGAACGTTATGAAACACT